>JBBSHN010000065.1:0-14151 GCA_038252945.1 Propionibacteriales bacterium | reverse complement strand
GGCTTCCGGTCCTGTCCATGGCTGCCGTGGCTCAGCGCGCCTTTTCGACGTACCAGATTGATACGGACCTCGTCCCGGCCATCCGCAACGGACGCCGCGTGCCGCTCGATCTTGGTGGGATTGCCGAACAGGGTCCGGTGGCGCTCCTAACGCCGGCCGGCGAGTTCCTCGCGCTGTACGAGCCCGCGGGCGCCGACGCTAGGGCCGTCGCGGTGTTCGCTCCCTTCTGAGCGGCTTGCCAAGCTGACGTGGGATACTCACCCTCCGCATGGAGGTTTTGCGGCGTTGGCGGTGCATCCGCCACGTCAGCATGGCAAACCGAGCCGACCGGCCCGCAGCATAGGCGGGTGAGGAAATGCGGGTACGAGATGGAAGAGTCTGCGCCGGTACGGCGATCCGATCAACAGGTGGAAGGGGAGGCGTCGATGCGCATCTGGCACGGCGTCTCCGGCATCGACCCAGCGCTCGGCCCGACGGTGGTCACCATCGGCAACTTTGACGGCGTGCACCGCGGTCACCGCCACGTCATCGAGCGAGCGGCCGAGCTGGCCAGAACACTCGGCGACTTACCGGTGGTGGTTGTGACGTTCGACCCGCATCCGCTTCGGGTGCTTGCTCCGCAGCGGGCGCCGCTGGCGCTGGCTGCTACCGATCAGCGTATGGACCTGCTCGCCGAGGCGGGTGCCGACGCAGTCCTCGTGCTTTCCTTCACCGAAGAGCTGTCGAAGCTGCCAGCGGAGGACTTTGTCACGGACGTCGTGCGAGGTGCCTTGCATGCGCGAGGCGTCGTCGTCGGCCAGAACTTCCGCTTCGGGCACCGAGCGCAGGGGGACGTGCCGCTGCTGCAGCGGATGCTCGCCGACCAGGACGTCGTGGTGCTCGCGCTGCCCCTGGACGGCAGGGAGGATCGTCGCTGGTCCTCGTCGTACGTCAGGTCCTACCTGCTCACCGGCGACGTCGAGGTGGCGGCGGAAGCGCTGGGTCGCCTGTTCTCCGTCCGTGGAGTCGTGGTGCGAGGGGAGCAGCGTGGGCGGGAGCTGGGCTACCCGACGGCCAATGTGCCGGTTGCCGGCACCGTCACCGCGGTGCCCGCCGATGGGGTGTATGCCGGGTGGCTGCGTTCCGCGGACGACGGAGCGGCGACGTGGCAGCCCGCCGCAATCTCTGTGGGCACCAACCCCACGTTCGCGGGCGAGACCCGACAGGTGGAGGCGTACGTCCTCGACCGCGACGACCTCGAGCTGTACGGCATCGAGGTGGAGATCGCCTTCGCAAAGCGCCTGCGCGGCATGGTCGTGTTCGACTCAGTCGATGCGCTGATTGCCCAAATGCGTTTGGACGTCCACCAGGCGCGCGACGTTCTCACCTGGCCGACTGACCCCGCTTGAGCCCGGTCAGTCAGACGTCACCGTCACAGGTCGCCCCCCTCCTCGAGCAGGCGTCCGATCTCACGCTGTAAAAGTCCGAGCCGAGCCTCTTTGACCAGAGGCACCTGACGCCGTCGGCGCCTGACCTCGGCCAGGTCGATGTCGACGGTCAGTATCTGCTCCTCGGCTTGCGACGCCTCGGCCACGATGTTGCCCCAGGGGTCAATGACGTGGGAACCACCCCAGAACCGGAACCTGCCCTCGACGCCGATCCGGTTGACGAAGACGACGAACACTTGGAACATGCGCCCGTAGAAGTGGGTGATGTCGTGCCAGTACTCGTGCGAGTCGTAGCGGTCGGGAAACGTGCTCTGCGAGCTGGCGGCCGGCACCAGCAGCACCTGAGCGCCGTCCTGGGTTGCCAGGAAAGCTAGTTGCGGCTGCCAGGCGTCGTTGCAACACAGCACTGCTATCCGAGTGCCCAGCCTCAGGTCGAACGCTCGAAGTCTCGGCCCGGGCGTGAAGTGGTTGCGTTCCTCAAAGGGCTCGTACGCGGGGAGGTACAGCTTGCGGTGTACATGGATCAACTGTCCAGCCTCGTAGTAGGCGACGCTGTTGTAAGTGTGCGGCCCGGGCGGTCCAGCCTCCATGAAACCGATTGCGAGACCCGCGGATCCAGCTGCACGGGCGAGCTTCTCGATCCGCGGATCGTCTGGACGCATCGACAGGTCGTCGTCCACCTCACCTATGGAGTACCCGGGCAAGAACAACTCCGGGAAAACGATCGTGTCGGCCGACTCAGTAACAGCCGTCGCCACCGCGGCGTGGGCGACATCGATGTTGGCGTCGATGTCGCCCAACCGAGAGTCCAACTGCGCAAGTGTGATCCGCATCCGTTGGCTCCTCGCTCAACCGCCTCGTGCAATCAGCCATCGTCTCGACAGCTCCGTTACGAGCCTCACATGAATCCGTTGTCCTGAAGCCACTTCGTCGCGACGGCATCCGGCGGCAGCCCTTGCACGTCAACCTGGGCGTTCAGCTGAGCGAGACCGTTCTCGGTGAGCTTTTGTGAGATCGGGTTGAGTACGTCGGCAATCTTCGGGTTCTGCTTGTAGACCGAGTCCCGAATCGTCATGGCGATGTCGTACGGCACGAAGAAGCTTTTGTCGTCTTCGAGCACGATCAGCTTGTTGGCCGAAACCCGGCCATCGGTCGAGAACACTTCGCCGAATTTGCACTGATCGGCCGTCGGAAGCTGCTGGTAGATGATCCCGTACTCAACCTCGGTGATGTCGCTGGTGGGCAGCTTGAAGCCGTACGCCTTCTCGAGTCCCGGCAATCCGTCGGACCGGTTGGTGAACTCCGAGGCAACGCACAAGGCGGCATCTCCAGGATTGGCGTTGGCGAGTTTCGCGTAGTCCGACAGCGACTTGACCCCGGTGCTGGCCGATATCTTCTGTGAAGTTGCGATCGCGTATGTGTCGTTGGCAGTGGAGGGCGGCAGCCACTTGATCTGGTTCTTCTGGAGGTCTTCTTTCGACACTGCCGTGAACAGTGCGGTGGGGTCCTTTGGTGCGCTGGCTGCACTATGGCCGAGGATGTCGCTCCAACCGGTTCCCGTGTACTCCCAGTACATGTCGATCTGGCCGGAGTCGAGCGCTTTGCGGGTGTTTGTCGTCCCCGTGATGTTGGTCTTGTCCGTAACTGTCGCGCCGGCGTTCTCGAGGGCCTGAATCGCGATCTGGCCCAGGATCAACTGCTCGGTGAACTCCTTCGAGCCTACGGTAAGGCTGACGCCAGACAATTCTCCGCTGCCCCCTCCGCCGCTACTGCTACTGCTGCACGCGGCGGTTACCATGGCGAGTCCAGTTCCCGCGGCGACCAGTAGGACTGCTCTCTTGCTCAGGCGCATGGCGACTTCCTCTTCTCATTGGTTGCGAACTCGTCTGTTTGGGAATGCTCGTTGGTCATCACAGCCCCCTCGGACGGAGCCGATCTTCAGCGATCCCCGCGACGTAGTCGACGAGGAGCGCGAGGACGGCGGTCAGCGCAGCACCGACCACCGTCAGAAAGTTGTCGCCCTGGTTGATTCCCGCCACGATGACGAGGCCGAGTCCTCCGGCACCGACGAGCGCTCCGAGGGTTGCAGTCCCGACGTTGATCACGAGCGCGGTCCGTAGCCCTGCCATCATGATCGGCACCGCGAGGGGCAGCTCGATCTTGAGCAAGACGGCAAGCTTGGTCATCCCCATGCCACGGGCCGACTCGATCACGGACTGGTCGACCTGTTGGAGCCCAACCATCGTGTTGCGCAGCACGGAGAGCGCGGAGTACGCCACCAGCCCGATGATGACTGGCCAGAAACCGATCTTCCAAAATGCCAGGAGGGTCAAGACACCGATCGACGGGATGGCCTGACCGATGTTGAAGACTGCAATCGTCGGCGGTGTGATGAACCGTGCGAAAGCCCGGGTGAGCAGTATGCCGAGCGGCACCGAGATCGCAATGACGATGACTGTCGAGACCGCAGCGAGCTCGATGTGGGTCCAGATCGCCTGGGTCACGTAGTGAAGTGTCAGTCGCTGCTTCTCGACCGACACGTACGCAGAAGGCGCGTTGCGAGCGCTAACGGCGATGACCACGAGGATTACGACAGCAAGCAGAACCGCCGGCATGAACACGTAGCCCGCCAGACTGCGACCTCGCTCATCGCTGGCTCGATCGATCGTGCCCGCCGCGGGGTCGCCCGAAGGCTTGCGGGTGTCTGTGATCGTCGGCGTGGTCATCAGGCCGTGCTTTGGTCCGACGCCGCTTCGGGCCGATCGGCGATCAGTCGGCCCCGCTCGGCCTCCCGCATGCCCCGCACCGCGTCGTTGATCGCGTCGATGTCGACGATGCCCTGGTAAACGCCCGAGGAGTCGGTAACGATGGCCGTGCTGTACCGCGCGGTCAGCATCTCGTTGAGGGTGTCGCTTAAAGTCGCGTTCGGCTGGACGACGGCGTCGGCTGGTAGCCCAGATCCGTCAAGGCGGCCGTTCGTCCCACTCCTGCGCAGATGCTCGGTGTTGACCCATCGAACTGGGCGCCTGTGGTCGTCTAAGATCAGCACCGCTGTGCGGTCGCTCTCGTCGAGCAGCCGACTCACCTCCGCTGTCGTCGCCGTTTCAGGAGCCGTCGGGAACTCACTGAGCTGGAGGTCGCGTACCCGGCTAAGGCTGAGCCGTTTGAGCGAAGCTCCGCGTCCGATGAAGTCAGAGACATAGTCGTCCGCGGGGTTGACGAGGATCTCCTCCGGAGTGTCGTACTGGGCGATGCGTGACTGCTCCTTCAAGATTGCGATTCGGTCCCCCATCTTGATCGCCTCGTCGATGTCGTGGGTGACGAAGATAATCGTTTTCTTGATCTGCTCTTGGAGCCGTAAGAACTCGTTCTGCAACCGGTCGCGGGTGATGGGATCGATCGCACCGAAAGGCTCGTCCATGAGCATGACATCGGGGTCGCCACTCATCGCGCGGGCGACACCCACCCGCTGCCGCTGGCCGCCAGACAGCTCCTTGGGATAGCGGTTGCGGTACTGTCCCGGGTCCATGCCGACGGTCTCGAGCAGCTCGTCGACGCGCTCGGAGACCCGCTTCTTGTCCCACCCCAACAGCTTCGGAACGGTCGCGATGTTGTCGGCGATCGTCAGGTGGGGAAATAGGCCGATCTGCTGGATGACGTACCCGATGCGGCGCCGCAGCTTGTCCGGGTTGACCTTCGTGACGTCCTCTCCGTCAAGGTAGATCCGCCCGGACGACGGCTCGATCAGCCGGTTGATCAGCTTCATCGTGGTTGTCTTGCCACATCCGGACGGTCCGACGAGGATGACGATCTGGCCCTCGGGGATATCCATCGTGAGCTCGGCAACGGCTGGCTCCCGCTGGGTGAGGAACTTCTTGCCGAGCTGCTCGAGCCGGATCTTCGCGTCACTCATCGCAGCCCTCTCCTGATGGTGAGAAACGACAGAAGGACAAACGCTATGTCGAACAGGATCGCCAAGACGATGACCCCCAACATCCCGGCCAGCACGTAGCTGGTCGCGGTTGCACCCCCGATTTGTGCAAGCCCGGTGAAGATGAGCTCGCCGAGCCCAGGCCCTTGAATGTAGGCGCCGATGGCGGCGATGCCGATGAGGACGAGGGTCGAGACCCGCATGCCGGTGAGGATCACCGGCCATGCCATCGGGAGTTCAATTTTGAGGAGCCTCTGGTTGCGGCTCATGCCCATCCCTTGTGCGGACTCGACGACGGCCGGGTCGACTTCGCGGAGACCGACAACAGTGTTGCGCACGACGGGGAGGAGTCCGTACATGATGAGAGCAAGGAGCACGGAGCGCTCCCCGAGACCGAGGAAAGGCACGCCGAGGAAGAGACCGAACAATGCCAGCGACGGGATCGTCAAGAACACTCCGGTGACGGCGAGGACGAGCTCTCGTGGGCGTTCGGTCCGGTAGGTCAAGACGCCGAGAGCAACGCCAATGACGGTCGTGATCGCGATCGCGATGAGCACGATCTCCGCATGAGCGATGAACCTGGAGACGATGTCTGGCCAGTCGAATTTGATGAACGTCCACAGGTTCGACCACCAGCTCGGCTCGCCAACCGCTAGCAGGTAGTGAGCGAATGCAACCCCCATCTCGACCTCCGTTCCGGAGCGCCAATGACTTTGGCACGAGGCACGGGGTCGCACAAGTCCGTTGCCTAAGGGGCAACGGGTGAGTGTGCTCCATGCCACCGCATTAGATCGTCCTCGAGAGCCCGGTGCAGTGCCTGAACAACTGGTCAACCCCGGCCTGCATTGCCTCCGGACCGAAGCGACCGCGGGGCCCTTGCAGACCGAGCACGGCCATCAGGCGACCGTCCATCCCCACCACAGGGGCAGCGACAGCGTTCAGGTCCTCCTCGCGCTCGCCCACCGCCTGTCCCCATCCGCGGTTCTTGGTCTTGGTCACCTCGTCGGCGAGCCTGACCGCATCAGTGATCGTCCGCTTGGTGTACGCCGTGAGCGGCCCCCTCGGCAGTATCCCCGTCGAAGCCAGAAAGACCTTGCCGATTGCGGTCGCATGGGTAACACTCGGCCGGCCGACCACGGCGACGCTGCGCACCGTCAGCGGACTTTGGACGAAGTCCACGGTGACCATCGTGTGCTCGCCTGGCACCGAGAGCGTGGCTGTCTCGCCGGTTGCCTCGGTGAGTGCCACGAGATGGGCACGAGCCAGTTCACGCAGATCGACCCTCGAGAGCGCCACATTACCTAGCTCGATCAGCCCCGGCCCCAACCGGAACCGGCCGGTCTCCGGGATGCGTCGCACCAGCTCGTCTTGACCCAGCGTCGCCAGCATCCGGGAGGCTGTACTGGGATTGATACCCGCACGTCGCGCGAGCTCGTTGTTACCCAGGTCGACGGGGGAATCGGCCAGCGCCCGTAGCAGGGCCATCGCTCGCCTCAACGTTGTCAACGGGCGGTTCGTTGTCACGGCAAACCCTCCCGTGTTACGTTCGCGTAGGAGCCATTGTGCAACAGCGTTGCCAATATGGCAACGGACGTAGGGCCAGCAGCGGAGGCAATGTCATGTCGCAGTCGGCGGTGCCCGAGCGGTCTCGATATGTGGTCGTCGGAGCGGGTGTGCACGGACTGTCCACCGCCTGGCACCTCGCGCGCGAATTGCGGGTCCGAGGCTTAGGCTGCGGTGACGAGGTCGTAGTGCTCGACAAGTCTGGTGTCGCCGCTGGCGCCTCCGGTATTGCGTGCGGAGTCATTCGCAACAACTACTTTCAGCCAGCGATGCGCCGGTTGATGGCGCACTCCGTAGGAGTTTGGGAGTCAGACCCCGAGGGCCTCTCCTACCACGCGGTGGGCTACCTCCAGGCAGCCCCCGAGGCCATGCGGGCTGGTGTTGCACAGATCTACACCGAGCAGCAGGAGATCGGATATCCCTCCACCCTTGTCGAGGGAGAAAACGCTTGCCGCACGTACTTGCGCGACCTGTTGGGCGACTGGCAAGCACCGAGGATCACCAACGTCCTCCACGAGAGCCGCGGCGGCTATGCCAACAACCGGGCGTCCATGCGCGGCCTTGCCGCCAAGGCCGAGGCCGAGGGTGTCCGCGTCCTCACTGGGGTCCGGGTCACGGGGTTCGCCATCGACGATGGAGCGGTCAGTGCGGTGGAGACCGACTGCGGCACGATCCGCTGCGACTCGGTCGTTGTCGCCGTGGGTCCGTGGATCCGGAGCTTCTGGGACATGCTCGATCTGCCGGTGACAGTCGACGTACGAGACCGCGGTGGAGAGCTGCGCGCTGGCATCGACATGTGGACCTACCTGTTTCTTCAGGAGGGGACCCTCGGCGTCGACCCTGGACTCTTCACCGACGCGCGTGGCGACTTGCCGCCGGTAATCCACGTCGATTCCGACGCACCTCTCTTCGATGAGGACGGCGAGCTCGTGACCGAGGAGATGTGGGGCATCTACTACAAGCCGGACTTCTCCTTCGGCGGCGTGCAGGGCGGCGCGATGCCGGTTCGGGTGGACAAGCCTCCCGCCGAGGTCACCGTGGACCCGTACGGCCCAGCCAGCCAGGAGTACACAGCGGCGCCAGGCTTTGCCCGGATGTGGACGTCGGCGCTGGCCCACTGCCAACAGCGTTTTGAGGGCACGAGCCACCTGTACAAGGACGAGAACTCCGGCGGGCTCGGCTGCTTCACGCCCGACAGCTTTCCGGTCTTCGACATATTCCGGCAGAACGTCTACGTGATTGCCGACTCCAATCACGGTTACAAGATGATCGGTGTCGGTGAACTTGTCGCCCGCGAAGTTCTCGGTGAGCCGCAGGAACTGCTCGCGCCCTTCCGTTTCGACCGCTATCGGCGAGGTGAGCTGCACCCCACCAGTAGTTCGCCATTCCCTTGGAGCTGACTCGCAACAACCGAATCACCCGAAGAAGGAAGGACAGTCCGTGCGCATCCCCTACGACGTCGCCAAGATTCACATGTACACGCGAATCCGCAAGTCGCCATACTTCTACGCCTCGGCGCGCCACGCCGTGCAGTCCTACAGCGTATGCAACCGCATGTATCACCCGCGGCACTACGACGACATCATCGCCGAGTACTGGAAGCTGGTCCGCGACGTCACGATGTGGGATGTCGGTGTAGAGCGACAGGTCGAGATCGCAGGCCCGGATGCACTGGCTTTGGCCAACATGCTGACTCCGCGTGATCTCACCAAGTGCGCCGTAGGTCAGAACAAGTTCCTGCTCAACACCGACGTCGACGGGGGAGTGATCAACAACCCGGTTCTGCTCCGGCTCGCCGAAGACTGCTTTTGGTTCTCCGTCGCCGACGGTGACGTGCTGTTGTGGGCAAAGGGCGTCGCTGCTCGGGCTGGGCTCGACGTACGCGTCAGCGAACCAGACGTCGCGCCCGTGCAGATCCAAGGGCCCAAATCCCAGGCGTTGATGCGCGACCTGTTCGGGGAGAAGGTTCTGGAGCTCAAGTACTACTGGAGTGGCGAGTTCGAACTCGAGGGTATGCAGGTCGTCGTCGGCCGCACCGGCTACACCGGCGAGGTCGGCTACGAGATCTACCTGCGTAACGCGAGCCGAGACGCCCAGAAGCTCTGGGACACCGTTCTCGAGGCAGGCGCTCGGCACAATCTGGCGGTCATCGGCCCGTGCCAGATCCGGCGCGTCGAGGCAGGGATCCTCAGTTACGGCTCCGACATCGCCTTGGACAACAACGGCTACAGCGACTATGCCTTCCTCAACCCGTACGAGATCGACCTCGGCTGGACGGTGGATCTCGACCAGGACGCCGACTTCATCGGCAAGGAGGCGCTGAAGCGGATCGCCGAGGAGGGAGTTCGCCGGAAGGTCGTAGGCGTGGAAATCGGCGGCGACCCGCTCATCGGCTACCTCGACGACTATTTGCCGGTCACCGACGGCGGCGACCAGATCGGCCAAGTTTCGTCGGCGTTCTGGTCTCCACGGCTGGAGAAGAACATCGGATTCGCCCTTGTCCCGGTCGAGCAGAGTGAGCTGGGAACCAAGCTCGCGGTCCACACGGCAGCGCGCGGGGAGATCGACGCCGTAGTCGTTCAGCGGCCATTCATCGACCCCAAGAAGGAGACTCCCAAGAGCGGTGGACTAGAAATCAACAGATGACACCAGCCAACGATGTGCGCCCGCCTGGCCTGCTCGAACGGCTTGCCGCCGGCCCGGTGCTGTGCGCCGAGGGATATCTGTTCGAGCTCGAGCGCCGTGGCTACCTGCAAGCTGGCCCGTTCGTCCCGGAGGTCGTCCTCGAGCATCCCGAGCAGGTCACCGCGCTGCACCACGACTTCGTCCGAGCCGGATCCGACGTCGTCGAGGCGCTCACCTACTACGCCCATCGAGAGAAACTGCGAGCGGTCGGCAAGGAGGGGTTGCTCGAGGACATGAACCGCCAGGCGCTCGAGCTGGCCCGCGACGTCGCGCATAGCACCGACACGCTCTTCGCCGGGAACGTCTGTAACACCAATCTCTACGATCCAGCCGACTCGCAGACCCATCGGCAGACACGAGACATGTTCGAGGAGCAGGTGGCCTGGGCGGCCGAAGCGGGCGTCGATTTCGTGATCGGTGAGACCTTTCGGTTCGCCGGCGAAGCGCAGATCGCGCTGGATGTCGTACGCCGATCGGGCTTGCCTGCCGTCATCACCCTCGCCGTCGGTCAACAGCCTGCGACCCGAGAGGGCTGGTCGCTGGCGGATGCCTGCAGGCGACTGGCTGACGATGGCGCCGACGTCGTTGGACTGAACTGCATCCGGGGTCCGGCCACGATGCTGCCGTTGCTGGCGGCGATCACCACAGCTGTCGACGTACCGGTGGCAGCCCTCCCGGTTCCCTACCGAACTTCGGCCGGCCAGCCGACCTTCCAGTCGCTGAGGGAGGTCGATGCTTCGCTGCTACCAGATGGCAGGCCGTTCCCCACCGCGCTCGACCCGTTCACCTGCAACCGCTACGAGATCGCGAATTTCGCTATCGAGGCGCGCAGGGTCGACGCTCGCTATCTGGGGCTCTGCTGCGGCGCGGGTCCTCATCATGTCCGCAGCATGGCCGAGGCGCTCGGGCGTAAACCCGAAGCCGGCCGCTACTCAGAAGACATGTCGAAGCACGCCTTTCTCGGCACTGCTCCCGGTCTGGCCAGGCATAACCGCGACTACCGTGAGTCTCTCTAGGCGCAGGATGGCCGAGAAGACGTTCGAGTCGACTGCTCCGCGGCCGCCCTGGGAGGACCAGCGCGACGTCATGGCCAGGTGGCTGCACCGCCCGCGGTATGAGGTGTTGCCGTTCGCGGGCACCGCCGACCAGGTTGAGCAGCACGTACCAAAGTCGCTGCCCGTGACCGTCACGGCGTCGCCCAGGCTGGGCCTGGAGGCGACGGTCGAGCTGACCGAGGCACTCGCCAGCCGGGGGTTCTCGACAGTGCCGCACCTCGCCGCGCGGCTGGTGTACGACGAGAACCACCTCAGCGACACTCTCACCCGGCTGCAGGAGGTTGGTGTCCGGGATGTGTTTGTGATTGCCGGGGACGGCGAGACGCCCGTGGGCGACTTCTCCGACTCCACTCAGCTGCTTACTGCCATCTCCCGGCTGCGCCGGTCCAGCCCGCCGTCGGCGCTCACCAGAGTGGGAGTGGCCGGGTACCCCGAGGGTCATCCGATTGTCGACGACGACGACCTGTTCCGCGCACTGCTGGACAAGCAGCCTCTGGCCAGCTACGTGGTCACTCAGATGTGCTTCGACGCGCGTGCCGTCGGCCGCTGGGTCGGTCGGGCTCGCGGACTTGGGCTCCGGCTGCCAGTCCACGCAGGCGTTGCCGGGGCAGTCGACCAGCTGAAGCTGCTGCGAGTCGCCAAGCGGATCGGCGTTGGAAGCTCTGTCCGGTTCCTGCGCAAGCACCGCGGAGGAGCGAAACTGGTGCGGTCCGGCGGGTACCGTCCTGACCGACTGCTCAACGAGTTGGCCGCAGACGACATACACCCGGAGTGTCGCCTTTCGGGGCTGCACCTCTACACGTTCGGCGACGTTGCAGGTACCGAGCGATGGCGCACTGAGCTGTTGGCCCGGCTCACTGACGGTGACCACGCCGATGGGTAGCCGGCGGCGAGGCTCGCGCCGACCGGGCGGCTACTCCGCAGTTGCGCTGCTCCGGCACGGGGTAACCGGCTCAGCGTGGTCGCCGGCCTGGCGCACTCACGACATCAAGAACAGCTACCAGGTGGTCATCGTCGGAGGCGGAGTGCATGGGCTGGCCACGGCGTACTACCTCGCCAGCAACCACGGCATCACCGACGTCGCGGTGCTCGACAAGGGGTATCTCGGCGGTGGCGGATCTGGGCGCAACACTGCCATCCTCCGGTCGAACTACCTCACCCCTGAAGGCGTGCGCTTCTACGACCGGTCTTTGGAGCTCTACCGGGGGCTGGCCTCGGACCTGAACTTCAACGTGATGTTCTCCCGCCGTGGGCACCTGACGCTCGCGCACAGCGACACCTCCCTCCGAACCATGCGCTGGCGGGCGGAAGTCAACAAGGTGAGTGGCGTCGACTCCGACGTGGTCGGTCCAGAGGAGGTGAAGCGCCTCGTCCCGCACCTGGACACCTCTGAGCGGGCTCGCTACCCGATCCTCGGGGCCCTCTACCACCCCCCTGGCGGGATCGTCCGACATGACGCCGTGGTCTGGGGCTACGCACGTGCCGCCGACAGACTCGGTGCACACCTGCACCAGGACACCGAGGTGACGGGGATCGACGTACGAGCTGGCCGCGTGCGCACAGTGCGGACGACTCGAGGCGACATCGGCGCCCAGGTCGTCATCAACGCCACGGCCGGGTGGGCGACTTTGGTCGCCGACATGGCGGGCGTCCGACTGCCGGTGCAGACCTTCCCGCTGCAAGCAGCAGTCACGGAACCGGTCAAGCCGTTCCTCCGCACCGTCGTCGTCTCAGGGACTCTGCACGTGTACGTCAGCCAGACCGCCCGCGGGGAGCTTGTGTTCGGCGCCAGCGTGGACCCGTTCCCGTCGTACTCCACCCGTGGGTCGCTTGAGTTCACGGAGGGACTCGCGGGACATGTCCTCCAACTGATGCCTTCACTGGCGAAGTTGCGGCTGCTGCGGCAATGGGCAGGCCTATGCGACATGACTCCCGACTTTGCGCCGATCATGGGACCCACAGATGTCGACGGTTTTCTCGTCGACGTCGGTTGGGGGACCTACGGCTTCAAGGCAGGACCGGTTGCCGGCGAGGCGATGGCCGAGTGCGTCGCCACCGGCCGCACACCCGAGCTCATCGCCTCGTTCCGGTTGGACCGTTTCGCCCAAGGTCGCCTTGTCGGTGAAAAAGGCGCCGCCGCGGTCGGTCACTGATGGAGAGCCGGTGATTTTGCTGCCCTGCCCCTGGTGCGGGGCGCGTGATGCCGAGGAATTCCATTACGTCGGCGAGATGGGCATACGACCTAACCCGGAGACCGCGACTCCGAAGGAGTGGCGCGACTATCTCTACCTCCGGAGAAACCCGGCCGGCTGGACGCATGAGCGTTGGTACCACCGAATGGGCTGCCGTCGCTACCTCGTCGTCGAGCGGAATACCACGACCAACGAGGTGCGGCCGCATCGCGTGTCGGCGAATGGGGTCGAGTCGTGAGGAGCGCCCTTTGGCGAGCAGCATCGCGGGGCAAGGGCTCACCGACCATGTCGATGCGGCTGGATAAGCAAGCCGGCGAAGTCATCGACCGAAGTGCTCCCTTCACGTTCTCCTGGAACGGCCAGGCGCATCCCGCGTACCGCGGCGACACCATCGCCTCCGCGTTGGCAGCCTGCGACGAACGGGTGTTCTCACGCAGCTTCAAGTACCACCGTCCCCGCGGCATCCTCACCGCGAGCCACCTCGATCCCGGCTGCATGGTGCAGGTCGGTGACGAGCCCAACGTCCGAGGTGCCCACCGTCTCGTCGAACCCGGTATGGACGTGAGCTCGCAGGACACCTGGCCATCGCTGTCGTTCGACGTCAAGGCGGCGAACGAGCTCGTGCGCCGGGTTCTGCCGGTCGGCTTCTACTACAAGACCTTCATGAGCCCCGGCCGGCTGTGGCCGGCGTACGAACGGGTGCTAGAGCGGTTCGCTCACGGAGGTGTCGTGGCATCTGATTCCGAGGATGACGATTCGAGGGGACGCTACGACAAACGACACGCGCACCCGGACGTGCTTGTCGCGGGAGGCGGGCCAGCCGGCATGGCGGCCGCAGTTGCCGCGGCCCGTGCTGGCGCGTCGGTGATCATCGTGGAAGAAGAGCACCAGCTCGGCGGCCATCTCCGTTGGGGAGGTGCCACCGACCTTGCGGCGCTGCAAGACTTGCGGGCGCTGGTCGACGCGACCCCGGGCATCGAGGTGCTCACTGACTCAGTGGTGCTTGGACGCTACGACGGCAACTTGGTGTCCGTGCTGCAGCGCAGCCTGTCCAACGTCGTCGAGCGCTTGGTGAAGGCTCGAGCGAAGGCACTTGTCGTAGCGCCGGGCCTGGTTGAGCGGCCGTATGTCTTCGCCGGCAACGACGTCCCCGGTGTGATGTTGTCCACTGCCGTCCGACGGCTGGTAAACCTGCATGCGGTCAAACCTGGCGAGCGGGCCGTCGTCATGACGTCCAACTCTGACGGGGACGCGGCCGTCGTAGACCTCGAGCGCGTCGGGGTCGAGGTCGTGCACGT
>JBBSHN010000064.1:0-14290 GCA_038252945.1 Propionibacteriales bacterium | reverse complement strand
GTATCGGTAAGTAAGCGATGGTAAGCGCCAAGGCGTGTCACTTCATCCACGCCGACGGGCGTGTCTGCAGGGCGCCGCCGCTCAAGGAGCGGCGCCTCTGCTATTGGCATGACCCCGCGACGAAGGAGGATGCCGTCGCGGCGGCCAAGCTGGGCGGTGCTCGACGACGCAAGGATCAGGCCGTCGCCGCGGCCTACGACATCGCCGGCGTCCGATCCCTCCATGACGTCCGGCGCATCCTGGACATCATGCTCATCGACGCTCTCAGCCTGGAGAACAGCCCCGCCCGCGGGCGGCTGCTCAACGCCGGCGCCAACACGGCGCTGAAGCTGCTGGAGCTGGTTCGGTTCGAGGAGGATGAGGAGGCATAGGCAGGCGCTGACGAGCGGCCCTTGCGGCCCTGCTCCTCGCGTCGGGAACTAAGCGTCGATCACCCAGCGAGTCCCTCGTGGGCGCCGGGTCGCCGCTACGTGGCGGATGGTGCGAGCTACTCGCCGGGTCGCATGCCTTCGGGGGCCCAGTGGCAGTCCAGTAGCGCCGCCAGGATCGCTACCCTTCCGCGATGCTCCTCGGCATCGACCATCTCGTGATCGCGGTCCGATCCCGCCGACGCGGCGGCGCAGCTCGAACGGGAGCTTGGCCTCGCGGCCGCCGGCGGAGGCCGCCGCGACGCGGTCGGACCTTCACCCGGCTTTATCTGGCTCGGTGACACGTGTGCAGCCCTAGGCGCCCCGGTGTGCTGCGACCGCCGATCGAGCCGCTCTCGTGGTGTTTGCGCAGCCGTGGTCGCGGGCGGCGGATTGCGGTCTTGGCGGTACCATGCCGCGCGACGCGCCCATAGGAGGTGAGCCCATGCTCCTGACCGATGCCCCCTGTCGCCCCACGATCGCGGTGAGCGACAAGGCGAAGGCGATGGCCTTCTACGGTGACGTCCTCGGCCTGACGTTCGTCGAGGAGAACCCCGTGGGCGCCACCTTCCAGTGCGGAGGCACGTTCCTCGAGATCTATCCGACTTCCCTGGCGGGTACGGCCAAGAACACGGTGGTTGGCTTTGAGGTCACCGATCTGGAGTCCAGCATGCGCGAGCTTCGCGCACAGGGCGTCGTCTTCGAGGAGTACGAGCGGCCACTGACCGGACGGCAACATCCTGGCCCTCGTGCAACGCGGCCCGCGATGACGGGTGGAATGTAGAGTCTCGTCCTCCACTCGGACGACTCGGGCAGCCGCACCCTGAAGGCACCCACAACGCTGACGGCCTCGTCGCGCCGCGTTTCTCGTGTCGTCCGCCTTGGTACCGTTCCATGCCTGCCCCCATCGATGCTGATCAGCGGAGGAAACGAGCCAATGAGCCGAATGCTCCTGAGAGCGGCCCAGGTTCTGACCATGGGCGACGAGCCGCCGATCCCTGGCGGAGCCGTGAGAATCGTCGACGATCGCATCGTCGAGGTCGGAGCTGCCTCGGCGCTCCCCCGACTCGACGACGAGGTCGTATACGAGATCGGCGGCACGCTCATGCCGGGCCTGATCGACTGCCACGAGCACCTGAACGGGCGCGACCGGTTCGCAATTGGTGACCTGTCGGTCCATGAACCTGACGTGATGTATGCCTACGTGGCCGCCCATCACGCGACGCGCCTGCTCAACGAGGGAATCACCACAGCGCGGGTGCCTGGGAGTCCAGGCCACGTCGACCTTCACCTACGACGCGCGATTGAGGAGGGTTACCTCGAGGGTCCCCGTCTGATCTGTGCGGGACGGCACCTGACGATGACAGGCGGTCACGGCCATGTACACGGCATCGAAGTCGATGGACCGGCCGAGGCCACGAAGGCGGCCAGGGCCCAGATCGCTGCAGGTGCAGATTTCATCAAGCTCGTGGCGAGCGGAGGCGTTGGGATCACACGTCCCGGCGAGCGCCCCTCACAGCCTGAGCTGACCGTGGTCGAGATGTCCGCCATCGTTTCTGTCGCCCATTCGGCCGGCAAGCGGGTGACCGCGCATGCCGACGGCGAGGAAGGCATCGGGAACGCACTCCAGGCCGGGGTGGATTGCGTTGAGCATGGGATCTACCTGACCCCCGACCAAGCTAGCTACATGGCCGCCCATGACGTTCACCTCGTGCCGACGTTGTCGACGATGGTGGGCATCTTTGAGCACGGTGGGGACTGGGGAATGCCTCCGGACTGGATTCCGATTGCGGGTGCGGTCCTCGATCCACATCGCGCTTCGTTCCAGGCAGCACTCGAAGCTGGCGTGGTCTTTGGTGCAGGAACCGACGGATTCGGCCAGATCGTCGGGGAAATCGAGCAGTTCGCGTCGTTCGGGCTGTCGGCCTACCGTGCCATGCAGGCGGCAACGCGCGATGCGGCCACAATCATCGGCCCAGCAGCAGAGGATCGTGGCGTATTGAAACCCGGCTCTCTTGCCGACATCATCGGCATGCCAGGGGACCCACTGACCGATCTCGGCGCGCTCCGGGACATGCACTTCGTCATGGTCGGCGGCCGGCCTGTCCGGGATGGGACACACTCGTAGCACCGGGCGTCTGCCCCAGCAGCTGCCAGAGGTGCGCCAACGTTGCCAAGCCTCCGTCGTAGTTCCAGCGCCGCATGCGCTCATTGGGCGCATGGGCCGCGTCGTCGGGAGGGCTGAAGCCCAATAGCACGATCGGGACGCCCGGCAGCCGGTCGGCAAGCAGTCCGACGACAGGGATGGAGCCTCCTTCGCGCTGTAGCACCACCTGGCGCTGAAAGCCCATGCGCAGCGCCTCCACGGAGGCACGTGCCAGGGTGCTGGTCGGATCGACGCGAGCAGCCCTTGAACCGCTGATGCGCCGGACTGTCGCCGACGCCGATGTCGGTGTCGCATCGAGGATCGCCCGCTCGAGCAAAGCGAACATCGCATCCGGATCTTGGTCAGGAACGAGTCGACACGAGAGCTTCGCATGCGCTTCGCTGGGGATGATGGTCTTCGGACCGTCGCCGGTATGACCCGACCACACGCCGTTGATGTCAAAGGTCGGGCGCAGCCAGAGGCGCTCGAGAAGCGAGTAGCCCGGTTCCCCGACAGGTTGACCACCCACGAGCCCGGCGCCCTCAAGCCAGCCGTCCTGGTCGAAGGGCAGATCCTGAAGCGTGGCCCGAAACGTCTCATCCGACGTCGCGTCGTCGTAGAAGCCGGGCACGGTCACCCGGCCCGAGGCGTCCTTCAGGCCCGCCAGAAGGCGGGTGAGGACGTCCGCGGCATTGGCGACTCCGCCCCCGTAGCCACCCGAGTGGAGATCGGCGGCGGCCGTGCGCACGTCAACTTCGAGATATAGCAGGCCGCGGACGCCCGTGCCGAGGGACGGTTGGTCACGGGTGAGGAAGGTAGTGTCGGAGACCACGCAGCCCTCGAGGTCAGACAACCACTCCTGGGTCGCCAGCCACTCGTCGAAGTGCTGGCTCGAGATCTCTTCGGCTCCTTCGAAGACGAACCTCAGGTTCACGGGAAGTCCACCGAGAGCCAGGTACGCCTCCGCCACGGCGAGATGCAGGTGCACATGGGCTTTGTCGTCGGAGACGCCGCGACCGCGGAACTCGTCGCCTAGGATAGCCGGCTCAAAAGGCTCGGTTTCCCACTCCCCGAGTGGTTCCGCGGGCTGCACGTCGTAGTGCGCGTAGACGAGATAGGTTGGAGCGCCACCGCGCGGCGGCGAGGCCGCCGTGACGATCGGGTGCCCCGGCGTCTGATCGACCCGCACCTCAGCCAGGCCGATCGAGCGCATGCGTTCCGCCAGACGTTCGGCACACCGCTGCACGTCGGCGGCGTGCATGGGATCGGCGCTCACCGAGGGAATGCGCACCAGCTCCAGATATTCCTGGATGAGTGCCGCTTCGCGCGCCGCGAGCACCTTCAGGACCTCCTGCGCCGTGGCGGTCGCCCGGGTGCTCATCGCTGACCGATCAGAACCATGCCGGCCACTGCCAGCGCGATGCTGACGTAGGCTGGTGATCTCAGTCGCTCTCGGAGCACGACCCATGCCAGAACGCCCGTCGCCACCGGATAGGTTCCGCCGATGGCTGCCACTAAGCCGACCGGCAAGGACCCCAGCGCCAAGACGATCAAGATGTTCCCCATCAGATCAAGAGTGCCCGCGATGGCGATGAGTCCGAGCGTGCCACGTGCGGCCGACCAGCTGGCGCCACGAGCTGAGAGGATGGTGAGAAAGACTGCGGCCGCGACCCTGCTGGCCGCCAGTGTCCAGAGGACCGATCCCACTCCGGCGTTTAGGAACAGCAGGTAAGTGCCGAGGCCAACGGCGGCCAGCAGGCCGAACGCGACTGCGTTTCGGGAGGCCCGCGAAGGATGGGCTGCCACAGCCAGGAGTGATGCTGCGACCGCGAGCCCGATGCCTGCCAGTTGCACCATTGTCGGTACCGAAGCGCCTAGCAGGGCGCTCACGACCACGGGAATCGCGACCGACCCGACGCCGCTCAGACCGGCGACGACCCCCATCCCGCCCAGCGCTAGTCCTTCGTAGAGCGCGACCAGGCCGAGCGACCCAACGAGACCCGCAATGAGCCCCAACCCGAGATCCGTCGCGGATGGCGGTGCCGGATGGACGACCAGGATGATGAGCCCAAGCGCCAGCGACTCCAACGTCTGGGTGGCCGCTCCAACCGCCACGGCCCGGGAGCGCCGCGTAGCCATCCCGCCGGCGAAGTCAGCACTGCCGAGCGCCACTGCCGAAATGCCCGTCAGGGCCACCGCTACGGGCATTCCGATCTGCACCTTCCCTTGGCGTCCCTTCGAGGTCAGCGTTCAGGCGCGTCGAAGGTGGTCAGGCTGTCGGCGGCGCGAACTGGGTTGACTCGTCCCCAGTCGTACATGTAGCGCACCATCTTGAGGACATGCGTCGTCTCGATGCGCTGCACGCCTGCAACGCTCGAGAGCTTGTCCGTGATGAAGATGCGCAGCTCCTCCAGCGACGCGAACCACGCCTCGGCGAAGAAGTCGAAGGCGCCTGTCGTCATGCCGATGAACCGGAACTCACTCAGCCCCAGAAGGGCGCGTTCGACGTCGGCGAGCGCGGACGGTGCGCACTGTAGGCCGATGATGGCAACGACCGGGTAGCCAATCTTGAGCGGGTCCGCGACGGCAACAATCCTCACGTAGTCGCCCTCGAGCAGCTTCTCGAGGCGACGCCGGACGGTGCTCTCGCTCATTCCGAGCTCGGCTGCGATCTCCGTGTTCGAGCGGCGCGCCGATCTCTGAAGGCAGGCGATGATGCTGCGGTCGATGTCGTCGATTTGGTTCATGTCGTCTCCCCGGAGCCGGCAGTGTCGTCGACCGGGCCGCGATGATCGCCGTCCGCCACGCGGAAGTCAACGATTTCCGGCATCGATCCCCCCCACAAGCTTGACAGCTTCCGGTATCTTTGGCCCCCCAGCGCCGATGTTCGGCGCAGGATGGTGAGCCACGGCTGATCGAGGGTCGCAAGCATGGACGTCGCCTTTCCCGAGCTGTTCAGGGCCGCGCAGCGGGTGGTCCAAGGCTGCAACGTTAAGCCCCAGGAGCGGGTGGTGATCTACACGGACTCCGAGCGGAACCCTGCCGTGGTGGAGGCCTTCTACGCCGCGGCGGTGGCCGCCGGCACCGACCCCGTGGTTGTCAGGGCCATGTCGCGTTTTCCCGAAACCAGTCCGCCCTCGGCTGCAGTCAAGGCGTGCGTCGAAGCGGACATCCTCTTCGAGCTGTCGTCGAATGACTGGCTCTACAGCCCCGCCATGCTGGATGTCCTGGGGAGTGACACGCGCGTCCTCATGGCCCTGCTTCCGGAACGCTCGATCATCGACCGGCCGCCCGACGATCGGTACACCTGGCGCGTTCCGGCGGCCGAGCGGTTGATCGCGAACAGGACCAAGATCAAGATCACAAGTCCGCTGGGGACTGAGCTCTATGCCGATCGTCGCGATCGTCCGTGGCACGGTCAATCAGGGTACTCGGCACGACCCGGCCATTTTGATCTGTACGGCACCTGCATGATCAACTGCGCGCCGGTCGAGGAGACGGTCGAAGGGGTCGTTTACTACAACGGCCCGATGATCCTCTACGGCAACCCCGAATACCTCTACGTGATCCAGGACCCGGTCAAGACGGTGATTGAGGCCGGTCGCATCACGAGTATCGACACCAGTTCCGAAGACGGTCGCAAGTTCGACCGCTGGATCAAGCAGTTCGACGATCCCAATGCGTACCTGGTCGCCCACGTCGGCTTCGGCTTCGATCCGCGCTTCGATCCCGACCATTTTGACTTGGCCGCTTGGGAGAGCGTGGAAGGTGGTGTTCTGGTCGCGTTCGGCGCGAACAACACGCCGACCCTCAAAGGGAGTCATGCCTCGAAGGGCCATATGGACGGCATACTCTTCGGAGCCACACTCGAGATCGACGGCCTTCGCATCCTCGACAATGGCCAGTTCACGGCCGAGTCCGGACTACGCCAGCCACCCGAGGCGAACGCCGCGCCATGACGGCAGACACCCGAGCGCGGTCGGCGGTGCCAGCAGCGAATGGGTCAGGCTGGCAGTTCTACGACCGCGAGTTCACGCTGGCGCCGAGCGTGCCGCTGCGGCGTGATGGATCGACGGCGCTGCTGATCGTGGACATGCAATACCACGACGCCTCTCGCGATGGCCCGTTCAACCGTGCGATCGAGCGATTGCGACCGGGGTCCCTGGACGAGTATCAGCATCGCGTCGACGAGCTCGTGGTACCCACTATCGCCCAGCTGCAGTCCTACTTTCGAGCCAACGCGATGCCCGTGGTCTTCCTGAGGCTTGGGTCGGCACATCGTGACTATCGCGATTTCCCGCGTATCTCGCGGGAAATGACTCTAGAGCTTGAGCAGCGCTCGGGCATCGGCGGAATCTTGTGGGCCGAGGACCCGGGAGCTCAGATCCTGGCCGAACTCGCCCCGATCGAGGGCGAAGCGTCCGTTTGGAAGCGCAGCGCGGGAGGGTTCGCAACGAGCGACATCGACAGCGTTCTGCGCGGTAAGCAAGTCACAAGCTTGGTGGTCGTCGGGGTCACCACTAGCTGCTGCGTCGAGAGTACCGCACGGGAGGCGGCGGATCGGGGCTACGGCGTCGTGCTTGTCGCGGACGGCTGCGCAGAGTACGACCAGGCAGCGCACGAGGCGACGCTGCGCACGTTCCATGCCAACTTCGGACGTGTCGTCGCACACGCGGTGGAGATCGAGAAGCTTCTAGAGGAGGGCAGTAGGCTGTGAGCACATACTCGACGGACTCGCGCCGCGCGACAGGCGTGCGCTCCTTTGCGAGCGTCCTCGCCATCGCATCGGTGATCGTGACGGCCTGCTCCGGGGCTGCCACACCGGCACCCACGCCGGGTGCGACGGCCACGGCGCCCGCGGCCACACCCGCGAACACTCCAGTCGGACCTCTTCCGACTGCCAGCGCGACGGCTGCCGCCGCACCGACAGAGACGCTGGCACCCAGCGCGTCATCGGCTTCACCGAGTTCTGTCCCTCCGCCAAGTGCCTCGCCGGCCGAGTCTCCTCAGCCGGGTGGCGACCTGGTATTCGCCCACGCCATCGACATCAAGACCCTCGATCCGGTTCAGGCGGTCGAGACTGAGACGATCTACCCACTGGACATGCTCTTCGAGACCCTGACCGTCACCTCGCGCGACGGTCAGAACACCGACCCCTGGCTCGCTCAGAGTTGGGACGTCTCTGCTGACCAGCTGACCTGGACCTTCCACCTCCGCCAGGATGTGATGTTCTCGGACGGCTCGCCGATGACATCCGCCGACGTCAAATTCTCACTGGATAGAAGCCGAAACTACCAGGGTGGCTTCAGCTTCCTTGACAGCGCGATCGCTGCGATCAGCGCGCCGGACGCCACCACGGTGGTGATCAAGACCAAGCACCCGTGGAACCCGCTCCTGGCCGATCTCGCACTCTGGGCGAACGCAATCTACCCCGCCAACTTCGGCGGCAAGGCAGAAGCGGATTTCCTCCAGCACCCCATCGGGACAGGACCCTTCACGCTCGACCATTGGACAAAGGGTGTGGAGACGAAGGTCGTCAAGAATCCGCACTACTGGCAACCCGGCAAGCCTTATCTCGACAGCGTCACGTGGACCTTTGTGCCCGATGACAACACGCGGATCCTGCAGCTCGAGGGCCAGCAGATCAACATCGACTCGTTCCCGCCATTTGGCGCCCTCGACTCACTCAAGACCCAGGCCGGCATCACCGTCCAGACGTTCGACTCGAACCTCGTGTCGTATGTGCTCATGAACGAGCGCATTGCCGAGTACAAGGACGTGCACGTGCGGCGGGCGATCGCCTATGCCATCGATGCGCAGGCCATGGCACAGGCCGCGCTTCACGGTTACGGCACCGTAGCGTGCTCCTTCATGGCGCCGACAATCGCCTACTACGACCCCAATACGCCCTGTCTCAAGCACGACATGACCCAGGCCGCCAGTGAGCTCGGGCAGTCGGCGTATCCGAATGGCTTTGACACCAAGATGCTGGTCGGCAGCACCGACGTCTACCAAGAGGCCGTGGGTGAGATTCTCCAGCAGCAGCTCGTGCCGCTCAAGATCAACGTGACCCTGCAGAAGGTCGACCCTGGCCAGCTCTATTCGACGCTGAGCAAGTACGACTATGAACTGGGCTATGAGGCGTGGGCATCGGATATCCCCGATCCTGACGAGCAGATCTCGTTCATGACCGATCCGGTGGGCGGCGGTGCGGGCTCGTACAGCACCGATTACTCGAACCCCACGGTGATCGACTGGGTGCACCAGGCCGAGCAGGAGTTCGATGCGACCAAGCGAGCGGCGCTGTACAGCAAGATCCAGGCGCAAGTGGCGCAGGACGCACCCTGGGCCGTGCTGCACTTCGTGCCGTACCAGTACGCCTTCTCCGACGCGGTCCATGGGTTCTTCGTCTATCCGACCGGCAACTATCATCTTCAGGACGTCTGGTTGAGCCACTGACCCAAGAAACGGGGACTCCATGGACAGGGTGTCGTACATCGGAATCCGCGCGATTCAGGTGGTGCCCATCCTTCTGGGGATCTCCGTCCTGGTGTTCATGCTCATTCACCTCATACCCGGGGACCCGGCGCGAACGCTGCTGGGTCCTCGGGCGCCTGAGGCCGCCGTCCAGGCGTTGGATCAGAAGTGGGGGCTCGATCAGCCCCTGCTTGTGCAGTTCGGCCGGTTTCTGGGTGGCATCCTGCATGGCGATCTTGGGGACTCGCTGACCTACCAGGAATCGGCGACCGCGCTCATGGCCGAGCGGATCGAACCGACCCTCTGGCTGCTCGTTGCGTCCGCGCTCCTGACGGTCCTGATCACGGTGCCGGTCGCCACGCTGGCAGCGGCTCGGCCCGACCGCCTGGCGGACCACGCTGTCCGACTCGTCCCTCTGCTCGGCTTGGGGATGCCCACGTTCTGGGTCGCGATCATGCTCATCCTGCTCCTCGCCCTCACGACTCATGTGTTTCCCGTGGGGGGCTTCGGCCGTGACTTCGTCGGTCACCTCCGCTCCATCTTCCTGCCGGCCCTGACCATCGCGATCGCGATCTCCCCGATCACCATTCGCAGTCTCCGCGCCTCGATGCTCGAGGTCCTCGGTTCGGACTACGTGGTCAGCGCTCGCGCGAAAGGGCTGACGGAACGGCGCGTCCTTGTCGCCCATGTGCTGCGCAACGCCATGATTCCCACGGTCACCGTGCTCGGGCTCAATATCGGATGGCTCGTCGGGAACACCCTGATCGTTGAGAAGGTCTTTGCACTGCCCGGGATCGGCGCGCTCATGATCGACTCGATCCTCAGCCGCGACTTTCCGGTCGTGCAAGCCATTGCTCTCGTATTCGCGATCCTGGTCGTCTTGGTGAGTACCACGACGGACCTCGCCCGCTCTCTTCTCGATCCGCGCGTGAGGTTGCGCTAGGGTGCTGCTGGCTGAGTCCGTAGAGACGCATGCCCCCCCGCGCAAGCGCAGGGCACAGACCAGGCGCTGGTTCCATCGGCGAACCCTCGTCCTTGGCCTTGCGATTCTGGGGGTGTTGGTCTTCATCGCCGCAGCCGCGCCCCTCCTCACACCCTACAACCCGACGGTCCAGGAACTTTCGAACGCACTCAAACCACCCTCGCTTGCGCATCTGCTCGGCACCGATCCCTACGGAAGGGACGTCTGGGCTCGCCTGCTGTACGCGGGGCGCATCGACATCTCTGTCGCTGTGCTGGCCGTGCTGACGCCATTTCTGATCGGCACGGGCCTGGGATTGCTGATGGGCTACTACGGTGGCTGGATCGATCTGGTCGTGGGCGGCCTCATCGATCTCGTGATGGCCTTTCCGTTCTATGTCCTGATCATCGCTCTGGTGTTCGTCCTGGGCGCCGGACTTCAAGGTGTCTTCGTGGCCGTCGCGCTCATCGGCTGGGTGTCCTACGCCCGCATCATTCGCGGTGAGGTGCTCTCGGCACGAGACCGTGAGTACGTCTTGGCGGCCAGAGCGTCCGGCTTCGGCGATGCCCGCATCGTGCTGCGCCACGTGCTGCCCAACGTCGTCACCCAAGCGGTCGTGTTTGCCATGTCCGACATCGTGGTGGTGATGGTCGGCATCGTCACCCTCGGCTACCTCGGCCTCGGCGTGCCGGCCCCCACGCCAGATTGGGGCTCGATGATCTTCGATGGCCAGACCTACATCACCAGCGACTGGCTGATTGCGACGGTCCCGGGCCTCGCCGTCGTGGTGACGGGCCTCGCGCTGTCGCTCATCGGCGACGGACTCGCAGATGTTCTGAGGACGTGAGCGAGCCGCTGCTCGAGGTGCGTCACCTGACCGTGCGGCTGCGCTCGTCGCGGGGTGTCTTGACGGCGGTGCGAGAGGTCGACCTCACCGTCGGTGAGGGCGAGGCGGTTGGCGTTGTCGGGGAATCAGGCTCGGGCAAGACGACGCTCTTGCGTGCCATCCTGGGCCTGCTGCCTGCCCATGCTGAAATCGTCGAGGGCGAGATCATCTTTCGCGGCCGCGATCTCCGGCGCATGCGTCGCGGCGAGCTGCGCAAGCTGCGCGGTGCCGAGCTGGCGATGGTGTTCCAGGACTCGCTGACTGCCCTGGACCCGATCATGCGTGTGGGCGATCAGATCGCGGAGGCGCCGCGAACGCACCTGGGCCAATCGAAGTCGCAAGCCCGAGCCACTGCGCTGCGGCTGATGGCGGAGGTGGGCATTCCCGATCCACCGCGGCGGATGCGTGCCTACCCACACGAGCTGTCGGGCGGAATGCGCCAACGCGTGGTCATTGCGACCGCGCTGTCATGCGGCCCCAAGTTGCTGCTGTGCGATGAACCCACAACCGCCCTCGACGTCACGATCCAAGACCAGATCCTGCGGCTGATGCGACGCCTGACCGAGGAGATCGGCGCTGGGATGCTGTACGTAACCCACGATCTGCCCGTCATCGCGCAGCTATGCGCTCGCGTTGCAGTCATGTATGCGGGCCAGCTGGTCGAGGTGGGCCCGGTCGTTGATGTCTTCTCGCGACCGCGGCATCCCTACACGCGCGGCCTGCTCGCATCGGTCCCCGCTGTTCAGATCGCAGGCTTGCCATTGACCTCGATCCCGGGCTCCCCACCGGACCTGGCCGACCTGCCCGACGGCTGTCCGTTTCAGCCGCGCTGCGGCTTCGCCCAACCAGACTGCCTGCTTGGCACATTCCCGCTCGTCGACCTATCAGAGACCCGCGCCTCGGCGTGCACGCACCACGAGCTTCTCGATGGACTTTCGGACCTGACAGCCGGTGCACGGTGACGAGACCCCTGCTCCAGGTGAGCGGTCTCCGCATGGAGTTCCGGGGACGCCGCTCGATCCGCTCGGTTCTGCCCGGGTACCAGGGCGAAGTCTTGGTGGCGCTTGACGGCATCGACCTCGTGGTCGGGCGCGGAGAGTCGCTGGGTGTCGTCGGCGAGTCGGGCTCCGGGAAAACGACATTGGCGCGCTGTATCGCCGGCCTTCACGTGCCGACCGCGGGTTCGATCAGCCTTGACGGCGAGATCCTGCAGCCACGACGGACACGCCTGATGCGCCGTCGCATCCAGATCGTCTTCCAGGATCCGTATTCGTCGCTCGATCCGCGCCAGACCGTACGAGCGGCGATTCTCGAGGTCTTGTCGGTCCACCGCATGGTCGCGCGCCGGGAGCTCCCGTCGCGACTCGCTGAGCTCCTGGCTCTCGTTCACCTCGGTCCAGAGCTGCAGCACGCCTACCCGAGACAGCTCTCCGGCGGTCAGCGACAGCGCGTCAGCATCGCCCGCGCTCTGGCGCTGCAACCTGAGCTGTTGGTCGCGGACGAGCCGGTCTCCGCCCTCGATGTCTCGGTGCAGGCGTCGATCCTCAGCCTGCTGCTCGATCTCCGCGCCCGGCTGGGCCTGTCGCTCGTCTTCATCGCCCACGACCTGTCCGTCGTGCGCAACGTCTGCGATCGGGTGGCGGTGATGTATCTCGGGCGAATCGTGGAAACCGCGACCACGCAGGATCTCTTCAGCAATCCTCGGCACCCCTATACCCAAGGGCTCCTTAGAGCGGCGCCCAGTCTTGTGCCCGGGCATTGGGAAACTCGCGTCGGCGTAACCGGCGATCCTCCGAGCCCCTACGAGATCCCCGGGGGCTGCCGCTTCCGCGGGCGCTGCCCGATTGCACAGGAGGTGTGCGAGGCGCTCGATCCACCCCTCGTCGCCGGGGCAGCAGGCGGGCACGCCGCGGCCTGTCACTTCGCGTGGCAGCCTCCAAACCGCGGACAGGGTCCTGCCCCGGGCATTGGTGACGCGCCGGCTTCAATCTAGGTCGAGGATCGTCCCAACTCGAGTGGCGAGAGCAGTCTTGTAGATAGCATGGGCGAACATGACGTCGGCGAGCCCGATGCCGAGCGCGACAAAGACGCATCCGCCTGACTGGCTTCGCTCAGCCTCGAGCAGCTCACCGAGCATTGCGTCCGGTGCCCGAAAGTCTTTGAAGGCGCCTTCGCGACGGGCGTTTTCGTACTGTTCCCGTCCGTCGACAGCAAATCGCGCCGCGGCATTCGCGATCGCAGCCGAGAGGTAGGTGTCTTCATCGATGGAGATGACGGTCGCCTCTCGAGCCACCCATTCGGCAGGGAGGGCTTGCCGCAGCCGGCCGAGTGACGCACAGGAAACGATGAGCGAAGACCCTTCGACTGCCTGACGCGCCGACGCCGCAACGACGACAGAGGCGCCGCCTGTGGTCCCGTTGACCGAATCAGCGAGCGCCTGCGCGCGCTCGACGTGGCGGTCATAGATCAAGGCCCTCTCGGCAAAGCCAAGTTCGCGGGCAATGCGAAGGTGGGCGGCCCCTTGGGCACCGGCTCCCAAGAGCGCCATGGTCCCGTCGCGGCGAGCGAATGCCAGCATCGCCGCGCCGCTGATCGCTGACGTTCGAGATAGGGTGAGTTCCCGAGCATCGGCGACACACAGCGGTACGCCGGTCCCGGGATCGTTGAGGACCAGCAGCCCGTGACTCTGAGCAAGGCCGCGCCTTCGATTTGACGGGAACGCCGCGATCCACTTCAAGCCCAGGACGTCTCCGCTCTTCCACCAGGCGGGCATGGCTTCGACAAGAGCACCGGGCCGCGGATGGATCGCCGGCTTCGCCGGCATCTCGCCGTCGCCTCGGGCTAGCGCGATAAGCGCCGTGCGCGCGATATCAACCTGGACTCGGACGGAGGGCAGACACATGCGGACGTCGCTGTCGGACAGAACAAGCACAGCGCAATCATGCGTGACGCTCTGGGTGATGCGCGGTGCGCCACCTACCCTTGGGCCGTCGTCCACGGGTCTGCGGCAGGGCCGCGATGTAAAGATCGTCGCCGCGCTTGCCGGCTGCGCTTCGACGGGTCCGCCTGGCGCAACGACCCGCGCGTCTGGCTGCCCCTGTCGAGGACCTCGGGCGGCGACCCGGTGCTCGTCTGGGACGCTGATAACAATCTCGTCATCACGGAGACGACCCCATGACCGTAACGCGCTTCGCAGACCACCTCACGACCGGCAATCATGCGGGGCGGCCAGCGGCGACCACGCTGCCGGTCGGCTCGCTCTACTCCTGCACGACGCACAGCTTCGTCTACCAGACGGACGGCGTGGCGTGGTCGACGTGGGCGACTCTCGGCGGCGGGGGCGCCACCGATCACGGCGCGCTGACCGGCCTGGCGGACGACGATCACCCGCAGTACCTGACGCCCACGGAAGG
>JBBSHN010000063.1:0-14346 GCA_038252945.1 Propionibacteriales bacterium | reverse complement strand
TGGCCGTGCGGGCATCCCACTCGAGCCACAGCGGGTCGATGTGGTAGCCCGCGACGAGCTGGCGCCGAAGACTCGGAAGATCGGCCGTGCGCAGGTCAGCCGAGCTCAGCGCATCGACTTCTGACAGCGCCTTCGCCTGCTGATCCGCAAACGCATCGTCGACCGTGATGCCCGCGAACAGGGGATGCGCCAAGCTGGCCATCAGATCACTCACCAAGAGCAGGCCCTCGAGGCTTCGCCAGCCTAGATCATTCGTTCTAATCCTAACACCCGGCGTGCACGCACGCCCGTCGTACCATGTGGGCGGCGAGGTCGAGCCAGAACGCGACGAGGACTCGAGCGAGCCAGGCGACCAGCCCTGAACCAGGACATGCCGGTCGACGATGGGCCCGCCCTTGCAGAGCTGAAGGGAACTGACCGCGAGCGGCGGGCTTTCGGGCGATCCGGAGGGCTAGGCCTCCGGCGAGACGCTTCGCTTGGGAAGCAGACACTCTGCCAGCTGAGTTACTCCCGCTCGGATACAGCGTCTGCCTTTGCCACAGCGCTCTCAGAGTGTACTTGCGGCCCGTCGGAGAACCCCTAGAGCGCCCGCGCGAACTGCAGCCACGAGCCGTATTGAACGGCTTGGCGACCTCGCCGTCAACCTGACCGCGTTTACCCGCGGCCTCCGCTCCCGGCGCCTCTCGCCGCGAACGATCGAGACGTACGCGGAGTCGGTGCGCCAGCTTGCTGCGTTCCTCGCCGCCCGGGACCTGCCACTACACGTTGCGGCGATCGAGCGCGAACACGTCGAGGCGTTCGTCGCGGACCTCGGCGCCCGCTTCACGTCTAGCACCGCCAACAATCGCTATCGCGGGCTCCAAGCGTTCTTCCGCTACCTCGTCGATGACGAGGCGATACCCGTGTCACCGATGGCGCGCATGAAGCCGCCGAAGCTCCGCGAGCAACCGGACCCGGTGCTGCGCGAGGAGCAACTGAGGGCCCTTCTCGCGGCCTGCGAGCGGGGCAAAACATTCGAAGCCAAGCGCGACGCGGCGATCGTGCGGATCTTCATCGATACAGGCGTCCGGCTCGCCGAGATGGCCGGCCTGCGCTGGGCTCCGGACGATCCTGAGGCCAACGATGTCGACCTCGAAGCTGATGTCCTGCGAGTAATGGGCAAGGGCGGCCGCCAGCGGATCGTCGGGCTCGGCGCCAAGTCCGCGAAAGCTCTCTCGCACTACGTCCTGCGTCAGCGGGTCCACCACCCGCAGGTCAGCAGCTCCTGGCTCTGGTTGAGCCGCAAAGGCCGCTTCACGGAGAGCGGGATTGGCCAGATGGTCCACGACCGCGGCGTCCAGGCCAGTCTCGGCGAGCACATCCACCCGCATCAGCTCCGCCACTCGTACGCCCACCTCGCTCTCCAGGCGGGCATGCAGGAGAGTGACCTCATGCGCAACGCCGGCTGGCGCAGCCCTCAGATGCTCCGCCGCTATGCCGCTTCGACGGCCGAGGAACGTGCACTGGCCGCCCAGAAGCGCCTCAGCCCGGGCGACCGGCTGTGACCAACACAGGCAGCAGCGCCGGCCCCACTACAACTCGTCGAGAGCCGCCCGTCACACGGCGGAGCTACAGAGGATTACTGCGGGCTCGACCGGCGCTTTCGACGCGCCCGCGCGCTGAGGCGCGCCAACCGAACGAAGTACGCCTTGCGGGCGGCTTCGGCTCGGCGGAGCCGCTCGGCAGGCGCCAGAAGGCCAGCCGGGTCGACCTGACGCTCGAATGACGACGCGAATGCCGCGCGGGCCTTCGCCGTTGTCTCTCGCGGGTCATGGCCGGCGTGGAGGCGGTACGCGCCGATCCGCCCGCGCAGGACCCGGTCAGCATGGTCGTCCCCTCTCATGACGCGATAACTGCCCCTATGCCCGCGCGCGGAGGTCCAGATAGCGACGAAACAGACGGTCGCAGACCGTTTACTGGCGGCCCTGGCCATTCGCCAGCCGATCGACATGACCCCACGCCGCGAGATAGCGGAGGGCGTGCCACGATCGTGCGTCGACGTCGGCCGGCGACCGCGAGGGCGACGCCGTACTCGCCAATGAGGTCGCTGCGCGGCGCGGCGCCGAAGTCCTGCCGGACCGCTGCTACGGCTCGCACGTCTGCAGTTCCAGGTAGCGCCGAAACAGACGATCTCGCACCGCGTAGCGGCCGCGGTGGCCGTTGGCGAGCCGGTCGATCTGACCCCTCGCTGCGAGGCGGCGAAGCGACTGGCGGGCCGCGCCGGGCCTGACTCCGTGTCGTGCCGCCTCGGCTTCGATGTCGCCCGATGGGCGCGCCTCCGTGCTTCGGGCGACCACGGCCACGACCTGGCGCTCCATGGGAGACATTCCGGCCCAACGTGCCGCAGAGATCTCCTGGCTCACGGAGGCGAACGCCCGCTCGAAAGCGACGCTGAACTCGGCCCGTGTGACCCGCCCGTTGGCGGCGGCGTCAAACGTGAAGTAGCCGAGCTTCTGGAGGTAGTACGGTCGTCCGCCGGCGAGTTCCACGATCTCGGCGACAACGTCGGGGTCGAACCGGACGCCTGTCTCCTCGACCGGTTCAGTCATGGCCCGAGCTGCGTCCGCGTCATCGAGCGGACCAACCGAAAGAGGCTCAAAGAAGCGGATCAGCGGCTCGTGAGCCGAGCGGACTTCCGTGAACAGTCTAGGCGACGCCGCTACAACGAAGGCCAACGGCAGGTCGGCCGCGTAGAGCTCGAGACGACGCCGCGAACTTCTCGAAGGTGGAGGGACTGCAGAGCGGTCGGCCTGCAGCGCGCTACGGCTGATCGGCGCCTTCGACGAGGACGAAAGCTCCTGAATGATGGGTTAAGCAAGTCGACGGCGGCGTCTGATTAGGTAGTCTGGCGTGAGGCACAACTCAGATCGTCGGCGAGCGCTTCTTTGGGCATCGATCGTCGTGCCCGCTCCTTCCGATGCTAAGTCCGTTGTTCTAATTTAGATCGGGAGACCCCCATGGCTTGTCCTGGCACCGTTTCGAGATCACGGTACTGGGCGAAATAGAGACGACCTGCAGGACGACCATGGGATCGGTCAGCAGCGGGCGCGCCGACTTTCGTTGACTCAGGTGGCAGGATGATCGGGATGGGTGAGGGGGCACAGACGGACCCGGCGGTTACGAGCGAGGGGCTGTGGAAGCGATACGGTCGCCGGCGGCCGTGGGCACTCCGGGACGTCACGCTCAGCGCTCCCACGGGCTCGATCACGGCGATCGTCGGTCCCAACGGTGCGGGCAAGTCCACCTTGATCCGAACTTGGATGGGCTTCGAGCGACCGACCTCGGGGCGGGTCCTGGTGGACAGCATTGACCCATGGCACGATCGGCCAGCCGCGCTTGCCCGCGTCGGATATGTGCCCCAGGCGGCATCCCTTTACCGCGACCTGACCGTTCGAGACCACCTGGAACTGGCGTCTCTGCTGCGCCATCGATTCGACCAGGCGGTGGCGCGCCAGCACCTGATCGCTCTCGGCATCTCACCGCGACAGCGAGCCGGCGAGCTTTCGGGCGGACAACAGGCCCAACTCGGGCTCGCGCTGGCCCTCGGAACACGGGCTCCAGTGCTGCTCCTGGACGAGCCATTGGCCAGTCTCGATCCGCTCGCACGCCGCGACTTCCTGCGCATCCTTGTCGAAGCGGTTCGATCTGAGGGGACGACGGCGCTCCTCTCTTCGCACATCGTTACGGACGTGCAGGAGGCATGCGACCGCGTGATCGTCCTGTCGTCCGGCAGGATCCTCCTGAACGACGCGGTGGTCTCGGCCCAGGCCAGCCATGCGGTCGGGCTGGGCCCCATGATGTGCCGCGCAGTGGTGGGCTCCTTCTCAGGGCCCGGAGGCGAAGAGTTGAGCCTCATGCATGCACCGCCGGCCGGCGATGATGCCAGGGCGGCGACCCTCGAGGAGATCGTCCTCGGGTACTTGGTCGCAGGTCAGCAGGTCGAGTCGGTCGAAGCGGAATGGGCGGCCTGATGGAGTCGCTTGCCCGCGCGCTCCAGTCGGCTCGGTTGACCGTCAAGATGCACCGGTTCGAGGTCGCGGCCATGACCGTCGCCGCGCTGGGTGTCGCAGGACTGGCCACGTGGGTCAAGGTCCAACTCGACGCGACCGGTGCGACGCAGGCGTGTCTCGAGCAATGGCTCGTCCAGGCTGGCAATGCCTCCGAGGCGTGCGTCGGACCTGTGCGTCGATGGTCGGACATCGTCAACGGCGACGCCGGCAAGGTCATGGGAGCGATGCTGGTCGCCCCATTTGCCGTGGGCATTGTCCTCGGCGTGCCGCTCGTGGGCCGCGAGATCGAACAGCGCACAGCGACTACGGCGTGGGCATTGGCGGGGTCGCGCAAGCGCTGGCTGGCCGGCAGAGTCTGGCCCATCGTCACGCTTGCGGTCGGGCTGGGCGCGGCGCTGGCCGTAAGCTCGACTGTGCTCTCGAATGCCCGCACCGCGCAGGGGCTCTGGAGTTCGACGTTCGGTGATGCCCTGTTCTCGGGGCCGCCCGTGCTCGCCCACATCCTCCTTGGACTGTCCTTGGGCGTCGTCGCGGGGGCCGTCGTGGGTCGCACCCTGCCGGCGCTGATCGTGGGTGCCGTTGTCGCGCTGTTCGTCGTGGCGGTGCTGCTTGCATTCCAGGGCAGCAGTCAACCACCGAGTCCGTACGCCCAAGGAAACGAGGTCGATACGACCAACAGCACGGTCGACGTGCTGGACCCCAATTGGGACGTCTACTTCACAACTGCCGATGGACGCGTCCTCACTCGACCCGAAGCGCTGGCGAGCGTTCCGGCCGGAACCACGGACGTCGGTGGCTGGCTGACCAGCCACTACTCGCTCCTGACTGCTCAGATCTCGACAGATCTGACGATTCGGTTCCAGGCGAATGAGGCGCTCGCCGTCCTGGTCGCTTCCGGCCTGCTGCTGCTGATCGCGTTTCCCATCGTTGAACGGCGGCGGCCGACTTGATCCGCGCGCGGCAGTTGGAGCTGCGGCCAGCGTGGGGGACTTTCGGCCGGGAGGAGTCGAGCCACGAATCAGACTACCCCTGATACGTAGTCAGGAGACTGTAACGTAGGTCGACGTCTTCGCCTCGCTACGGCCGAGCCAACGTCACTACACGGTCCCAGTCGACCTCCACGCCGAGACCGGGTCCCTCGGGGACTGGCACTGAGCCGGCCTGTGGGGTGAGAGCGTCTCCGAGGTCTCCGCCGTTCAAGGGGTTAACGCCGATCCAGAATTCCATCATCTCCAAAGTCGGCAACGTGCTCGCGAAGTGGATCGATGCGGCCACGTGGACGACTGACCCGATACTGATGTGCGGCACTACTCGGCGTCCGAATGCGGTGGTGAGGTCCGCGATCCGTCGGCACTCGGTGAGTCCACCGGCGCGCGAGACATCGGGCTGGATCACGTCGCATGCCGCCCGAGTGAGGTATTCGAGGACCTCCCAGCGATTGACGAGCAGGTCTGTCGCGAGCGGGACTGGCGACCGCGCCCGCAAATGTACCCAGTCATCGATGTTTTCAGCCGGTAAAGGCGCCTCGAGCCAACCGATTCCGAGGCGAGCAAGCCCGTCAGCCAGCAATGCCGCCTGGCCGTAGTCATATCGAGCGGCAGCGTCGAAGAACACGCGCACCTTCTTCGTTGCCGCTGTCGTGGCGATTTCTGCGGCCTCGAGGTCCACGTCAACGCCCTGACCGCCTCCGATCTTCACACCTCCGTACCCCGCGTCGCGAAGTCGTCTGACCTCGGTTTCAATGCGGGATCGATCGGCCACACCAGACACCTTGCCCGGGATTCCCGACGCGTAGACCGGGACGCGGTCTCGATAACGGCCACCAAGCAATCGACTGACAGACTCGCCCGTGTGCTTCCCGATGAGATCCCAGAGAGCTGTGTCGACACCCGCGATCGCCTCGAAGAGAAACCCACTGCGGTGTCCCCGGAGCCACATGCTTCCGTACAAGCGGTCCCACAGGGCCACCACATCTCGCGGATCGCATCCGAAGATCCGGTCGCGGAGCAAGTTGAGGATGATGTCTCGGGTGACCTCGGGAACGACCGGCGCCTTTGCCTCTCCGAAGCCGACCAATCCGGAATCGGTGCTGATCCGGACGAGTACGGTATCCAGGGTCGAGTCATATGAGGGAACAAACCGCTCATGCGCGGGCGCTCCGCTCGACGTTGGCCTTTCAGCGCCGACGCCCCACGACGCCGCTCCCCAATACGTTCCGGCCGGATTGGGCAGGCGGATTGCCACGGCCTCGACATCGGTGATCCTCATCGCGACTCCTCCTTGGTCGAACGCATCAGCCGAGCGGGTGCTGGGTATGCCACGGCGTGCTCTGCTCGTACTGTTCGGCGATCCACAGGAGTCGCTGGTCGTCCTGCATGCGACCGACGATCTGGATGCCGATCGGCATCTTTGCCGAGCTGAATCCCGCAGGCACCGACAGGGCGGGATTGCCGCTCAGATTGAATGGCGACGTGAACATGTCGCCAAGTCCAGCCCGATGCGTCTCCGGCCGTCGTGCTTCCTCCGCGGTGAGGTACGGCGCGGTGGGAGTCACCAAGCAGTCGACAGAGTCGAACAGCGAGTCGACCTTTGCGGCGTAGCGCTTCAGAAAACGCAGGGCATAGATGTAGTCGGCTGCTCCGAGGAAGGCGCCCTGCGTGAGATGCACGCGAGCGCTTGCTCCATACCGGTCAGGGTGCCTCCGGATCGAGCTCGCGTGCTCTGCGTACGCCTCCGCGTTGAGGATGACGCGCACGGCGGCTGTCGCCGCTTCTGACTCGATGCCACTGAGCTCAACGATGCGGCCGCCCAAGCGCTCCAGTTCCCGGACGGCGTCGAGGTAGGCGCGTCCTATTTCCGGATCGACCTCGATCGTCCTCGCGAGCGCAGGAAGGAGGCCAACGCGAATCGACCCCAGTCCCTCGCCGCCTTGTGCTGGCAACGATCCCCGCTCTGCTGCGCCCGAAGCCGCCGCCATCAGGAGGCGGACATCGTTCACGCATCGCGCAATCGGCCCGATGTCGCTCAAGGTTGGGACGCCGAACGCGCCCTCGAGCGGCAGGGCGCCGTGTGAGGGCTTGAGGCCGACAACACCGCAATTCGCTGCGGGCAGCCGAACGGAGCCACCGCTGTCGGTGCCCAGGGCACCGAAGCACAGGCCCGCGGCAACAGCCACTGCCGACCCGCTGCTCGACCCGATTGCGGCCGACTCCGTGTTCCAGGGGTTCCGGGGCGCGGGTGTGAGGTCGTCCGGCGACGGCAGGCTCCAGCCGAACTCGTTGAGATTGTGCTTGCCGATGACGACGGCTCCAGCTCTCCTCATGTTGGCCACGACCGCCGCGTCCGTTGTCGGCTGCCAGGTCTCGAGCACGTGAGAGTTCGCCGTCGTGCGCATGTCCGCGGTCGCGATGTTGTCCTTGAACCCAACCGGGATACCCCATAGCGGTCCTCTTCGCCCACCTCTGACGTCCAGATCCGTGGCGCGCTGCGTCGCAATTTCTGCTGCAACGGTCACGTACGCGTGCAGGCCCGGGTCCAGCTCCTCGATGCGTGAGAGGACCGCGGTCGTCAACTGGACCGCCGATCCGCCCTCTCGGGCGGCCTCTGTGATCGAGCGGAATGCAAGGTCTCCCGAGCTCATCTGTGGCTCTCTACCTCAGTCGAGTTCGGCATCGGAAGATCCCCCGTGTCCCGCAACCGTTCGGCGTGTGCAAGCAGGCCGTCCACGGCTACCGTCAAGGCGTGAATCTCGTCGTCTTTCAGCGGGAACGAGAGGACCCCGGCGGATGCTCGCACATACTCCTTTATCAGCCTCCTGCGTTCATCCGGCATCACCTCTGTCACTTGACCGCTCCTCCTGTAATGCCACTCACCATGAATCTCTCCAACAGGACGAACAACACGATCATCGGTACGGTTCCGATCAGCGAGGCAGCCATCACGTCATTCCAATACGTCACGTACTCCCCTCTGAATGATGCGAGCCCCAAGCTGATCGTGAAATTGTTCGCTTGGTTGAGGAAAGTGCGCGCAAACAGGTACTCATCCCAGGTGAGAATGGCGCTGTATAGCATCGTTGCAACGATCCCGGGTGCCGCCAGCGGGACGGTGATGCGAAACAGCGCACCGAGATGGCCGGTCCCGTCGACCAAGGCGGCTTCCTCCAACTCTCTGGGAATGCTGTCGAAGTAGCCCTTGAGCATCCAGATGGCGAAGGGAATGACGACCGTGCTGTCGGCGAGCACCAGCGAGAGGAGGTTGTCGATCAGGCCCAGCGATCGCATGAGGATGAAGAGCGGGATGACCAGCAGCGTCGTCGGGAGCAGTCTCGTGGCCAGAATGAGATAGCCGATCGTGGTGGCGCCCCGCGCCCGAAAGCGCGAGAGGCTGTACGCAGCCGAGATCGCGGTCAGGAGTGCAACGAGGGTCGTCGCCCCGACCAGCAGCATTGAATTGAAGATCCAATGTGCAATCGGCCGGTCGGCAAGGACGGTTCGGTACGAGTCGAGAACAGGGTTGGGGTGCAGCAGCGCGGGCGGGAACACGTAGAGCTGTTCCCTCGGAGCGAGCGATGTGTTGAGCATCCAGTAGATCGGGAACACCAGGATTGCGCAGAGCACGGCGACCGAGATGTACAGCAACAAGCGCCGCGGTTGTACTGAGCGCGGCCTCGGCCGCGTCGAGGGGCTAATAGAAGTCACGGGTCGCGAAGCGAACGGCAACGACGCTGCCAACAAGGCTGATTGCAAGCGTCACGACTCCAAGCGCAGCGGCAAGGGTGAAATGGAAGTCCTGGAACGCGGCACGATACGTGGCGATCGCGAGCGTCTCCGTCGCGTTCACGGGACCTCCGCCCGTCAGAACCCAGATCACCGTGAACTCCCGGAATACCCATAGTGCATTGAGCAGCACCGCGATCGGAACAACCGCGCGAAGCGCGGGCAACGTGATGTGCCGCAAGCGACGGTAGGTTCCGGCGCCGTCGACGCTGGCGGCGTCGTAGAGATCCTTCGGGATCCCCTGGAGGCCGGCCAGCAGCATGATCGTGAAGAAGGGGTACGCCTTCCAGATCGTGACGATGCACACGGCGATGAATGCGGGGATCTGATCGTTGAGCCATTGAGTGGGTTGCTGGCTGACACCGAGGGATGTCAAGGTGGAGTTGACCAGCCCGTAGGACGGATCGAGAAGCCACCACCAGATGTTGGTGGCCACGACCAACGGAATGGCCCACGGCAGGGCGATCAGCATGCGAGCAAGTGGGCGGCCGCGGAACGATTCGTTGAGCAGAAGGGCCGTCAGCAATCCGATCGTGAGGGCGCCGGCGGTGACGATCAGCACATAGGCGAAGCTCCGAATGAGGCTCGGCAGGAAGTCAGCCGATCCGAGCACCCTTACGAAGTTGTCGAGGGTCCAGCCGCGCTGCGCAAGGCTTGACCCGAAGAAGTCGGCCTTCTCGAAGCTGAGCAGAACGCCCGAGTACAAGGGATACGCGACCACTAGGCCCAAGAGTGCGAGGGCCGGCAGAAGAAGGGCGTAGGCGAACCGTGTTCGCCCCGAAAGGATCCGGATGAAGGTCAACAGTTGATCTGCCCCCCGGCGGCCCGGGCCCGGCGGAGCGAGTGCGCCGCCGAAGCCCTGGCCGCCACAGGCCGGTCAGCTACCCGCAAGCGTAAGCAGCTGCTGCTGGAGCTGGTCGGCCGCATCCTTGGGCGACACATTTTGCGAGATCATCTTCTGCCCGGCATCCGAAACGGCCTTGATGAACTCGTTCTGCTTGCTCTCGAGACCAATGGGCGTCCAGCTCACCGGAGTCTTCGAGGCCGTGATCCAGATGTCCAGATATGGGAACTTGGTCTTCATGTCGCCGGGCAGGACGGCATCCTGGCGCAAGGGCGCCGACCCGTAGTTGTACGCGTACTGCCCCTGGGCGTCCGGGGTGGTCAAGCTCTGGATGAACTGCCAAGCGAGGTTTTGCTGGTCGGCGGGGACGCCCTCGGCCACCCCAATGACGAAGCCTGCGCCGCCGGTGTTATAGGGGAAGGGGACGGGCACTGCCTTGAGATTGGGTTTCACGTCAGCCGCGGCGGCAGCCATGAAGCCCTGCCCCCAGGGACCGTCGAAATAGGATCCGACCTTGCCCTGCTGATAGAGCTGGCGGCACGCTCCGGATTCGTTGCCAAGTGGCGTCGCATTGGCCTTAATGACGTCGTTCCACCAGGTCAAGCCCTGGACAACCTCCGGCGTGTTCGCCGTCGGCTTGCCGTCCGTCGTCCATTGGCCACCGGCGCCGATCACGAACACGCTGATCATGTCCGTCATGTTGAATCCCGGCAGGGTCGGAAAGCATGTGCCGAACTGTTGCTTCGAGGGATCGGTCATAGCTTTCACTGCGGCCAGGTACTGGTCAGGCGTGGTGGGTGCGGACAGCTTGGTGGCTGCAAGGACCTTGCTGTTGTACACCCAAGCGTCGCCATAGGTGTTGAGGATGAGGCAATAGACCTTGCCATCGACAACGCAGCTTTGCTGCAGCGCGGTGGGCCACTTCTGGAGGATGTCCGTCGCCTTCAGGTAGTCGTCAAGCGGATGTAGCCAGCCGTGTGACACGAATTGCCCGACATTGCTAGTCGGCAGTTCCACGAGCTGCGGCGGGGCGCCGCCGGCGAACTCCGTCGTCAGCTTGTCGACATGGTCTGCGAGAGCCACCTTGGTGAAGCTGATCGTGACGCCTGGATTGGCACTCTCGAAAGCCGCGATCATCGACTTGTACCAGTCGCTGACACCCGGTTCATCCTGCTGCCACGAGGGGAACTGGAGCGTCACGCTGGCCCCTGTGGGTGTACTTGCGGCGGTGGTGGTCGCCGGGGTGGGACCGGGCGTCGTTCCGGTGCTGGGGGCAACCGCGCTCGGCGTACCAGCCGCTCCGCTGCACGAAGCCACGGCCAGAGCCGCGGCTGCCGTGACCATGTGCTGCCAGGGTCGAAGATGCCTGTGACTCGCCATCCGTTCTCCTCCTTGTCGCCCCGCCGTCCACGTGACACGGCAAGGCCTACTGCTTCGTCAGGGCTTGCCTGCGCGAGCGTCTGCCGGAGGCCCTTCCTGGCTGCCCGTTTGAAGGCTGACCGAGGCCAAATCGGACTCGGATCCGTCCTTTTCGCCGGTGCCATCCGGTTGAAGGGCCTGTTCGAAATCGGACAGCAGCGACCGTTTAGCTCGCTCGATGTGGCTGATGACGGCCGCTCGGGCGGCCACAGGGTCGTGGCGCTCGAGGGCATCAACGATCGCGAGGTGTTCGACCGCCTCGCGCCCAGCCCTGCTGTGCCAGTCGCCCGACCCGCGGTGCAGGCGCGCGATCTGGAGATGAGCCTGAAGCTCGGCATACATGGCTGCCAGGCGCTGGCTCCCCACGAGATCCACCAGGCGCCGGTGGAACGTGGCGTTGAGCAACCAGTGCGCTTCCGGGTCGAGCGTCCGCTCGGTCAGATCGTCGAGCATCCGACGAAGCTCCGCGACCTCCCGGTCGCCTATCGACAGGGCTATTCGCTCGGCCGCCAGACCTTCCAACGCAGCGCGGATGTCGAACGTCTCGGCAACGTCGCGGGCCGTCAGTCGTTGAACAAACGTGCCTCGACGAGGCACGACCGCGACGAGGCCCTCCGAAGCGAGCCGGGCCAGTGCATCCTTGACCGGCGTTCGGCTGACCTTCATTCGTGCGGCGAGCAGGTCGACGTCCAACCGGTCACCGGGAGACACTGATCGCGCCAGGATCAACTCGCGGAGGGCCTCGTAGACCGCATCGACGAGACGCCTGTTGACATCGGGCAGGTCCTGCATGTCCACTCCTATCAACGGACCGGAGGCCTCGCAGCTTGAACCGATCACGTCGTGGTGTCAAGGATTGACGATAAAAAATTTCAGTTCTATTCTGGCGATGGCTAGGAAACCCGGGAGATTGGGAGGAACGGTGGAGACACAACGGTTCAGGGGTGTCTTTGCGATCCCGCCAAGCCCTTTCTCGCCCTCCGGCAACCTGGACGAAGGTTCGCTCGAAAGCTGCGTGGAGTTCTCGATCAAATCGGGTGCGCACGGTCTCGTCGGACCGGTCAACGCAAGCGAGTTCACCGTCCTGACCGATGACGAGCGCTTCCGGGTCGCGGAGATCCTGGTCAGCGCGAGCAAGGGTCGCGTCCCAGTGATCGTGGGCGTTTCCGCCCCTTCGCAGGAGGGAGCGGTCCGGTTTGCGCACCACGCCGTCTCGGTCGGAGCCGACGCTGTGATCGCGATGCCGCCATATGTCCGGCATCCCAGCTCCGACGGCGTGGTCGCCTTCTACCGAGCGGTCGCCACGGCGGCACATCCCCTACCCGTCTGGATCCAGCACTACGTGCCCCCGCTTGGCATGGATCTCGCGCCGACGCTCGTGGCATCGATGCTGCGCGACATCCCGGGTGTCGAGTACGTGAAGGAGGAAGGGGTCGACGCGCTACATGTCATGACGGCGATCCGGGAGCAGGCTGGCGCCGCACTCAAGGGCATCATGGGCGGTATGGCCGGGCGGTACCTCGTCGAAGAGTACAGGCGCGGGGCGTGCGGGACGATGCCCGCATGTGAGGTCATTGACGTGCACGTCCAGATCTGGGACGCACTCGAGGGGGGCGATGAATCCGGCGCTCGAGAACTTCACCGGCGGCTCTTGCCTCTGCTCAACTATGAGTCGATGTACTCGTTCACCGTCTACAAGGAAGTCCTGGTTCGACGCGGAGTCATCGCCTCTGCTCGGACCCGGATGCCCGGCGTAACTCCGCTCGATCGGGAAAACAAGCGCGAGCTCGATAGGCTGCTGGATGACCTGTCGGGGCTCTTCGCCTCTTCGCGCCTCGAGGCCAGCGCCGACGGACGGTAGCGATGCATCGCAGCCAGACGACCTGGTGGGGGCAGCGGCCCGTATTGCCAGCGCGTGGACGTTTGCGTGTTGGCGGTTCGGCGAATCCATTGCGCTCGAGGCGCTTCTCGCATCCGGCGGCGTACATGCCGAGAAGGCCACGCAGGTCATCGTGGAGTGGGCCGACACGACGTTGCTCCAGGACTCGGTCGTACACCTTGTGCCTGGCGTTCCGATCCTCAACATCGCAGAGCGCGACGAGTCGAGGCGAAAGACGATGATCGAGCTGGCGATTCGAGTCGCTGCACGACTGCTGGCATTGCCGCGAGGGCGCCACGGCGCCCCCCTGCATCGCCCGGATCTCGCGGGATGGCGGAACCATGTCTGGGTTGATTGCCTCCAGCTCGACGGCCCGTTCATTGCGCGTCTGGCGCATGTGTCCGGCCGCGACGAGTTGTTCCAGGCAGCCGCGGACGTCGTGCTCCGGCCTGCCAGGTTGCTCCAGGATCGGTCGGGCTTGTTCAATCACGGCTTCGACGACTCCGAAGGACGAACCAACGGGATCCATTGGGCACGCGGCCAGGGATGGGCTGTCCTTGGCCTTGTTGGCACGCTTGGGTGGCTGCCGCCATCAGTCGAGGGAGTCGAGGAGCTGTGCGACCGCACATTTCGTCTTTTCGATGCTCTGAGGGCAACGGGCGATGACGGGCGCTGGCACACTGTCGCTGACGTCGATGCCACGCCATTCGAGGCCTCATTGAGCGCCTTCGCGGCACTCGGTCTCGGCCGGGCGCGGCGCTCGGGGCTGATCACGACGCAATACGCCAAGCTCGAGCGGGAGGCGTTCATCGCGGCCCGCGCGGCTGCGTCCGGATCGGGGGCCTTTGAGGTTTCTGAGGCAACGCCCGTCTCGAAGTCCGTTGCCGACTATACGTCTCGCAAGACTGGCGTCTTTCCGTGGGGCCAGGGGCCGTTTGTCCTCATGGAGCTCGACCGCTTGTGGGTGTGACGAACGTTGGGGCAGCGCCGGACACAGAGTGACGAGCGGGCCTCGGGGTCCATCGTCTGTTGCTGGCCTCGAGTGGCTCTCCGCGTGGCCGCCCCCACCTTCTCGACTAGGTCATGCGCCTGTTGTCGCATTCGGGAAACACCGCGCCGGCGACGATCAGAGGCAGGCGATGCTTGTCGACATTCGACATGGGATGGGACACGCATCGAGAGCCGCGCCAAACTTCGACACCATCAAGGCTAGCGAGCCCTGGCCGGCGCTCACTCGACCTCGCGGCCGGCCCAGGGCCTCGCGGCCGCCCACGGCCCGCAGCCTCCGCCACTCGGTGACGTGACTGCTGTACAGGCCTTCCCGGCGGAGCAGGGCGCCCTTCGCACCGGGCTCGGTCGCGGCCTCGTACGCATCGA
>JBBSHN010000062.1:0-14392 GCA_038252945.1 Propionibacteriales bacterium | reverse complement strand
TGGAGCCGCGAGTGGTGACGGTGCAGCCGGACGCCGACGGCTACACCGTGTGGCTGTCCAGCCAGACCCCGCATGTCGTGCGGCATCTGCTGTCGGAGGGCTCCGGCGTTCCGCTCGACCGGCTGAGAGTCGTCGCCCCCGACGTCGGCGGCGGGTTCGGTGGCAAGTTCTCCTATCCGGAGGAGCTGGTCGTTCTGCTCGCCGCTCGGGAGCTCGACCGACCAGTGGCTTGGACGGCGACCCGCAGCGAGGACCTCCAGACGACGTATCACGGTCGATCTTTGCGGCAGCAGCTCGCGATCTCCGCAACGGCTGACGGCACCATCACGGGTTTTGACGTGAAGCTGATCGCCGACGTCGGCGCGTACTCCTCGCCCATCGGGCCCGGCTCGGCGATGGGTGGAGCCCGGATGTACCCCGGCATCTACCGCATCCCGAACTACCGGCTGCGTTGCCAGTGCGTGCTCACCAACAAGACCCCGGTCGGTGCCTACCGTGGCGCGGGCCGCCCTGAGGCCACCTATGCCATCGAGCGCATGGTCGACGAGCTGGCCGCCAAGCTACGCATGGACCCGGTCGAGCTGCGGCAGCGCAACTGGATCCAACCCGAGCAGTTCCCCTACACGACGGCAGGCGGAGTGACGTACGACGTGGGTGACTACGCGGCGACCACCGACGCGATGCTCAAACTCAGCGACTACGAAGGACTGCGCACTCGACAAGCGGAGACGAATATCTCCGGCGCCACCCGACGCCTCGGGATCGGCATCTCGACATACATCGAGGCCTGCGGAGGGGGCGCCATCAAGGTGAACGACGAGCACGTCGAGACGTCGAGCGTCCGGCTGAATCCGGACGGCGCCGAGGTCACCGTGGGGCCGACAGCCTTCGGCACCGGGCACGTCACTAGCTGGGCCCAGATCGTCAGCGGAGTGCTCGACATCGACGTCGAGCGAGTGACGGTAGTGCAGGGCGACACCGCACGCGCGCCGCATGGCTTCGACTCCTACGGCTCGCGCTCGCTCAGCGTCGTCGGCTCCGCTGTCTACGAGGCTGCGGTCGACGTGCGCGGAAAGGCCACGGAGCTCGCCGCCAGGCTGCTGGAGTGCGACCCAGGTGATCTGGAGTTCGCCGACGGTCGGTTCACTGTGCGTGGCACCACGGCGTCGACACCGCTGCACGATGTGGTGCTCGCGTCGTACGACGACCGCAGCCTGGTGCGGGAGGGCTATGAGCCGGGGCTCGGATGCACGCGGGCCACGAACTCCGAAGGCGCGACGTTCCCGTTTGGCGCGCATCTTGCTGTCGTCGAGGTCGACATCGAGACCGGACACGTCGAGATGCTCGACTACGTCGGGGTCGACGATGTGGGCAACGTGGTCAATCCCCTCATCGTCGACGGTCAGGTGCAGGGCGGAATCGGGCAAGGCATCGCCCAGGTGCTGTTCGAGGAGGCGGCGTTCGACGATCTAGGCAATCCGTTGACTCCCTCGTTCACCGAGTACGCGATTCCGACCGCCGCCGACGTGGTGTCCATGCGTACCGATCGTCGAGTCACCCCCCCGCGACAGCTAACCCGCTCGGGACCAAAGGAGTCGGAGAGGCTGGGACCATCGCCGCCCCACCGGCGGTGATGAACGCTGTCCTCGACGCACTGCGGCCGCTCGGTGTGGTCGACGTACCGATTCCATGTACGCCGTATCGGGTGTGGCGCGCGCTTCAGTCAGCGGGCGCTGTACAAGACGATCGACAAGCCGGCGTAGTGAGCAGCGAACGCAGCAATCGTGAGGGAGTGGAAGACCTCGTGATAGCCGAACCAGCGCGGGGAGGGGTTCGGCCGGCGTAGCCCGTAGACGACTGCGCCGAGGGAATACAGCCCACCGCCGAGCAAGATGAGCGTCAGCACGGCTGCACCAGCAGCGGCGAACTGGCTCAGCCACGGAATCGCGGCCCATCCCAATGCGACGTAGACCGGAAGATAGAGCCACCGGGGGGCGCCAATCCACAGCACTCGGAACGCGATTCCCAGTAATGCACCGCCCCAGACGAGGCTCAAGAGCAGCTTGGCGCTGCGATCATCGAGCAAGGTCAGAGCGAACGGCGTGTAGGTGCCAGCGATGAGCAAGAAGATGTTGGAGTGGTCGAACCGGCGCAGCACGCCGTACCACCGAGGCGACCAGTGACCCCGGTGAAACAACGCCGAGATGCCGAAGAGCAGCGTCGCCGTGCCCGCGAACACCGCGGTCGCGAGCCGGGTTGTCGCATCGGGCGAGAGGTCCACGAGTACGAGGCCGCCCACAACGCACAGCGGGAACGTCGCCAGGTGAAGCCAGCCGCGCAGTCGTGGCTTGACGTCTCGCACGGCATCGCGCAGCAAGTCACCGGCCTGCTCGGCGAGGCGCTCAGGTCCGGACGGCACGACATACACAGTAATCGGGCCATCTGGACATCGCAGGAGTAACCTGACTTGTCACGGTGAACTCGTCGACCCGTTCGGGCCGAGCCGCGACCGGGAGGTACGACGTGGCGTCCGTCTGGTCTCTCGCTTATGACCTGTACGAGCGTCGACTGCTTCGCAAGCTTCCAGCCGACCGGATCCCGGAGCACATCGGAGTGCTCTGTGATGGCAACCGGCGGTGGGCCAAGGCGTTCGGCGAGGAGTTCGAAGAAGGGTACGTCGCCGGCGCAGACAAGATCGAGGAGTTCCTCGGCTGGTGCGACGAGCTCGGCGTGAAGCTCGTCACCTTGTGGCTGCTTTCCACGGACAATCTCGGCCGGCCTTCGGACCAGACCGGTCCGCTCATGCATGTCATTGAAGGCCTCGTGGAAGAGCTGGCGGCGACGGGCCGGTGGCGCATTCTGCCGGTGGGAGCGCTTGACCTGTTGCCGGCGTCGACGGCCCGTCGGCTCAAGGATGCTGCCGAGCGGACCGCGCTTGTCGAAGGCATGAGCGTCAATGTGGCCATCGCGTACGGGGGCCGGCAGGAGCTCGCCGACGCGGTGCGTTCGCTGCTTCACGAGTACGCCGCCCAGGGGACCTCACTGGAGGAGCTGGCGGAGGTCATCGATGTCGAGCACATTTCCCGCCACCTCTACACCCGCGGCCAGCCGGACCCCGATCTGGTGATCCGCACCTCCGGGGAGCAGCGGATGTCCGGCTTTTTGCTATGGCAGAGCGCTCACAGTGAGTTTTACTTCTGCGAAGCGCTCTGGCCCGACTTTCGTCGTACCGACTTTTTGCGTGCGATCCGCGCGTATGCCGCTCGGCACCGCCGTTTCGGCACCTGACCCCGCTTTGGGGTTTGCCATGCGGACGTGGCGGAAGCCACGTCCGCACCGGAGATTTGGCATGCGGACGGAGTGGGCTCCACGTCCGCATGGCAAACGCCCTAGGCAGACGTCGACGGCCGGCGGGAGGGCTCCGATGCCGCGTGTCGCGCTCTGGCGGGACCCTGCGCGTCGTAGCGTCGCATGTGACGACGGGTGCTTCGGCCTGACGTCGCAGGAGGTGTCGTGCCGCAACGCTCCAGGGCAGCATCTAGTAGGAGAGATCGTCGGGTCCGCACCTTTGTACTCGATACAAGCGTGCTGCTGGCGGACCCCGCAGCCCTGAAGCGGTTTGACGAGCACGAGGTCGTCATTCCCATCGTCGTGATCACCGAACTGGAGGCGAAGCGCGCTCACCCAGAGCTCGGCTACTTCGCCCGATCCGCGCTGCGCTTGCTCGATGAGCTGCGGATCGAACACGGACGCTTGGACTCACCGGTTCACGTGAGTGAGGTCGGCGGCTCTCTGCGCGTGGAGCTCAATCACACCGACCAAGACGTCCTGCCGCACGGGTTCAGGCTCGGCGACAACGACAGCCGCATCCTCGCTGTGGCGCTAAACCTGCGAGCCGAAGGTGCGGATGTCACGTTGGTCTCCAAGGACCTCCCCATGCGGGTCAAGGCGTCGTCGGTCGGCATGCCTGCTGAGGAGTACCGCGCCGAACTCGCCGTTGAGTCCGGCTACACCGGCATGAGCGAGCTCGAGGTCAGCGGCGACTTCATCGACGCTCTGTACGACGAGGGGACCGCCGACCATCCCGAGGTCCGCAGCCTGCCGTGCCATGCCGGGTTGCGCCTCATCTCCGACCGCAGCAGTGCGCTGGCGCGAGTCACGCCCGGCAAGCAGCTGAAGCTGGTGCGCGGTGATCGCGACGCTTTCGGCATCCGGGGACGATCTGCGGAGCAACGGGTTGCCCTGGATCTGCTGCTCGATTCCGAGATCGGCATTGTCTCCCTCGGCGGTCGTGCCGGTACGGGGAAGTCGGCGCTGGCGCTGTGCGCCGGTCTCGAGTCGATCCTGGAACGGGGACAGCACAAGCGAGTCGTCGTCTTCCGACCGCTGTTCGCGGTGGGCGGCCAAGACCTCGGCTACCTCCCGGGCAGTGAGTCAGAAAAGATGCAGCCGTGGGCTCAGGCCGTGTTCGACACCTTGGGCGCCGTGACCGGCGCCGACATCATCGCCGAGGTCCTGCAGCGTGGAATGCTCGAGGTCTTGCCGTTGACACACATCCGCGGTCGCTCTCTGCATGACGCATACGTCATCGTCGACGAGGCCCAGTCGCTGGAGCGAAACGTGCTGTTGACCGTGCTCTCGAGAGTCGGTGCGAACTCCCGAGTGGTACTCACCCATGATGTGGCCCAGCGCGACAACCTGCGCGTCGGTCGGCACGACGGTGTCGTGGCGGTGGTCGAAAAGTTGAAGGGCCACCCGCTGTTCGCTCACGTCACCTTGACACGGTCGGAACGCTCGCCGATCGCAGCTCTTGTTACGGAGATGCTGGAGGACGTCTCCGGCTAGCCCGTGTCACTGGCGGCACTCAGGGCACCTGTGCACCAGCAGTGCACCTAAACGTTGCAGGATTTGGCGGCCGCAGGTGTTGTCCCGCAGGCTGAGCCGGTCCTTCCCCTGCCAAGGAGTCTTTTCGCGTGCCCGATTGGCATGTCCTGGGTCGCCTGCGCCCAGCTGAGTCCCTGTCCAAGCCCCCGCCGACCAGCAGCTCAGTCGGCGCCCGGTTGCGTGCATCCGTCTGTGCTCTGCTTGTGGTCGCTGGCGTCTCGATCGCCGCTCTCGGTGCCATGTCCGCGGAGCCGTGGAAATCGCCGCCAGCCGGACGGCTTGCCGCGCTGAAGTATCGGCCAATGGAAACCTCAATGGCGCCGGGGGTGGCCACTGCGTTCGCCGAGCACGAGGCGCGCGCGGGCAGTGAGGTGAGCCGCTCTGCAACGCGCCCGCCGAGCGCGGCTATGCAGCGCATGACCAAGTCCCAGGCGTTGTCGACCCGACGCCAAACGCTCAGGTCCGCGGTCACCAAGACGGTGGCTCCGCCAGATCCGCGCACGATTGCCATGTCGATGCTTGGCAACTACGGGTGGACCAGCGACCAGTTCTCCTGCCTCGATGACCTGTGGACCAGTGAGAGCAACTGGAATCCGTACTCGCAGAACGTCAGCTCAGGGGCCTACGGCATTCCGCAGGCCCTTCCTGCGCAGAAGATGGCGTCCGCAGGCTCTGATTGGCGCACGAACCCGGCAACTCAGATTCGCTGGGGGCTGCAGTACATCCGGTCGTCGTACGGCAGCCCGTGTGCCGCCTGGTACTTCAAGGCGGCTAATTCTTGGTACTGAGCGTCAACGGTGCGTCATCCGCAATACGTCGAGGGCGTCGTCGAGCTGGGACTCGGTCAGCGCGCCAGACTCGACGTAACCGTCTTCGATTACGACCTCGCGGATGGTACGGCGCTCCTTGACCGCACGCTTGGCGACAGCGGCGGCGTTTTCGTAACCGATGTAGCGATTGAGGGCAGTCACGATCGACGGTGAGGACTCCGCCAGCTCGCGGCAGTGGTCGGTGTCCGCTTCGATGCCGTCGACGCAGTGTTCGGCGAGCACCCGGGACGCGTTGCTGAGCAGCCGGATCGACGCCAGAAGATTCGCCGCCATGACCGGCATCATCACGTTGAGCTCGAAGTTGCCTGAGGCGGCTGCGAACGCGACGGTCGCGTCGTTGCCGATGACCTGAGCACACACCATCGACGTCGCCTCAGCCAGCACCGGATTGATCTTGCCCGGCATGATGCTCGAGCCCGGCTGCAGATCGGGCAATCGCAGTTCACCGAGACCAGCTCTAGGCCCACTTCCCATCCACCGCAGATCGGTGCAGATCTTGTGCAGTCCGACCGCAATCGTGCGCAACTGGCCACTGAGCTCGGCCAGCGAGTCTCGGCTGCCCTGCGCCTCGAAGTGATTGCGCGCCTCGCGCAGCGGGAGGCCGGTGGAGTCGGCGAGCCGCTCGATCACCCTGGCTGCAAAAGTCGGGGGTGTGTTGATGCCCGTGCCGACCGCTGTGCCGCCAAGAGGCAGCTCGGTCAGCCGAGGCAGCGCCGACTGCAGCCGTTCGATGCCGAGCCGCAGCTGGGTGGCGTAACCGTCGAACTCCTGCCCGAGTGTCACCGGTGTGGCGTCCATGAGGTGGGTGCGCCCGGCCTTGACCACCTCAGCGAACTCTTCCGCCTTGGACTCGAATGACGCTGCCAGCCCGTCAAGCGCTGGCAGCAGGTCTCGGGTCACTGCCTGAGCGGCGGCGATAGAGATGGATGTCGGAAAGACGTCGTTGCTCGACTGACTGGCGTTGACGTCGTCGTTGGGGTGTACCGGTCGACCGAGCGTCTGGGAGGCAAGTGTCGCGATTACCTCGTTGGCGTTCATGTTGCTCGACGTACCGGAGCCGGTCTGGAACACGTCGATGGGAAATTGCTCGTCGTGTCGGCCGTCGGCTACTTGTTGCGCTGCCTGCTCGATCGCCTTCGAGACGTCGTCGTCGAGAAGTCCGAGCTCGGCGTTGACGGCGGCGGCCGCTGCCTTGATCAGCCCAAGGGCGTGAACGTGGTCCGGCTCGAGCGGTTGGCCGGAGATTGGAAAGTTCTCGACGGCGCGCTGTGTCTGCGCCCGCCACAGTGCCGAGGTCGGGACTTTGACCTCGCCCATGGTGTCGTGCTCGATCCGGTAACCAGCCTCCGAGGTCCGCTCACTCACCCTTCCACCGTATCCCTCAGGCCCGACGTTTTCGGCTCAGCGGTCGGCCGCTTGCTGCCGACCAGCAGCGTGTACGTCGACTGGCGTTGGCCAAGTCGGACGGGTACGTCCACGCACTGCACGTCGGCGAAGATGGCGTCAAGCGCGGCACAGAGCTCCTCTGTCGGGTCGGCTGACCAGATCGCGACGACGCCCCCGAATGACAAGCCGTCGGCGCATTGCGCCAGGAACCGCTGGTCGTACAGGGCTGCATTGTCGTCGTACACGAGATATTCCGGGCCGTTGTCGACGTCCGAGGCCCAGGCCCGCGACCAGCACACGTGCGAAGGGCCTGACGTCGTATCGATCGAGCGCGATGCGTGCGAGTGAGCGTTCCGCGGACGCCTCAGCGGTGTCCATGACAAATACCCCGTTGACGCGAAGTTCCAGTCGGCCGTTCTCGCGCCGCGAGAGCACAAGTTCACCTCGGGGTGATCTCGTTTGTGCAACCCGTGAAGGGAACTTTCGCGGGGGCTCTGCCGTGCTGTCCACCTCGTTTCGAACGTACGCCAGACTGCTGCCATGCAGCAGCTGTCGGCTCTCGACGCCCAGTTCCTCAACATTGAGAGCAACACCACTTTGGGCCATGTGGGCAGCCTTATTCTGCTCGACCCGGCTAGGGCGGCCGCGGGTGAGCTGACGTTGGACCGGTTGCGTGAGGTCATCGAGCCCCGGCTGCACCTCGCGTCTGCGCTGCGCCAGCGGTTGGTCACCGTGCCGCTTGGCCTGGGGCGCCCGTACTGGATCGACGATCCGGAGTTTGATCTTGAGTTCCACCTGCGGGAGTTCGGCCTTTCCAAGCCGGGGAACAACCACCAGCTGGCCGAACAGTTGGCCCGCATCTCCGCACGACCGCTGGACCGTTCGCGGCCGCTGTGGGAGGCCTATCTCATTCATCAGCTGGAGGGCGGTCGCCAGGCGATCTACACAAAGGTGCACCATGCCGCCATCGACGGCATCTCCGGCGCGGAGGTGTTAGCGACGCTCATGGACACGTCGGCAGACGTTCGCGCCGAAGAGCAACCAGAGGAGATATGGCAGCCCGACGCGCTGCCGAGCTCACTCGAGCTCGTCCGTCAGGGGATTGCGTCGCTGGCGGCGGAGCCGCGACAGATTCTGCGCACGCTGCCAAAGGCGCTGCCCCATCTTGCCGACATTCCCGGATCAGCAATGGTGCCAGGCGCGCAGACGATCAGTGACATTGCCGACTCGCTGGTACAGCTGGCCGGAATGCCGGGGCGTACTGAGCGGCCCCGAACTCTCGCCGCGCCGCGGACTCCGCTGAACGGACCGATCACCGCGCATCGGCGGTTCGCCTTCGGATCGCTGCCGCTGGAGGCGCTCAAGCGCATCAAGAATGCCTTTGGCATGACGGTGAACGACGTGGTGCTGGCGTTGTGCACGTCCGCTCTTCGCCGTTGGCTGCTCGACCACGACGGTTTGCCGGAGGGTCCGCTGGTCGTGGCAGTCCCAGTGTCGGTGCGCAACAACGACAGCGCGGCCGCTCCTGGCAACTCGATATCGGTGATGATGGCGCAGATGCCGACTCATCTCGCCGGCCCGAAGGAGCGCCTGGTCGCCGTACAGGCGGGAATCGCGGAGGCAAAAGCGCATTTCGACGCCGTGCCGGCGACTCTGTTGCAGGACGCGGCTTCCGTGGTGCCTACGGCGTTGGCGGGATTGGCCCTCCGCGCGGTCTTCTCGATGGAGAACGTTAGCGCCCTGCCGTTCAACCTCTTTGTCAGCAACGTGCCGGGTCCACAGCAGCCCCTGTATGTCGGTGGCGCTCACGTGCTCGGTGTCTATCCCGCGTCCGGCATCAGCAACCTGACTGGTGCGTTGAACATCACCGTGTTCTCCTACGACGGTTCCATGAACTTCGGCCTCATGGCGTGTCGTGAGCTGGTGCCCGACGTCTGGAATGTCATCGACTACTTGCGCGACGCGGTGGCGGAGCTAGAGCAGTTAGTCAGCGACTCACCGAGCTGACTGCAGCGTCGCCCGCTGAGCGGTACGCTCGATCGCCTCGACGAGCACTGGCCAGAGGTCGCGCGGCAGGTCGTGACCCATGCCGGGTATCAACAACAGCTCTGCGTTCGGTATGGCCTTGGCGGTTGCTCTACCACCGGACACATGCACCATCCGGTCCCTGGTGCCGTGAATGACCAGGGCAGGCATAGTGAGCGTGCGCAGCGCCGGGGAACGGTCTGGTTGCGCCAGCACGGCGTGCATCTGACGTAGTACGCCGGCGGGGTCGATTCCGCGGTCGTAGGTTTCCGCTGCTCGGGCCCGGGTCTCGTCGGCAGACAGCGGGTAGTCCGGGGAGCCGATCGCTGACCAGGTGCGCACAGATCGGTCCAGAAACTCCGCACGTGTCGTACGCCGACCGGCGAACAACTGTGGCAGCAGCCGAGGGTCCTGCCAGCCCACCGAACGGCGACCGGTCGACGACATGATCGACACCAGCGACAGCACGCGGCCCGGATGGTCGATCGCCAGCGTCTGTGCGATCATGCCGCCCATCGACACACCGATGACATGGGCAGTGTCGATGCCGAGGTGGTCCAGGAGGCCCACTCCGTCGGCGGCCATGTCGCTGAGCATGTATGGCGGCGGGGTTCCGCGCAGCAACGCCTTCACGATGTCGGCCCGGGTCTCGCCGCCTCGGCCGCGGAGCTTCGTCGACTTGCCGACGTCGCGGTTGTCGTACCGGATCACGAAGAAGCCGCGTTGGGCGAGCATGCGGCACAGATCTGGAGCCCACCAGATGAGCGGCCCGCCTAGCCCCATGATGAGGAGCAGAGCAGGGTCAGTGGGCTCTCCGAACGTGTCGAAGCACAGTTCGATCCCGTTGGCCAGCCGTGCGTGGTCTTCGTGGTCCTCCCGCATAGGTGAATGCCTCGTCGTACGACGCTAGGCGTGTTCGAAGTCGACGGCGGCGTACCGGCTCAGCTTCTCGAGGCGGTGCTCGCTGATGATCGAGCGGATGGTGCCGCTTCGCGAGCGCATGACGAGTGAGTGTGTTCGCGCACCTCCATGGGCGTAGCGCATGCCTTTCAAGAGTTCTCCGTCGGTAATGCCGGTCGCGACGAAGAAGCAGTCGTCTCCGGAGACCAGGTCGTCGGTCGTCAGCACCCGGTCAAGGTCATGCCCTGCCTCTAGCGCCCGATCGCGCTCCTCGTCGTTGCGCGGGCAGAGCCGCCCCTGGATCACACCGGAAAGTGACTTCATCGCGCAGGCGGCGATGATGCCTTCCGGTGTGCCACCGACGCCCATCAGCAGATCGACGCCGGTGTCGGGGCGGGCCGCCATGATGGCTCCGGCGACGTCGCCATCAGTGATGAACTTGATCCGGGCTCCGGCCGCCCGAATCTCGTCGACTAGCGCGCTGTGTCGAGGTCGGTCGAGCACCACCACCGTGATGTCGTCGACGGAGCTGCCCTTCGCCTTCGCGGTGAGCCGGATGTTCTCCGCCACGGGCAGCCGGATGTCGACAACGTCGGCCGCCTCGGCTCCGGCCGCAAGCTTTTCCATGTAGAACACCGCTGAGGGGTCATACATAGAGCCCCGTGGTGAAACTGCCAGCACGGACACCGCGTTGGACATGCCTTTTGCGGTGAGCGTCGTTCCGTCGATCGGGTCGACGGCCACGTCGCACAACGGTCCGCTGCCGTCGCCGACGCGCTCTCCGTTGTAGAGCATCGGGGCGTTGTCCTTCTCGCCCTCACCGATAACCACGACCCCGTCCATCCCGACGGTGCCGATCAAGGCACGCATCGCGTTGACCGCCACCTGGTCGGCGCCTTCCTTGTCGCCGCGGCCGACCCAGCGGCCGGCAGCCATGGCGGCTGCCTCGGTCACCCGGACCAGCTCCATGGCGAGGTTGCGGTCGGGCGCGTTCCGCGGCGTGGCGAACTCGGGGCTGATCGGGACTGTCGGCTGGGTGGCCACGGTGATGTGCTCCTCGCGTCGGCTGAGGCTGATCGTAGCCAAGTGAGTGCTCAACTGGGAGCGGTCACGGATTGCGTCATCGCTCTCAGGCGGCGTAAACGGCGACCTCGGTCGCCTTCACGGAAGCCCACACGTGAGTGCCCCGTCTCAGATCGAGCCCGGCCAAAGCCCCTGGTGTGATGTCGGCGAGTAGCGGCGCCGGTCCCCGCATCTGGATCCGTACTGCGTCGCCGTGCGGCGTGATCGCCTCGACGACACCGGGCCAGACGTTACGGGGGCTGCCCGTCGGCCGCTCGGCGTAGACGCTCACCGTCGACGGTGCGAAGGCGGCGAACGCCGGACCGTCGACGGCGCTGCTGCAGATCACGGTGCTGCCGTTCGCCAGATGCACGGCGCCACCCGAGGCGTGGCCGCGCAGCAGGTTCATGCCGACGAGGGCTGCGACGTGCTGGGTGCGCGGTTGTGCAGCCACGGAGGCGGGTCGGCCGGCCTGTACGACGTGGCCGTCCTCCAGCACCAGCAGGCGGTCTGCCACCACCAGCGCATCAAGAGCCGTGTGCGTCACCAGAATGCTCACCGCCTGGGAGCGTGTCAGATGCTCTCGCAGCAGGGTGCGCAGGGCCATGGCGCTGCCGGGATCGAGTGAGGCGGTCGGTTCGTCGAGGAGCACGAGCACTGGATCGCCGGCCAATGCCCTTGCCAGAGCCACTCGTTGCGCTTGTCCGCCGGACAGCTGTGCTGGTCGCGACTGCAGCAGGTCCCCGGCTCCCACCTCCTGCAGCCATCGTCTTGCGCGCTCCCGCGCGACGGGCCGGCTGACTCCTCGTGCCCGCGGCGCGAACGCCGTGTTCTCCAGGGCAGTGAGGTGAGGGAACAGTAGGTGATCCTGGAACACAACGCCGACACGCCTTTCCTGCGGTGGCAGATGGAGGCTGTCGTCCGCCAACACCTCGTCGGCCACGATGATGTGGCCGGTTGTGATGGGCAGCAATCCCGCCAGCGCTTTGAGCGCGGTCGTCTTCCCAGCGCCGTTCGGACCGATGATTCCGACAACCTCCCCCGCTCCAGCCTCGAGGTCGAGGCTGACGGTGAGATTCGGCCGCCGTACGGTGAACGAGGCCGAAATGCTCACGCAGTAATCCCGCTCAGCCAGCGTTCGCGCAGTGCTGTGAGGATCAGGACACACACCGCGATCAGCACCAGGCTCAACGAAATCGCGGCATCGGGGTTCCCCTGCAGCTGCAGATAGATCTCGATCGGCAGTGTTCGTGTGGTGCCCGGATAGCTCCCGGCGAACGTGATCGTCGCTCCGAACTCGCCGAGGGCCCGCGCCCAGCACAGCACCATTGCGGACACGATGCCAGGCAGCGCCAGCGGGAGCGTGACGCGCCGAAAGGTCAACCAACGGGTGGCCCCAAGTGTTGCGGCCACGTCGTCGTACCGCGGGTCTCCGGCGCGCATCGCTCCCTCGACTGAGATAACGGCGAACGGCAAGGCCACGAACGTCTGGGCCATCACGACCGCGGTCGACGTGAAGGGAATCGTGAGGCCAAAGGCAGAGTCGAGGAGGCTTCCGATCAGGCCATTGCGGCCGAACGCCAACAGCAGCGCGACTCCTCCTACGACCGGCGGAAGCACAAGTGGAAGGACGACAAGGGCTCGCAGGAGCGCGCGACCGCGGAACTGCACGCGCGCGAACAGCCAGGCAAGCGGCACTCCCAGGATCAGGCATGCGGCCGTTGACGCCAGTGAAGTGACAAGGCTCAGCCGCAACGCGTCTGTAGTCGCTGTTGCGGTGAGGGCCTCGGGGAGCGATTCCCAGGGGGCCCGGATCACCACCGAGGCGAGAGGGATGGCGAGAAACGCGAGGGCGACGATCGCGGCCCCGGTCAGCCGCAGCGGAACGCGTCCGAGCAGCCGGCTGGGAAGAAGCGAGCTCACCGCCAACTCACGGAGGGCCGAATTTGGCTGCGCGCAGCACCTTCTGACCAGTCAAAGACGTCACGAATGACACCCACTGTTTCGCCAAGGTAGCGACTCCCGAGCCCTTGACCGGCGCGATGTAGTACGGGTTGACCGTGTTGAGATTCGCGGGGATCGCGATGGTGGCCACGGACTTGCCGGCGGCTTGCGCGTCAGTGACGTACACCAATCCGGCGTCGGCCTCGCCCAACGTCACCTTGGACAGCACCGACTTGACGTCCACCTCCAGAGACCTCGCCCTATTGGTGACACCCGCGGCGCGCAGCACCATCTGGGCGGCCGCCCCGCACGGCGCGGTCAGGTCGCACATGACGAAGTCGGCGTGAGACAGGTCCTGGACGCTGTGGACTCCAGCGGGGTTGTCTGGTGGCGTGACGATAGCCATGGTGTTGGTCGCGAACTTCACAGGCGCATGGCTGAGCAAGTGCTTCTGCGAGACGATGCCGATGCTTGCCTTGTCAGCGGTGGCGATCACGTCCGCGGGCGCCCCAGCCACGACCTGCTCAGCGAGTGTCGTGCTGGAGCCGAACGAGACGACGACGCTCACGCCGGGGTGCTGCTTCTCGAAGATCGACTGAAGCTTGGTGAAGGTACCGGTCAGCGACGACGCGGCCACTAGCGTCAGCTTGGACTTCGTCGACGCTCCGGAGCTCGAGGAGCACGCGGCCGTCAGCAGAACACTCAAGACGCAGAGCAGCGCGGCAAGGCGTCGCGGTGCGTGGCGCTGGCGGTCCTGCCGCCCTCCGTCGTACCGGACCTGAGTCATTCGGGGACCTCGATGACGACGTTCGTCGCTTTGATCGATGCCACAGCTACCACTCCTGGCTCCAGGTTCAGCGCGTCGGCTGCTTCTCGGCTCAACAAGGACACGACCCGGTACGGCCCGCATGTCATCTCGACCTGCGCCATCACTTCGTCGCGTTTGACCGCAGTGACGATTCCCCGTAATGCGTTGCGCGCGCTGACCCGATGCGCCGCCGACTGTTCCGCGCCGGAGCGCTCCGCGAGACCCTGCGCCAGTTTTGCCAGCTCTGCCCCCTCGATCCCCGTGTGCCCTTCAGGAGTGCGACTGCTACTGAACCGCCCGGCCTCAGCCCAGCGGCGCAGCGTGTCGTCACTAACCCCGAGCAGAGTCGCTGCCTCGGCCAGGCTGTACGTCGTCACCCGTGGGAGCGTACCGCAGCTGCGGATCCACTCGGCGAGGACTCCTCCGCACCTGCGGGCTCTCTTGTCGGTCGTTTGCCATGCGGACGTTGACGATGCCACGTGTGCAGTGCCAGGACATACCTGACGGGTATGTGACAAGACATTCCTGACACCTGATCCGCTGTTGGTTGAGG
>JBBSHN010000061.1:0-14496 GCA_038252945.1 Propionibacteriales bacterium | reverse complement strand
GTGAGACACGAGGGCAGGTCCTTTCGCTGGCTCGACACGGATGAGTGCTTTGTCGCTACACATCCTTGCCGCGGAGGGCCTGCCCTCCCTGCTACCTCACCCCAGTCGGCCTGTCGTCAACGTCCCGCCCCGCAACAGCTAACAACCACACAAGAGCCGCCCGTCAAGGATCGGCAGATCCGCTGCCAACCAAACGTCCGACGCGAGGAGCTGAGTGCTGAAGGGCGATGCATCTCAATCGCCGACGCAACGTGGACTCCTAGTCCGGCGCCGAGAGCGGAGCGTCGTGGATCCGTTGCCGGCACGCTCATGCGTTGGGGGTCTGAGTGCACGCTCAGTGCACGGGAAGCGCGCTTGTTTCTGACCGACCGTGACAGTGCGTGACAAGAGTTCGCGGATCCCATCAATTGTAAAGGGCCTGCTCAGAGCTTATTTGACGCAAGTCGAGAGGGTGCCCCCGGCAGGATTCGAACCTGCGACACACGGTTTAGGAAACCGTTGCTCTATCCCCTGAGCTACGAGGGCGGGACGTGCGGACTTGATTGTGGAAAACCGGTCGCACGCCGGCTTGGCGCTGGTAAGACCGACTAGGACTGCTCGGATTCTAGGTGCTGGCGCCTCTCAGGCTGATGTTTCGGGCGCAGCTTCGCCACCGGAGGCCTGATCTCCACGTGGTGGATGGTGCTGAGCAGGGACCGGGGGGTTTGAAGAGTGGTTCTATGCAGCGGTTTGTGGTCGTCCGCGTTGGTGGGTGGCTTCGTTGTGCCAGATGTGCCTTGCCCAGGCGTTTTCGGCTTGAGCTGCGAGGAGGACGATGACGGTTTGGTTTGTGGACGCCCCAGGCGGGAAGTCGTTGCCCATAGAAGGCGCGTTCGAGTTGCGTTGAGGCTTTCGGTGTCTTGGCGCATCCCGTACAGCCGCTTGTGGTTGTTGCTTGTGGTGGGGACGACGCGGAGGTATTCGCAGCGGTTGAAGCCGGTTTTGGTGTCGTCGGTGGTGGGCTGCAGTGGTTCCCACCATTCGTGGTCAGGGTGTCCGGGGCAGGGGAGGGTGTAGCGGGCGTAGAACTGGTGGCGGACGGTGCCGTTTTTGTGGCGGGTGGTGTCGCGTTTGGTTTGGTGCCGTCGCAGCTCTCGGAAGGCGCTGGTGCCGTCGGCGGTGATGATCTGCTCGAACAGGGTGCCGGCGATTGCCCACAGCTGGTGGCCGCCGCATTGAGCTTCGCGTTGGATACGGCGGCGGCTCCAGGGCAGTGGTTGGGCTGCATGGCCGTGTCCGTCGATGACGATGCCGCGGCTGGACCTGCGGCGGGGTGGGGAAATGACGGCGCGGCCGGTGGTGGTCTGGATCTGGTTGAGGTGGGTGCCGCGCCAGGCACCGTCTGCGGTGAAGGCGTGGATCCCTCTGGTGGGCACTGTTGCATTAAGCCGTCCCGACGCAGCTCCGCAGGAAGATTTCCTGTCTAGCGCGAAGCCGGTGACTCTCCTGAGCCTGGTGCAAAAGGACAGTGGCCGGATCTGAGCGGCGTGGGGAGAGGCCCGAGCCCTCTGGATCGAAGATCTTGCGGCGGCGCCTTGAGGCGATCGCTTAATGCAACAGTGCCGTCGGATCGCGTCCCTGCTCGGGATGGAGGGTGACGTCTCCAGCTATCCGCTGTTGCTCGAGACGCTGCGTGACCGCAAATGGTCGTCCACCGAACTGGCGCAGGTTTGCCACGGCAACGTGCTACGAGCGATGCGCGACATGGAGGCGGTCGCCGATACGCCGGACGTCACAACCCCGGAGCTGGTTTCCGGTCGGGCAGCCGGGGCGCCGTAGGCGAGGATATGCCGGTGAAGGTGGTGGGGATTGTGCTGGCAGCAGGCGCCGGGCGGCGGTTGGGCGCAACCGTGCCGAAGCCGCTGGTCGTCGACTCGGCCGGGCGTACCTGGCTCGAGCGTTCGGTTGCCGCGCTGCTCGAGGCGGGCGTGCCGGTCGTCTATGTGGTGGTGGGTTCAGACTCCGCAACTGTGGAAGCGGGTGTCCCCGCAGGTTGTCCAACGGTGCATGCGAAGGATTGGCAGGAGGGGATGGGGGCATCACTGCGCGCCGGGCTGGCGGCGGTAGGGCACGATTTTCCCGGCGCGGACGCCGTGCTCGTCATGCTCGTCGACACCCCAGGGGTCGGACCTGAGGTCGTACGCCGACTCATCGAGCTCGCCTCGCCTGAGGTGGTCGCCCGAGCGGCCTACGGCGGGAAGCTCGGCCATCCGGTGTTGATCGGCCGGGCGCACTGGCGAGGTGTCCAGATGGCGGCGACGGGTGACCACGGGGCACGCGACTACCTGGCGACCGTCGACGTAGCGACGGTGGAATGCGGCGGCGCCGGGTCGGGTGCGGACATCGACACCCCTGCCGCCCTCGCTGCCTGGCGCGGGCGCCAGCCGAGCTCGTCGGGCTGACCGGGCTTGGGGAAAGCAGACGCATGCGGAATCCTTGCCAGGTGCCTCTCGTCACGTCCGTGGCCGACCTCGACGACCGCTTGTCGCAGACCGGTTACCTCACCGACGAGGGACTCGCGACGGTGGCCTTCCTCGCGCTGGCCATGCACCGCCCGCTGCTGCTCGAGGGCGAGCCGGGCACGGGCAAGACCGCGCTTGCCGAGGGGTTGAGCGAAGCTCTCGACCTGCCGCTGATCCGGTTGCAGTGCCATGACGGAATCGACGCGAGCCAGGCGCTGTACGACTGGGACTTCGCTCGCCAGATCCTTCATCTGCGCACGGTGGAGGCGACCCGGCGAGACGGGGATGCCGACGTCGTAGGCGTGGAGAAGTCACTGTTCGACGAGCGGTTCCTGCTCGCGCGGCCGATCCTGCGGGCACTGCGCGAGAGCCCAGTGGTGCTCCTCATCGACGAGATCGACCGCGCTGATGACGAGTTCGAGGCGTTCCTGCTCGAGGTGCTGTCGACGTTTGCGGTGACGATCCCGGAGTACGGCACCGTCACCGCCGTCACGCCACCGATCGTCGTGCTCACCTCCAATCGCACCCGGGAAGTGCACGACGCGCTGAAGCGTCGCTGTCTCTATCACTGGATCGAGCATCCCGCCCTGAGCCGGGAGATCGAAATCGTACGCCGGCGACTGCCCGACGTACCCCCTGTGCTCGCTCAGCAGGTGGCTCGGGCTACGTCGCGGTTACGGGCGCGCGACGATCTTGTAAAGCCACCAGGAGTGGCGGAGACGCTTGACTGGGCGCGCGCTATGCAAGCGCTGGGGAATGCCGAGCTCGACCTGGAGTCCGCCGCGGCGACGCTCGGAGCGGTGCTCAAGTATCGTGAGGACGCCGACCGCGTACGGGCCGCACTCGACAAGATCCTGGCCGGATGAGCACGACCGCTTCGGTGCACGAGGTCGATGAGATCCTCGCCGCGTTCGCCGCTGCTGTCCGGGCGGCAGGAGTGCCGGTGACGATGGACCGAACCGCGATGTTCCTGCGAGGGTGCGCGATTGCCGGCGCCGGTGACCAGTCTGCTGTCTACTGGACCGGTCGCGCCACCCTGTGCGGCTCGCTCGAAGACTTCGACCGCTACGACTCCGTGTTCGACGCATGGTTCAGCGGCTCCGAACTGACTTCGAGGACGCCTCGCGACTCGTTGCAGCGGACGGCCCAGGCCGATCTAGGCGACGCCGACGGTGACCCCGGTAACCAGGAGGAGCCGACGTGGGTCCGCGCCTCGGCCAGTTCCGCTGAGGTTCTCCGGCACCGTGACATCGCAGTCATGAGCCCCGGCGAGCGCGCCGAACTTGCCAAGCTGTTCGCTGGCTTGCGCTTCGTTCCTCCACTGCGGACGTCGCGACGGCGCAGAGGTTTCCGGACCGGCGACATCGACGCGCGCAGCACGCTTCGCGACCAGCTGCGGCGAGGGGGTGAACCAGCACGGTTGAGGTTCCGGCGTCGTACCACCCGGCCTCGGCGGGTAGTCGTTCTCATCGACGTCTCCGGCTCGATGGGACCGTACGCCGACAGCCTGCTGAGGTGGGCGCATGTGATCATGACCGCGAGCCCGCAGCGAACCGAGGTCTTCACCGTCGGGACCCGACTGACGCGGATAACTGCAGCCCTGCGGATGCGAGACGGCCAAAACGCACTCGAAGCCGCGGGTCACGCAGTGCCCGACTGGTCTGGAGGCACCCGGCTCGGTGAGGCCATGCAGGCGTTCATCGACCGGCACGGCCAGCGCGGTCTGGCACGCGGAGCCGTCGTCGTCATCCTCAGCGACGGCTGGGAACGCGGGGACTGCGCGTTGCTGGGGGAGCAGATGCGACGCCTGCACCGGCTGGCTCACAAGGTGGTCTGGGTCAACCCTCACCAGGGCAAGCTCGGGTACGCCCCAGTCCAGGCAGGGATCGTGGCGGCGCTGCCGTCCGTTGACTCCTTCCTTGCCGGCCACAGTATGGCGACGTTCGAGCGAGCATTGAAGGTGGTCGCCGATGCGTGACGTGCTTCACCGACTTCTCCCGTGGTGGCAGCAGGGCGAATCCGTCGGCGTCGGCACCGTCGTAGCGACGTTTTCGTCCGCTCCGCGCGCACCGGGTGCGGCGATGCTCGTCGGTCCTGGCGGCGTGGCTGTTGGGTCGGTCTCTGGTGGTTGCGTCGAGGGAGCCGTGTACGAACTGGCACAGCAGGTCCGCAAGGACAGGCAGCCCGTCTTGCAGCGCTACGGAGTCAGTGACGACGACGCGTTCGCCGTCGGCCTCACCTGCGGCGGCATCATTGACATCTTCGTCGACGTGGTCGACAACCAGACGTTTCCCGGGCTGGCAGACGTGGCGACCGACATCGAGTCCGGCCACCCGGTCGCAGTGGCAACGGTCATTTCTCACGGGCAACCCGACCGGATCGGACGCCACCTTGTCATTCGCCCGCCTCACTCCGCACAGCCGGTGGTCGGCTCTTTGGGTTCCAGCCGAGCCGACGAGGCCGTCACCGCTGACGCGCGTGGGTTGCTCGCCAGCGGTCGCAACGAGACCCTCCACTACGGACCCGAGGGCCAACGGCGCGGCGAGGGGATGGCGGTGTTCGTGTCGTCGTACGCCCCCAGGCCCAGGATGCTGGTGTTCGGGGCCATCGATTTCGCGGCCGCGGTGGCGCGCCTCGGCTCCTTCCTCGGCTACCACGTGACCGTGTGCGACGCTCGGCCGGTCTTCGCCACCGCGTCACGGTTTCCCGAGGCCGATGAGGTGGTCGTGCAATGGCCCCACAAGTACCTCGCAGGTGAGATCGCGGGCGGACGGATCGACCGGCGCGCTGTGCTCTGTGTGCTCACCCACGACCCGAAGTTCGACGTACCCGTCCTCGACGTCGCGCTGCGGCTGCCCGAGATCGCCTACGTCGGCGCTATGGGCTCAAGGCGCACACACGACGACCGGTTGCAACGCCTGAAGGAGGCAGGGCTGACGCCAGCGCAGCTGTCGCGGCTCTCCAGCCCGATCGGTCTCGACCTCGGTGCCCGCACCCCTGAGGAGACCGCAGTCAGCATCGCCGCTGAGATCATCGCCTTGCGTTGGGGCGGTCGCGGCGACCGTCTGGCCGGTGTGGCCGGTCCCATCCACCACGACACCTGACGCCTCTTCGAAACCCTTCCAGCTTCGAGCGTCGGCTCGAACTATTCATGCCGTCGGTTGCGAAGAAAAGCCGATCAGGCCTTGTGCTGATCTGGGGCAAGCGATTGTCTGTGACATATAAGCCACACCTCACCCCAGTGGGCAGAGCCGTTGCCGGCTCCCGCGACGGACATTCGAAGGACGGCCGATGACCCGGATAAGCATTCAGGTCGACGGGGTGCAGTACTCCGACGATGTCGAACCCCGCACTCTCCTCGTGCACTATCTGCGCGAGCAGGTGGGCAAGACCGGCACCGTGATCGGCTGCGACACCAGCAACTGCGGATCATGCACCGTGCATCTCGACGACACGAGCGTGAAGTCGTGCACAGTCCTCGCTGTCCAGGCCGACGGACATGAGGTGACCACGATCGAGGGCTTGGCTGCCGGCACGGACGGCGAGCTGCATCCGATGCAGCAAGCGTTCCATGAGAATCATGCGCTGCAGTGCGGCTACTGCACCCCGGGGATGATCATGCAAAGCATCGATCTCCTCCGGGACAACCCGTCCCCGACGGAGCAAGAGGTGCGCGACGGGCTGGAAGGAAACCTCTGTCGCTGCACGGGCTACCAGAACATCGTCAAGGCGGTGCTGTCGGTCTCGGAGGAGACGCGGCTCAAGGTCGGCACCGCAGGAGGGACGCTATGACCGTCACCGAAGAGCGGCCAGTCGCCGAAGTCGGGAGCCCCCGAAGACGCAAGGAAGATGCCAGACTCATCACCGGGCGTACCCGCTGGACCGACAACATCTCGTTGCCGGGCATGCTCCATCTCGCGATGGTTCGAAGCCCGATGGCACACGCGAGGATCACGTCGATCGACGTCCAGCCAGCCGAGAACTCACCAGGGGTCGTCGCCGTCTACACGGGTGCAGACCTCGGCGACGAGCAGGGCAGCCTCCCATGTGCGTGGCCCATCACCGCTGATCAGAAGGCGCCGCCGCACCCCCCCATCTCGGTCGACACCGTCAACTTCGCGGGCGAGATCGTGGCGTGCATCGTGGCTCGTTCGGCGTCGGCAGCCAAGGACGCTGTCGAGCTGGTCGACGTAGAGTACGACGAGCTGCCGGTTGTCGTCGACATGGCCGCTGCGGCAAAAGGAGGGAACCTCACCCATCCAGAGCTCGGCACCAACGTTTCCGCCACCTGGGTGTTCGACTCAGCGGAGGCGGGAACCGGCGGCAACGTCGAGGACGCGATTCGAGACGCCGACGTGCTCATCGAGCGCACCTATCGTCAGCAGCGGCTGATGCCGGCCTTCATGGAGCCCCGCTCGGTCGTCTGCGATCCCACCGGTGAGCAGACCACCCTGTGGTCCTCAACCCAGATCCCGCACATCCTCAAGCTGATGCTGGCGCTGACCTGTGGCATCTCGGAGTCTAAGCTGCGTGTCATCGCCCCTGACGTGGGCGGCGGCTTTGGCGGCAAGCTGCAGGTGACTCCGGAGGAGGTCATCACGTTGGTGGTGTCGCGGCGCCTCGGCAAGCCCTGCAAGTACACCGAGACACGCAGCGAGTCCCTCCTCGCCGGCCACCACGGACGCGACCAGATCCAAAAGCTCACTCTGACAGCGACTCGAGAGGGCACGGTCACCGGGCTCAAGGTCGAGTTGTTGGCCGACATGGGTGCCTATCTCGGGCTGGTCACGCCGGGAGTCCCCATTCTCGGCGCGTTCATGTACAACGCGATCTACAAGTTCCCGTCCTACCGGTTCGAGTGCACGAACATCTTCACAAATAAGAACTGGACCGACGCCTACCGCGGCGCCGGACGACCTGAGGCGACGTTCGCCATCGAGCGGCTGATGGACGAGCTCGCCGTCGAGATCGGCGTCGACCCGCTGGAGATCCGGGAGCGAAACTGGATCAAGCACGAGGAATTCCCCTTCACCACCGTCGCCGGGCTCGAGTACGACTCGGGCAACTACGAGGCCGCCACCGCCCGAGCCAAGGAACTCTTCGGGTACGACGCCTTGCGCGCTGAGCAGCGTGAACGTCGAGAACGCCAAGACCCGGTCCAGCTAGGCATCGGTGTCTCGACGTTCACCGAGATGTGCGGCCTTGCTCCCTCTCGCGTGCTCGGGGCGTTGTCGTACGGCGCCGGCGGCTGGGAGCACGCCTCCATCCGGATGTTGCCGAGTGGAAAGGTCGAGGTCATCGCGGGGACCAGCGGTCACGGACAGGGGCATCAGACCGCCTGGAGCCAGATCGTTGCCGACCGTCTGGGCGTGCCTTTCGAGGATGTCGAGGTCCTGCATGGGGACACCTCGATCTCTGCCCGTGGCCTAGACACCTACGGGTCGCGCTCGCTGACCGTGGGCGGTATGGCGGTGGTGGCCGCAGCCGACAAGGTGATCGAGAAGGCGCGTCCGATCGCTGCCCACCTCCTTGAGGCAAACGTGGACGACCTCGAGTTCTCGGCCGGCAAGTTCAACGTCAAAGGAACCGACTCAAGCGTCGGAATCGGGGAGCTCGCACTCGCTGTCTTTGCGGCGCACAATATGCCCGATGGAGTAGAACCGTCGCTCGACGCCGACGCGACCTTCGATCCGGAGAACTTCTCCTTCCCGCACGGCACCCACTTGTGTGCGGTCGAGGTCGACACCGAGACCGGTGAGACGAAGATCCGTAACTACACCTGCGTCGACGACATCGGCAAGGTCGTCAACCCGCTGATCGTCGAGGGCCAGGTGCACGGTGGACTCGTCCAGGGCATCGCGCAGGCATTGTGGGAAGAGGCGGTCTACGACGACTCCGGCACACTAGTGACCGGGTCGTTCGTCGACTACCTGGTACCGAGCGCCGCGGACCTGATCAACTTCTCCACCGACCGCACCGAGTCGCCGGCGACAACGAATGCGCTCGGCGTGAAGGGCGTTGGTGAGGCGGGCACGATCGCCTCAACGCCAGCAGTGGTCAACGCAGTCGTCGACGCGTTGCGCCACTTCGGGATCAACGACATCGAGATGCCGTGCTCACCGCACCGGGTGTGGTCGGCACTGCAACAGACCGACGGCCGAATGGGCTGGTCCGGGGCCGACACACCGACCGAGAAGACAATGGTCGAAGACGACGCCGATCCGTCGCACAACGCCCAGCTAAGCCAGGGCTCCGGCGATGCCGGGTCGCACCAAGGAGGGTTCGAATGATCCCGGCGGCGTTCGACTACACCGCCCCCGCCTCCCTGGCACAGGCCATCAACGCGCTCGGATCGGACAGTGAGGAGATCAAAGTGTTGGCCGGAGGACAGAGCCTTATACCGGTGCTGCGGCTCCGGCTGGCCGCGCCCACGTTGCTCGTTGACATCGGGCGCATTCCGGAGCTGCGCGGCATCACTGACGAGGGAGATGTTCTGGTCATCGGAGCCATGACCACCCACGCCGAGGTGGCCGACAGCGACCTGGTCAAGGAGCATGCCGGTCTGCTGGCCGAGGCCACCGAGACTGTCGCTGACCCGCAGGTACGCCACCGTGGCACGCTTGGCGGTGCACTTGTCCACGCTGATCCGGCGGGCGATCTGCCCGCGCCGATCCTGGCTCTGGACGCCGAGCTCGTCATCGCTGGCGCCGATGGGGAGCGGAGCGTTCCGGCGGCGAACTTCTTCTCCGATATGTTCACCACCTCCGTCGGTGAGCGGGAGATCCTGACGAAGGTGAGAATCCCCAAGCACACCGGGTGGGGGTCGCACTACGAGAAGTTCACGCGGGTGGCGCAACAGTGGTCCATCGTGGCCGTTGCCGCGACGGTCAAGCTGGACGGAGGGTCGATTTCGCAAGCCAAGGTCGCCCTGACGAACATGGGGGCGACGCCGATCCGGGCCACAGCAGTCGAACAGGCGCTTATTGGGAAGGCTGCGACCGACGATGTCGTCAGGCAAGCGTCGGCGTCAGCCGCCGACGGAACCAACCCGCCTACCGACACCAATGGCGATGCGGCATACCGCCGCCACCTGGCTCATGTGTTGACCGGTCGCGCCGTGCTGGCTGCGGCCGCCGCCTGACCCGTCTCGTCACAGCCCAGCAAAGGGGCCTGATACCTGATGGAACTGACGCATCGCTTCACCGTCCCCGTGCCGATCGAAGAGGCCTGGTCGGCGTTCAACGACCTGGAGCGGGTCGCAGCCTGTTTTCCGGGCGCGGCGCTCACGTCCTTCGACGGCGAGCGGTTCGAAGGCTTGTGCAAGGTGAAGCTGGGCCCGATCTCCTTGCAGTACACCGGTTCTGGACGGTTCGTTGAACGCGACGAGGCAGCCAAGCGGGCGTTGATCGAGGCCAAGGGCAAGGACAAGCGAGGCAACGGCACCGCGGCTGCAACTGTCACCGCCCAGCTCACCGCCGCCGGCGACGGCACCACCGGCGTCGAGGTAAAGACGGACCTCAAGATCACCGGTCGACCAGCGCAGTTCGGCCGCGGCGTGATGCAGGATGTCAGCGACCGACTGCTGGCCGAGTTCAGCACGTGCTTGGAGGATCAGCTCGGATCGGCACCCACGGGACAGCCGCCGACCCCTGTGCCACCAGTCGAGGCGGCTGCGCAGGCACCCGATCGCTCAGCCGCCGATTCCAGGCCCAATGGAGATGCCGGCGCGGCCAACACCGCGCGACTCGATCTGGGCTCGGTGGTCATGCCGGTCCTGGTGCGGCGCTACGCGCCCTGGGTCGTGGCCGTGCTCACCGTGGCGGCCGTCGTCAGGAGGCTGATCGGTCGACGCTGACCAGCTCGCCGAGCGGGCCACCACACGCCCACTCTCAGAGCACACCCAATGCGGGTCAGGCCCGAGTTCGGGTTCGGACACCAGACTGTGCTCCGACCGGGTTGGCGCAACCCGGGCACACCGGCCAGCGCTGCGCCTCGACGACGGAGACCGTGTGCGGGTCGGTGAGCCCACGGGCGGCGAGGTCGCGAAGGACTCGTGCTCGTGCACGGAACAGCGGTTCTCCCGTGGTCAAGACCCCATCCTGGCAGTCTGAGCAAATGGCAGGTGATGCCTCGCGGCGGGCGCTGGTGGAGGGGGTCACGCTTCATCCGAGTGATGCCGAACGAGCCGAAGAGGGAGGCGCCGATCGGCTGTATGCGTGCGTCCTCGACGAGGGAGAGCAGCGGTCCGTCGAGCCACGCGAGGCCAGCGCGATCGTCCGCCCCACGTCGCGGCCGATCCGGGTGACGTTACGGCTGTCGCTGGGTTTCTCCACGATGGGCGGCGAGCTCACGAGCCTGCAGGGGCTAGTCACCGATTACCTTTCGGTTGGCGTCGAGGGGACTGTTGCATTAAGCGATCTCGATGCGCGACGACAGGAATTCTTCGGTTGCTACCCCGCCTTGTCACCCTTGACCGCTCGCTTGGAGGCACGGGAGGGTTGGGCCCACCCCCGGAAACCCTCCGGCGAGGCCCTCGGCAGCAAATCTTCCTGCGGCATAGTGCCGCGATGGCTTAATGCAACATTGCCGTGGTTCGTCGACGAGACGTACGTCAAGGTCGCCGGCCGGTGGACGTACCTGTACCGAGCGATCGACCAAGACGGCCAGGTCATCGACGTGTGGCTGTCGCGTAGACGTGACCTGATAGCGGCGGGCGGTTCTTCCGCCGGGCACTCGCCTTGGGGACGACGCCCGTCGAGGTCACCACCGATCGGGCGGCGGCCTACCCGAGAGTCCTCGACGAAGTGATCCCATCGGCCATACACACCACGGAGCAGTACGCGAACAACCGGGTCGAAGCCGACCATGGCCGACTCAAAGCCAGGCTTCGACCGATGCGCGGGGTCAAGCGATTCCGGTCCGCCCGCATCCTTGCCGCTGGTCACGCTTTCGTTCAGAATCTCCGCCGCGGCTACTACGAGATCGCCATTGACCAGCCGGCCCAAGATCGGCTCCGTGCCGCCTTCGATAAACTGGCCCTTGCCATCTGATAGAACCCGCCGACGGCCGAAGGAGGCCTAACTGGGTCCAAAGATGACACAACGCAACAGTGCCGTTAGCTTCGGTACGGAAGAGAGCTGCCGACGAACCGAGAAGAGGCGCCATGAGCGACGTCAGGACATCCGGACCGGCCTACCAGGTGGTCAACCCGGCTACGGGCGAGGTCGTCGAGACCTTCGATACCGCGACGGGTGCGGAGATCGAGTCCGCGCTCGCTGCTGTCCATGCGGCGTACGCCGTCTGGCGGGACGTCTCGATCACGGAGCGGGCAAAGACGGTGAAGCGGATCGGCGAGCTGTTCGTCGAGCGGCGGGCGGAGCTGGCCGCGATCGCGACCGAGGAGATGGGCAAGCCCATGGGTGAGTCGCGTGGCGAGGCCAAGTTCTGCGGCGAGATCTTCGACTACTTCGCGACCGAGGGCCCTGACTTTGCGGCCGATCAGCCCATCAAGACGTTCTCGGGTGGCAAGGCGATGGTGCAGAAGCTGCCCATCGGCCCCTTGCTCGGGATCATGCCGTGGAACTACCCCTTCTACCAGATCGCTCGGTTCGCGGCGCCTAACTTGATGCTGGGGAACACGATCGTGCTCAAGCACGCGGAGTCGGTGCCGAAGTGTGCGCTGGCGGTCCAGCAGATCATGATCGACGCCGGCCTGCCCGAAGGCGCCTACGTCAACGTGTTCGCTTCGCACGAGCAGATCGAGCAGCTCATCGGTGACCCACGCATCACGGGTGTCTCGCTGACCGGTTCGGAGCGAGCCGGTGCCGTGGTCGCCGCGATCGCCGGGAAGAACCTCAAGAAGTGCGTGCTCGAGCTCGGCGGCTCCGATCCCTATGTCGTGTTGGACACCGACGACGCCGCGGCGGCAGCCGACCTCGCCTGGGCGACACGGATCAGCAACACCGGCCAGGCGTGCAACTCCAACAAGCGGATGATCGTCATGGACGACGTCTTCGATGGCTTCGTCGCCCGGCTCACCGAGCTCGCCACGGACCTGACCCCCGGAGACCCGGCGAAGAGTGCCGATGGCACCTTCTCGCCGCTGTCTTCGCGGGCTGCGGCCGAGAAGCTGGCCGAGCAGGTCGAGGACGCTGTGAGCAAGGGCGCCACTCTGCACGCCGGCGGCGTGCTCGGCGAGGGGCCGCCGGCGTACTACTCGCCAGCGGTGCTCACCGGGATCTCTGAGGACATGCGTGCTTACCGCGAGGAGCTTTTCGGACCCGTCGCCGTCGTCTACTCGGTCTCCAGCGACGAGGAGGCGCTCGCCCTCGCCAACGACTGCGACTACGGCCTCGGCGGTGCGGTGTTCAGCACGGACACCGAGCGTGCGACCAAGGTCGCTAACCGGCTCGAGGTCGGCATGTCCAACGTCAACACCCCGGCCGGGGAGGGCGCCGAGGTGCCGTTTGGTGGCGTCAAGCGCAGCGGGTTCGGACGTGAGCTCGGCCCTCTCGGCATGGACGAGTTCGTGAACAAAAGGATGTTCTATATCGCCGACTAAGGCGCCATTCCGTCGAGCGACGGCTGAAAACGAATCGGTCAGGCACTGTTGCATTGAGCGCTCCCGCGAGCGTCCCGCCGCAAATCTTGCGGCCCGCCGGCAACTAACCTGCCGCAGAGCGTCCCTTTGTGCCGACTGCGACGGCCTGAATGGCGCCCTCGCGACACGTGGCGAGCGGCCGACAGGAAGATCCTGCTGTGCCCCCTTCACACGATGGCTCAATGCAACAGTGCCGCCGAACGATCGTCCGCCGGGAAATCAGATGGCGAGCGCCAACTTATTGAACGCCGCACCGGGAGCCGGTGCTGGACCGGTACGTCGGTGGCATTGTCGTAGTGACCGCTCACTGCTCGGCCAACGCAACAGAGCCGCGGACCTCCTCCACTACGATCACCAGCGCGCCGATGCCGTCTGGTGCGCTTCGGAGAACTCGTCCAGCGACGGGGGGACATCTCGCTTGTGAGAGGGACACGGGTCGGGCTGGTTTGTGGCTACCTGGACCCGACGAGGGACGGGGTGGCCGACTACACGCGCCAACTCGCCCGCTCCCTGCGGGCGATCGGGCTCGATCCGCTCCTGGTCACGACGTACGAGTGGGCGCGGGCCGCCGGCGAGGGTGCCGTCGGGGTCACTGAGCGCTGGGATTTCCGAGGCGTCGCGGCGTCGGCCAGCGCATTGCGGCGTTTGGAAGTCGACGTGGTCCACGTCGAGTTCGCACCGTCGGTGTTTGGCTTCTCGCGCGCCGTCGGCCTGTTGCCGCTCGTCCTCTCGAGCAGCGTGCCCCTGGTCGTGACGCTGCACGAGTACGGCGTGTGGCCTGCCCGCCGAAACGGGAAGGCAGAGGGTCGCCAACCTCGAAGCTCCAGTGCTTGGGCGGTACTCGAGCGGCGCGGGTTGGCCGACCGGGAGACGCTGCTCCTGGTGCCGCGGGCCGCTCGGCTGCTGGTGCCGTCGTCGGAGCACCTGGACGTGCTGCGCGCCCGCTTGCCCCATCAGGCTCGGGAGGCGTTCCAGGTGCCGATCGGCCTCAACATTGACGTCGCCACCGCTGGACAGGCCGAGGCGAGAAGGCTGGCCCGGGGCGACGTTCGGCGTGAGATCGGAGCCGCCCCCGACGCCCCACTGGTCGTGTTTTTCGGGTTTCTGCACCCGGAGAAGGCGTTGGACCGGCTGATCGCCGCGGTGGCCGCCGTACGAGCGCGCCGACCGAACACCGAGCTGCTCATCATCGGCGGCGCGGAGAGCCACTCGCTGCCAATGGCCGCTGCGCAGCACCTGCGTCGGGGGCTCGATGAGGTCGCCGCGGCTTGCGGAATCACGGCGTCGGTCCACTTCACCGGCTACCTCCCCGGAGCCGACGTCTGTCGCCTGCTCCAGGCGGCCGACGCCGCCGCCTTCCCGTTCGACGGCGGCGTCACTCGCAAGTCCAGCTCG
>JBBSHN010000060.1:0-15073 GCA_038252945.1 Propionibacteriales bacterium | reverse complement strand
GCCCGCGTCTGCGGCGTCCTGGCGGTCCTCTTCCTGGTGTTCAACGAGGGCTACCTCACCTCGGACCCCGAGAAGGAGGCCGTACGCAGCGACCTCACCCTCGAGGCGATCCGGCTGACTCGACTGGTGCATACCCTGATGCCGTCCGACGGTGAGGTGGCCGGCCTGCTGGCGCTGATGCTTCTCACCGAGGCTCGCCGGGCGGCGCGGGTCTCGGCGTCGGGTGAGCTGGTCACGCTCGACGAGCAGGACCGTGGCGCCTGGGATGCCGCGCTGATCGCCGAGGGGCACACACTGGTCCGGCAGCGGATCGCCGCCGTCTCCGCAGGCCAGGGACACCCTGGCCGCTACCAGATCCTGGCTGCCATCAACGCGGTGCATACCTCCGCCAAGGACGTACGCGACACCGACTGGTCCCAGGTCGTAGCCCTCTACGACCAGCTTGCCGGCATCGACCGCTCACCGATCGTTGCGCTCAACCGCGCCGTCGCGCTCGCCGAGCTCGACGGGCCCGAGGTGGCGCTGGCGCTGGTCGACAAGCTGGACCTGGGCGGCTACCACGCCTACCACGCCACCCGCGCCGACCTGCTACGCCGGCTCGGTCGCTCGGCGGATGCCGGCGCTGCGTACGAGAAAGCCATCGAGCTGGCCGGCAACACCGCCGAGGTCGCATACCTCACCCACCAGCGCGACCAGCTCGGGCACAACCTGAGACCCTGTTAGAACTTGGAAAGCCAACGGGCGAGCATCGTCGCCACCGACGGGACGGTCACCGATGGCCCGTATCCGGAGACCAAGGAGGTCATCGGCGGGTTCGCGGTCGTCGACGTGCCCTCACGCGAGAAGGCGCTGGAGTGGGCTGCCAAGATCGCCGCCGCCTGCCGTTTGCGCAGGAGGTCCGCGAGCTCCTGCGAGACCCGGCGGTCTGATCGAAGGAGACCCGCACGGCTAGAGCAAAGACTTGCTTGGGCGCGGTCTGCGCATCGACCTGTTACTGGGACGCGGGGCGGTGAGCGGCCGCGAAACGGGTGCGTTCGGCTGTTCAGGCCTGCCCGCGTGGAGATTCTCATGGTCGCGAAGTCTTGGACAGCCACATCGGTCCTTGTGCTTTCGGGTGCCATGAGCCTTTCGGCGTGCACGCCGTCGGGACATCCGACCGCTTCAGGGAGAGCGTCGCATGCCTCTATCGCAACAAGTCCGACGCCGTCCCAGCCGACGATTACGCGGCTGAGCCGCTGCTACTCGGGGTTCAGCCGAGTCCTCGTACTCCGCGCCACCTGCGTCCAGCCAAATCGTCGGGACTTCCGTGCTTGCTCGCCGGCTGATCCCCAGAGGCAATAGCCGCGCGAACAGCCATTGGGCAGCTACGCGGTGGCGCAGGTTCGAATTCCGCATCCTCCGCGAATTCAGCGCGCCGACGTTTCTGGAGAGCCCTAGTCTGGACATTGACCCTTTGAAGGCGGTGGCGGTGAACGTGAAGACACCACTCACGCTGCTTGTCCTCGTCTTGATCCTAGCTGGAGCGGTCTTGTACGGATGGCAGTCCCTTGCCGCTTCCACCTCGTCGTCGGTAGGCGCAGCCTTGTCCTCACCGACGCCAACCGGGCCGACGTGCACCAAGGTCAAGCATCTGGTCAAGGGACAGCGTGTGCGCGCTGTCGACGTCGTCGTCAACGTCTACAACTCAGGCAACATCACCGGTTTAGCCTCGGCCACTATGAGCCGCTTGACGCAACGCGGCTTCCGGCAAGGCATAGTGGCGGACGCTCCGCGAAACATCTCAGCCACCAACGTCACGCTCTTAACTAAAACCAGGCGGGCACCGGAGGTACGGCTGGTGTCTCAGCAGTTCCACAAGCCCATCAATTACCGTCGACACGACCTGGGCGCCGGCATCGACGTCGTACTGGGCAATGGCTTTCATGGACTCGCCGCGCATGCAAAGCCGTTCCTCGTCGTACAGAAGTCGGTACGGACGTGCGCCCGAACCAGTAGTGCGACACCGTAGACCATGATCTCAGAGGTGGCCGTATGACGTTTTTGCTCTTCATGCTCGTGCTGTTCATCGTGATCTCGGTGGTCAGCTCGGCGAGCCGCCGCCAGGTTCAGAGCCGTCCGCAACCGCCCCAGATCAGCCCGGCGGACATGGAGACGGTCCGCCGCGCTGCCGACGAGGACATCACCAAGCTGGGCGAACAGCTCCAAGAGCTCGACCTCGAGCTTGCCGGGCGCCAACTGGACGAGGCGACCCGCCAGGATTACAGCCGCGCACTCGACGCCTACGACGCTGCCAAGCAGTCGGCGGAGGCGGTGCGCAGTCCCGACGACTTCCGGCATGTCACCGAGATCCTTCAGGATGGCCGATACGCCATCGCATGCGTCCGCGCGCGGGTGGGCGGCGAGCCGCTGCCGCAGCGACGACCTCCGTGTTTCTTCGACCCGCAGCACGGGCCGTCGGTGCGCGACGTCATGTGGAGTCCCGACGGGGGTCGGCCCCGCCCGGTGCCGGCCTGCGCTCTGGACGCCCAGCGTGTGGACGCGGGTGCTGACCCTGACACCCGCAAGGTGCTGGTAGGCGCTCAGCGAGTGCCCTATTGGCAGGCGGGACCAGCCTTCGCCCCCTGGACCGCCGGATACTTCGGCACCTTCGGCATGATGGACATGCTCTTCATGGGCACGATGATGGGCGGCGTCTTCGGTGGCTTCGGCGACTTCGACGGCAGCTACGACCAGGGGTACGACGCCGGCCAAGACGGTGGCGGGGGGTACGACGCCGGCCAAGACGGTGGGGGTGGGTACGACGGCGGAGGCGACGGAGGCGGATACGACGGCGGAGGCGGCTTTGATGGCGGCGGAGGCTTCGACGGGGGCGGGTTCGACGGGGGCGGCGGCGACTTCGGGTTCTAGCGCCGTCCCGGGATGCGGGATGGTTGACGAGGGTCTCACTCTTCGGTCACAAATGCTGAGGAGGCTCGCTTGTGAGGACGCTGCTGGTCGGCTTGCGTAGGGTCGGGGGGAGGTAGCGGGCCCCGGCGCCTGTGGTGCCGGCTGTGTCGTTGGGGTTTGACAGCGCGCATCGGCGCAGTGAGAGGCAGCCGCAGCCGATGCATGCGCCGAGTCGGTCGCGGAGGGCGAGGAGGCCGTCGATCTGCTCGTCGAGGCGTGCTCGCCAACTGCGGGAGAGGCGAGTCCAGTCAGCGGCGGTTGGGGTGCGTCCATCGGGCAATGTGAACAGCGCGGCGCGGATCTCCTCAAGTGAAAGTCCAACGCTTTGGGCGGCACGGATGAAGGCGAGGCGGCGGAGCACGCTGCGGGGATAGCGGCGTATTCCCCCAGACGTTCGCACGCTGGAGATCAGGCCCTCGCGTTCGTAGTACCGCAGGGCGGATGTCGCCAAACCGGAACGACGTGCGATGTCTCCGATGGGGAGCAGATCCTTGGTGCGCACTTGGTTCCTTGACTTAAAGTGGGCTTCAACGAGCAGTATGCCGTCATGACGCCTTTGGCACCAGCATCCAGCTCTCCGGTCGCACTGCTCACCGGTGCATCGCGCGGCCTCGGCCGCGCGCTCGCTACAGCTCTGGCCGACCGCGGTTGGCACCTCCTGCTCGACGGCCGAAATCTGGGGCCGCTCGCGGAGGTGGCGGACGAACTGTCGGTCCGGACGCAGGTCACGTACATCGCGGGTGACGTGGCGGACCCGGCCCATCGGCAGGCTCTGGCGACCGCGGTGGAACGGGTCGGCAGACTCGACCTGCTCGTCAACAACGCCAGCGAGCTAGGCCCAAGCCCGCTTCCACCGTTGGCCAGCCATCCGCTTGACGTGCTGCAGCGCGTGTACGAGGTCAACACCCTCGCTCCGCTAGCGCTCCTGCAGCTAGTTGTGGGCGCGCTGCGCAGAAGCGGCGGAAGGGTGTTGAACCTCAGCTCCGACGCGGCAGTGGAGCCGTATGCCGGCTGGGGAGGCTACGGCTCGTCCAAGGCGGCGCTGGATCATCTCAGCGCGGTGCTCGCCGTCGAACTGCCGGAGCTCCGGGTATACGCCGTCGACCCGGGGGACCTGCGCACCGACCTCCACCAGGCGGCGTTCCCGGGCGAAGACATCAGCGACCGACCCGAACCGTCCACGGTCGTGCCCGCACTGCTCCGCCTCGTCGATGGCGACCTGCCTAGCGGCCGCTACCGCGCCACAGACCTGACCCTCGTCACCGCTGGAGAGGCATGACCACCCGCTTCCTCCTGCCGCCGGGCAGCGACGCTACGGTTCCACCGGAGCTGCGAGGGCTGGCACGCGACCAGATCCGCCTGCTCGTTGCCCGGCCTAGCGGCGTGCAGCATCTTCGGTTCCGAGACCTGCCCGACCAGCTCAACCCCGGCGACCTCGTCGTGGTCAACACCTCCGCGACCGTCGCCGCCGCACTCGACGGGAAACGTGCCGACGGCGCGGCCGTCGTCGTCCACATCGCCGGCCCAGGCCCAGGGGGCACCTGGATCGTCGAACTGCGCCGCGTTGACGGCAGAGGCCCGGACAACCAGGCGCACGCAGGGGTGCGGGTAGCCCTGCCCGGTGGCGTGCAGCTCGACCTCCGTGAGCCGTACCCCCGACCGGCTGCACACCGCGGGGCGAGCCGACTGTGGCTGGCTACGGTCACACCCAAGGTTGCGCTGCTGACCTACCTCAACTCGCACGGCCGACCCGTCGCCTACAAGTACCAGGCAGCGCCGCGGCCGCTTCGGGACTACCAGACCGTCTACGCCGACCAACCCGGCAGCGCCGAAATGCCGAGCGCCGGCCGACCGTTCACCGCACCCCTGATGCTGAAGCTAATGACCCGCGGCGTGCCGGTGGCACCGATCGTCCTGCACGCCGGCTTGTCCAGCCCCGAGCTGCACGAGCCACCGACACCGGAGCGCTATCAGGTCCCCGATGTCACCGCCCGGCTAGTCACCAGCACACGGGCCGCAGGAGGAAGAGTCGTCGCCGTCGGCACCACAGTGGTGCGGGCCCTGGAAACCGCAACAGGCCCCGACGGCATCACCCGAGCCGCACACGGCTGGACCGACCTGGTGCTCAGCTCAGATCGACCCACCCGAGCCGTCAACGGCCTCGTCAGCGGTCTACACCCGCCCGAGGCAAGCCACCTGTTACTCCTCGACGCCGTCGCCGGCCCCCAACTCACCGACGCCGCTTACCAAGCCGCAGTAGACGAGCACTACCTGTGGCACGAGTTCGGCGACTCCACCCTCCTGCTGCCATGACGTACGCAGGTTGAGGCGACGGCGAACCGGGGACCGCCTACGTTCACCTCAGAACGATCTCTCGACGAGAAACCGCATCCCCAGTTACACCATTCGGCTGAGATGCGTGGTGTTCCAGAGTCGTGGCGGTGGCGGTGGGATTTGAACTCCCAGAGCCACCGTCCGGTTGAGTCCGGCGGCGTCCACCAAGACAGGGTCGCCCAATGCGCTCGGCCAATTACTGCCTTCCGCTCCCAAACCGAGCCTGCATTCAGCACGACGGTGGGTTCGGGAAATTGGGGATCCTCGCCGATGAGCTGGTGAACACATTGGCGACTGACACCGAGCATCTCCGCAGTCTCCCTGACGCCGACTAGATGGTGGATGTCTGGTGACGGCACTTGACAGTCGTCTAGCCAAAAGGCAGTGCTCGCAGTCAGCTTGACAGTCGTCAAGCAGGGGGAGCTGGCACCGAAAGCGGCACCATGACCACCAGCACCACACCACCGATAACAAAGCGTAGTTTTCTGATTACGTTTTTGGACTATCCAAGTAATTGGTGAGTGGGGCAGGCTAGACAGACCATGAACAACCGTGCAAAGCGCTAGGCGCTGCAGCGTTCGCCGCGTTCGCCACCGGGTGGAACCTCAAAGAATGGGAAGAGCCATGCGGAAAGTTGGTTTAGCCGTTGCAGCTGCGGCGGCTGCCTTACCATTGGCCGTTCCCCAGCAGGCGTCAGCCGATACGCCCGGTTGCGTCACTCGCCAAGAGTTTAGTCATGCGCACCACGGGATGACGAAAGCGCGGGTGAACCAAATCTTCGACACCAAAGGCTGGGTGGCCTTTTATACCAACCATCGCCGTGACCAAGTGCACCGCTACCGCGCATGTCCGCGACTGAAGAGACAGGGTGCCAAACCAACTGTTGTGTATCACCATCGAAACGGCGTATGGATCCTCACCCAGAAGAAGTTGGTGTAGCCGGCCAACCACGACTGGGGAGATCACCGCACCGGATCGCTAACCAGTCCGGCGTGTTGAACGGTCGTACAAGCGCCCAAACCGGTCGAGGATTCCTTCACGTCGACGATGGTGCCCTGGTGGGCTTGAGGGGCCTGGAGCCGTAGGGTCGTATGCATGGCCCGAGGGTGTAGGACATGTTGGTCGGGCAGTGGCGTGCAGCTGGTACGGCGCTCGCCACGCTAGAGACCAGTGCGATCCCACGCCAGCTGCTGCGGTCACCAGAAGAGCCGGTCGCAAAGGTGGTGGGCCGGTTTCGGTGTGGATGCTGACCGCCGCCGTCGGAGTGATCGGGTTGCTGAGCGGTTGTTGGTGGGGAGGTGACTGTCTAGCGCGTAAGGCGGGTGCGGGGGTGTAATGCCTTGGTGGATGTGTTGCCGACGGGCACGGTGTCGTTGTTGTTTTCTGACATTGAGGGGTCGACTGCGCTGTTGAAGCGGCTCGGTCCTGCGTATGCGGAGGCGTTGGATGGGCAGCGGCGGGTGCTGCGGAAGGCGTGGGCGAATCACGCCGGCACCGAGTTGGGCACTGAGGGTGACAGTTTCTACGTCGTCTTCCCGACTGCTGAGGGGGCGGTAGCCGCCGCGGCTCAGGGGCAGCGGGACCTGGCTGGGTTTGAGTGGCCTGGGGGTGAGCAGGTGCGGGTCCGCATGGGCATCCACACCGGGTCTCCGAAGGTGCATGACGGTGCGTATGTGGGTATGGATGTGCACCGGGCTGCCCGTATCGCCGGGGCTGCCCATGGTGGCCAAGTCCTCCTGTCCTCGGCGACTGCTGAGTTGGTGACCGAGTGCCTGCCGGAACAGGTGACGGTGAAGGATCTCGGGTCGCATCAGTTGAAGGACATCACTAACCCTGAGCATGTGTTCCAGGCGGCCATTGAGGGGCTGCCGTCGGATTTCCCGCCGCCGAAGACGCTGGGCACGGCTTCGAGTCTTCCGCGTCCGGCGACGCCGCTGGTGGGCCGTGATGGTGAGCTGGCGGAGCTGGCTGCCCTGTTGTCGTCGCCGCAGGTGCGGCAGGTGACGTTGACCGGGCCGGGTGGGTCAGGTAAGACCCGGCTGGCTATCGGTGTGGCGGAACGGCTGGCGGATCGGTTTCCCGACGGGGTGTATTTCGTGCCGCTCGCCGCTGTGACAACCGCGGATGTGATGTGGACGTCGATTGCTGAGGTGTTGGATGTGCCACCGGAGGGACGTATCCCGCCGGGGTTCTTCGATCACGTGGCGCATCGGACGGCGCTGTTCGTGTTGGATAACCTGGAACAACTCGACGGGGCAGACCGAGTCGTCACAGAACTGCTTGAGCATGGGCCGCAGGTGGTCGTCATCGCCAGTAGCCGCAGGCCACTCAATGTGCCAGGAGAGATACAGCACGCCGTCCCGCCGCTGGAACTACCTGAGGAAGCCACGTTCACACATGCTGAGCGTTCGGGTGCGGTGCAGATGTTCGTTCAGCACGCCAAGGCGGTCAAAGGTTCCTTCGCCCTCACCGCTACCAACGCCGCTGATGTGGTGACGTTGTGCCAAAGATTGGACGGTCTACCGCTGGCTATTGAGCTGGCGGCGGCCCGGTCGAAGCTGCTTAGCCCGTCGGCGCTGCTTTCCCGGCTGGATAAGTCGCTGGACATCACCGCAACCGGTTCTCTGTCCTTAGCGCGCCAGAAGACGCTGCGTGACACCATCGCCTGGTCCTATGACCTGCTCAACCTCACACAGCAGGCGTTCTTCCGTCGCCTGGGCGTGTTCGCCGGCGGAGCCGACCTGGAAGCCATCGCTGCTGTTACCGCCGATGCCCTTACCGAGGCTGACCCATTGGACTTAGTAGCTGACTTGGTCGACTCCAGTTTGGTGACGATTTTGGACGACGCTGATGGTGAGCCGAGGGTGGGCATGCTGGAGACCATTCGCGCCTATGCTATGGACCAGCTTGAAGCCGCGGGTGAACACGTCGACGTGCGACATCGACATGGGCAGCACTACGTCGACCTGGCTGAACAGTTGCGCCCCTTGGTGGTGGGTGACCAGTACTTGCACGCTCGTGCCCGCTTGGAGGTTGAGCACGACAACTTCCGCAAGGCCCTCGCTTGGGATCTGCAGCGAAACGATTCACCGGGTGGTGTTGCAGATGGTGTTGACCTGAGTCTGCGGCTGTGTTCGGCACTCGGAGGGTTTTGGGATTTCAGTGGCTACGGGTCTGAAGGCCTGCGATGGTTGGAGCGCAGCATCCAGGGCGCGGGGAGTGACAGCCAACCGCACGCGAGATGCCTGGAATGGATGGCCTTTTTCTTAGGTGATCGGCTTGGCCAGTTTGAACGCGCCTATGGTTACGCCACCCAGTGCGTTCAGATGTGGCGCAGATTGGGCGACTCCGCGGGATTGCCGCGTGCACTTAGTATCCTGGCTCGCGTAGAGGTAAACCGTGGCCATGCCGCCGCTTGCCGGCCGTTGCTCCAGGAGGCCCGCACCGTTGCTCAACAAGTGGGTGACAAGCAGCAATTACGATCAGTTCTCGAAGCACTTGCCGTTCTTGAGATTTCTGTTGGCAACCACGAGCAGGCGTTGGAGCTGGACACCGAGGCCCTCCAAATTGCTCGCGAGCTACAGGACCAGCGGTCGATCGCCTATGGTCAACACAACGTCGCGTGCTGTCTTCGAGAGCTGGGCCGGGTCGAGGAGGCAGCACAACGGCTGCGCGATTTGGTCCCCTTGCTTCAAGGCTTGAATGACCCTTACTTTCTCGCCGGCTTCGCCGGAACCTACGCCGGAGTCCTCGCTGACCTCAACCAGCACCACTCAGCTGTCCACATGCTTGGCGCAGCAGACGCGATGCGCGAGCGCCTCGACATGCCCCGATCGCCCACTCAAACCGCTGAGATGGCTGAACCGATCGCCAAAACCCGCGCCGCCCTCACATCCCAAGAATGGGACAACGACTACCAGACGGGCCGCAATCTCACCGTCGAAGACGCCCTCACCCAAGCCCACGCCGCCACCGCTGACATGGCTGTCTGAGTATCGGAGATGTAGCGCCGGCGGGTGGCACCCGACATGCGCAAGCGCCGGCGGTGCCCATTCCCCTGTCGCGGCGATGCTTTGAGGCTCATGTGGAAAGCCGCCGGGGATAGACGGGTCGCTACGGCACGTGTCTCCCACCAGCGGGGGCGTTGGCTCCAGCCGGTGACGGAGGTCCCACAGCCAGTGATCGACTGGAGCACCGGCAAACCTCACGTGCGAGCTGTTGAAGGCGGCATCACAGCCAAGGCACTGCTTAGAAACCGCACGACAGACAAGCGGCGCTGACCACTTCGTGACCAAGCAGGCCCGTATCACCGGAAAACATAACCCGAGCAAGTGTTTGACCTGCGCTTATGCCGGGGAAGAGTGGCGGTGGCGGTGGGATTTGAACCCACGGTGGGCGTGAACCCACACACGCTTTCGAGGCGTGCTCCTTAGGCCGCTCGGACACGCCACCGCGCAGAAGGCTACCGGAGCCGGTCAGCGATGGGAGTCGAAGAAGTCCCGCAACAGCTCAGCACATTCGTCGGCCAGTACGCCGCCCAGAACGTCCGGTCGATGGTTCAGCCGCCGATCGCGTACGACGTCCCACAGCGATCCGACTGCGCCGGCTTTGTCGTCGTAAGCGCCGAAGATCAGTCGGTCGATCCGCGCCAGGACGAGGGCACCGCCGCACATGGTGCACGGCTCCAGCGTGACGGCGAGCGTGCAGCCCGCGAGCCGCCAGGTACCGAGCCGCTGCGCCGCTCGGCGCAGCGCCAGCATCTCGGCGTGAGCGGTTGGGTCGGTGTCGGCCTCTCGCGCGTTTGCGGCGCTGGACAACTCATCCCCGTCCGGACCGACTACCACCGCACCGACAGGTACGTCGTGAGACCGATCCGCTTGACGGGCGACCTCGAGGGCTCTGCGTACCAGCGCCGCCGGGGGCGGCGCAGCCTTCGACGTGCTGGCGGCGGACGCGCTGTCGGCTGGCTCACCGGTCACCTGACCGATCGTGACAGATCCGCACGCAAGAGTTGGGAAACCTAGCGGCGTCGAGCAATTGGCGGCAGGCTCGATGCAGGGACCACTCATCCCCTAGGTTGAAGCCTCATGCAGACCTGCGTGATCGACCACCCGTTGGTAGCCCACAAGCTCACGGCACTTCGCGACCAGACCACGAACTCTCCGACGTTTCGACGCCTGGTCGACGAACTGGTGACGTTGTTGGCCTATGAAGCGACAAGGGGTGTCCGTACGGCGCCGGTCCACATCACCACGCCCGTCGCGGAGGCGCAGGGCGTCAAACTGGCTGCCCCCAAACCGCTGGTCGTGCCAATCCTTCGGGCCGGGCTCGGCATGCTCGACGGCATGGTGCGGCTGCTGCCCACCGCCGAGGTCGGGTTCCTGGGAATGATCCGGAACGAACAAACTCTCCGCGCCTCGACGTACGCCGAACGACTGCCCGAGCAGCTCGGCGGGCGCCAGTGTTATGTGCTCGACCCGATGCTGGCCACCGGGGGCACATTGTCGGCCGCCGTACGGTTCCTGACCGACCGCGGCGCGGAGTCCATCACCGCGATCTGTCTCCTGGCCGCGCCAGAAGGTTGCGCTCGACTGACCACCGAGGTGGAAAACTGCGGCGTTCCGGTCTCGGTGGTGACCGCTGCCATGGACGAGCGGCTCAACGACAAGGGCTACATCGTGCCCGGACTCGGCGACGCCGGTGACCGGCTCTACGGCATCGCCGGCTAGCACCGCTGGTCAGCGGATGCCGGCCGTCGTCGTCACAACGCCTTGACCGCCGACAGCAGCTTGCTCATTGTGTCCTTGGCGTCCCCGAACAGCAGCGTGGTCTTGGGGTCGAACAGCAGCTCGTTCTCGATGCCGGCAAAGCCCGGGCGCATCGACCGCTTCATGAAGACGATCTGCCGGCCATCGCTCGCGTTGAGGATCGGCATTCCGTAGATGGGTGCGCCCGGTGTGGTCTTGGCGGCGGGGTTGACCACATCGTTGGCTCCGACGACGAGCACAACGTCGGTCTGCTTGAACTCCCCGTTGATGTCGTCCATTTCCTTGAGCTGGTCGTACGGCACCTGAGCCTCGGCCAGCAGCACGTTCATGTGGCCCGGCATCCGTCCGGCGACGGGATGGATGCCGTAGTCCACCGCAATCCCCTTCTCCCCCAGTACATCGACGAGTTCGCGCAGCGTGTGCTGGGCCTGAGCCACCGCAAGGCCGTATCCCGGTACGACGATGACGCGAGACGCATAGCCGAGCAGGATGGCGACGTCCTGCGGACTGGCCGAACGCACCGGACGGTCCGATGCCTCGCCCGCTCCCAACGTCGAGCCACCCTTGAGCGCGCCGAACAACGTGTGGAGAAGCGAGCGGCCCATTGCGGCCGCCATGAGCTTGGTGAGCAGGGTTCCCGAGGCGCCAACAAGCGTTCCGGCGACGAGCAAAAGGGTGTTGCCGAGCACGTAGCCACCGGCGGCGACGGTCAAACCGGTGAACGCGTTCAACAGCGAGATGACGATCGGTACGTCCGCGCCTCCGACCGGAAGCACGAGAACCACACCGAGAAGAAGGCCCACCAGGCCGATCACCACGCCGAGGAGCACACTCGGGCTTACGACGAGCAGGACGCCCAGGACGACACCAGCGAGCAGAGCTCCCCCGAAGACGACCGGCAGCCCGGGGAACAGCACCGGCCGGGTCGTCATGAGTTCCTGCAGCTTGGCGAAGGTGACGAGCGAGCCGGAGAAGCTGACCGAACCGACCAGGATCGTGAAAGCCGTGGCTGCGAGGTCGAACTTCGGTACGCCGATGACACTCGGCGCCGCGCCCGCTTGCCAAAGCTCCAAAAGTGCTACCAGAGCCGCGGCACCGCCTCCGACGCCGTTGAAGAGCGCCACGAGCTGCGGCATCTGCGTCATCTGTACCCGCCGGGCACCGACCACACCGATGACCGTGCCGACCGCGATGGCCAACAGGATCAACCCGACGTGCTGCAGGTCTTGAGCAAAGAAGACGGTGACACAGGCAAGCACTGCCCCTACCGCGCCGATGAGGTTGCCGTTGCGGGCAGTGCGCGGCGAGGAGAGTCCGCGCAGCGCGAGAATGAAGCAGACAGCGGCGGCCAGGTACGCCAGTTGCGCCCAGGTTGGAGTCATGCCCGCGGGCCCGGGCGGTTACGCGTGCTGAACATCTGCAACATGCGGTCTGTGACCACGAAGCCGCCGACCATGTTCACGGCCGCCAGTACGACGGCGACAAGCCCCACGATCAGCCCGAGCGTCGACGTCGTGAAGCCGGTCACCAAGATCGCGCCCAGCAGAATGACGCCGTGAATGGCATTGGCCCCTGACATCAGCGGCGTGTGCAGAGTCGACGACACCTTGGAGATGACCTCGACGCCGACGAACACGCTGAGGACGAAGATCGTCAGCCACACCACGGCTTCGCTCACGACTGGTCCTCCAACTGCTCTCTGGTGGCCTCGTGGGTCACCTCGCCAGCGTGAGTGACGCATGTCCCCGTCACGATCTCGTCGTCGAAGTCCGGGGAGAACGCGCCGTCCCGCGTCATCAGCGTCACCAGGTTCACCACGTTCTGGGCGTAGAGCTTGCTCGCCGGGCCAGGCATCTGACTGGGCACGTTGGCCGCTCCCCACACCTGCGCCGGGCCCACGCGCACCACCTGGCCGGCCACCGATCCCTCAACGTTGCCGCCGGTCTCCGCGGCCAGATCGACCACCACCGAACCAGGACGCATCTGCTCCACCATCGCCGCGGTCACCAGCTGCGGTGCCCGTCGACCTGGGACGGCGGCGGTAGTGATGAGGGCGTCTGCTGCAGCGATGTACGGCGTCAGCAGCTCGAGTTGACGAGCCGCCCGATCCTGAGTCATCTCCCGCGCATAGCCACCTGAACCCTCGAGCGTCTCGAGATCAAGCTCGATCGCGGTTGCTCCCATCGAGCGAATCTCTTCGGCCGCAGCCGCGCGGACGTCGTACGCCTTCACCACGGCTCCGAGGCGCCTGCACGTCGCGATGGCCTGCAGCCCGGCCACTCCCGCCCCCAGTACGACGACCTCAGCAGGTGTCACCGTTCCGGCCGCAGTCATGTTCAGAGGAAAGAAACGTCGCAGCATTGAGGCGGCGATGATCGCGCACCGGTAGCCAGCGACGAGCCCCTGGGAGCTTAATGCGTCCATCGACTGCGACCGAGAGATGCGTGGTACGAGCTCCATGGCAAAGGACGTGATCCCCAGCTCTCGACGTCGTGCGATCGCCTCGAGCGACTGCGCGGGCGGCAGGAACGAGACAGTGGCGACTCCGGGGACCATCATGTCTAGCCGGTCGACACTCAACGGCTGAACCGACAGCACCAAGCTCGCCTGCTGCAAAGCCTCGGAAGACACCTCAGCCGACGCCGCGGAGTAGGCGTCGTCGGGATAGTCGGCGGCGAATCCGGCCTCTGGTTCGATCGCGACGTCGTACCCAAGAGCGGTCAGCTTCGCCACCAGCTCCGGCACGAGTGCGACTCGCGCCTCCCCCTCGAGCGTTTCCTTGACCACGGCGACCTTCACGCGGTGAAACCTAGAGCACCAACCCGGTCATGGGCAGCATCTGGGGTGGTAAAGGGAGGCAGTGGCAGGTCAGCTGGCTGGTGGACGCCCTCGCTGGGCTGACATGTCGTAGACGACAAGCACTTGAAGAAGGAACTCAGCCGCTCGCTCGGCAACGATCTGCAGGTCGTCGACGCGCGTCTCGCGTAAGGCATCTAGCAGCACCTCGTGGTGCACCCTCGCAATATCCATGGTGGTCACGGAACGCGCGACATTCGCACGACCTAAGAGATAGGCATCGTGCAGAGCGGCCTCGTCGCGTAGGCCCAGATAACGGAGGAACGCCGCTCGATAGTCCCGCCTTAGGTTCGTGAGCTCAAGAGTCCCCGTCAACGGACATCCTTGGAGGGCAATATAGCCATCTGTTCCGAGTCGAACATCTCTTGGAGGAATTCGATTCCTTCTTCGAGGTCGAGGGCAGTGTGGGCGAACACATCACTCATTCCCAACTCGACCATCGCGAATGCAACTTCGGGCTGTATGCCTACGACCACTGTGATGGCGCCGCGGAGCCGAGCCATCTCGGCGATACTCCTCAATGTGCACGACCCGAAAGAGTCAAGAAGGTCCAGCGCTGCTACGTCAATGATCACGCCTGTACAACGATCCTCGCCTATCCGCTCGACCAAGTCGTCCCGAAAGCGCACCATCTCGGTATCGTCCAAAGCGGTATGTATCGAGGCGATCAAATATGGGCCCTGGCGCAATATCGATACGAGCGCTGCACCGTCCGTGGTCACGACGATTCCGCATCTATAGCTCCAGCACGAGACATTCCCAGCTGCCGTTCGGCGGCTTCCAGGCCGCCCTGAAGGTCGCCGATGGTGTTCATCTTCCGTAGATCGACGCCGATTGTGACCAGCGTGCGAGCGATGTCTGGAGACAGTCCAGTGATGATCACGTTGGCGCCCATCAGTCGAGACGCGTCGACAGTCCGCACAAGGTGGTTCGCGACAGCTTCGTCCACGTCGGGAACTCCCGTGATGTCGATGACCACCACACGGGCGCGGTGCGTCCGGATACCGTTGAGCAGCTGGTCGGTGAGCTGGCGGGCTCGCTCGCTGTCGAGCACACCGACGATGGGAAGGATCAGCAGGCGCTCGCGCACGGGCAGAACCGGTGTGGAGAGCTCGCGGATCGAGTCCTGTTGCTGCCGAATGACGCGTTCGCGCTCCTCCACGAAACTC
>JBBSHN010000059.1:0-15695 GCA_038252945.1 Propionibacteriales bacterium | reverse complement strand
TGTCGGTGGAGTTCTGGCACGACCACGGGGCCTACACGCCGTACGGGCTCATCGTGCCGATCATCACCTCGACGCAGCTGCTGGGGCCGTACAAGCCGCGCGCCTACCGCGTGGAGTTCCACAGCATGTACACCAACACCGTCATCGTGACGCCCTATCGCGGCGCCGGGCGGCCGCAGGGGTGCTTTGTGATGGAGCGGATCATGGACTTCATCGCGCAGGAACTCGGCATCGACCGCACCGTCGTACGGGAGCGCAACTTCATCCAGCCTGACGAGATGCCGTACGACCACGGGCTGATCTTCCAGGACGGACGCCCCCTGACGTATGACTCCGGGGATTTTCCGGCGTCCATGGCCAAGCTCAAGGCGCTCGTCGGCTGGGACGATTTCGCGGCGCAACGGGCGGCAGCGCGCCGCGAGGGCCGCCGGGTGGGCATCGGGCTGGCCTGCTACGTCGAGGGCACCGGTGTCGGGCCTTACGAAGGCGGCCACATCCGCGTCGAGACTGACGGCACCGTCGTGGTGTCGACCGGCCTCACCACACAGGGTCAAGGACACCAGACGATGCTGGCGCAGATCGTCGGCGACGAGCTGGGCCTGCCGATGGAGCGGGTGCGGGTGACGACCGGAGACACGCGGCGGTTCAAGTACGCCGTGGGCACTTTCGCGTCGCGGACCGCGGTCATGTCCGGGAGCGCGGTGGCGATGACCGCGCGAAAGGTGCGCGCCAAGGCGCTTCGCATCGCGGCCGATGCACTCGAGGCGTCGGTCGACGACCTGGAGATCGTCGACGGTCAGGTGCGGGTCAAAGGCAGCCCGGGGGCGCAGATCGACATCGGCACCGTCGCCGTACTGTCGAATCCGCTGCGGTACGCCTTCGACGAGGCGGCTCGTGCTGCGACCCAGTTCTCGCAGCGCAACGATCCTTCCAAGCCGCCGATCGACCCAGGCGATGCGCCGGGACTCGAAGCCACCGACTACTACTCACCGACGCAGTCGACATTCGCCAACGGCATGCACGCGGTGATCGTCGAGACCGACCCCGAGACAGCGGAGATCAAGGTGCTGCGCTACTGCGTCGTGCACGACTGCGGCACGATCATCAACCCGATGATCGTGGAGGGGCAGATTCACGGCGGGGTGGCGCAGGGCGTCGCCGGCGCTCTCTACGAACGCATGGTGTACGACGAATCCGGCCAGTTGCTCAACGCGTCGTTCATGGACTTCCTGATGCCGTACGCCAGCGAGGTGCCCAAGATCGAGATCGACCATCTCCAGACGCCGTCGCCGCTCAACCCGCTCGGCGTCAAGGGGGCCGGTGAGGCCGGCGTCATACCGGGATCCGCCGCGATCGCCGCTGCCATCGAGGACGCCGAGGGGATCCCCATCCGGTCGATGCCTATTTCGCCGAGTGAGTTGTTCGCCCTGCGGCTGGAGCACGCAAGCGAGTCCTAGGGACCGATCCGGTCGGGGCTGTGGAGATCAGCGGTCGCGTCAGCCGCGGTCGGGGGAGGAGGGCGGCTCTTCGTCGGCGCGGTAGGTGTCTTTGGTCTCCTTCTCGTCCTCTACTCGGCGCTTGATGCGCCCCAGGCCCGGCAGTCCGGCGAGCATCCCATTGAGCCCGCGTGACACGTCGAGCAGATCGCGTACGTCGGGCGCGACGGTCCCCATCGTGTCGAGCACGGGAATGATGTCGTTACGCAGTTTGGTCACGAGGTCGGGTGTCAGATTCAGCATTTCGACGACCGCAGCGACCTCATCGGGCTGCGTCGTCTCGGTAATCCGGTCGAGGATCGGGTGCAGCTGCGTCAGCGTCGGGTGGAACTGTTCCATCAACGGTGCCAACTGTTGCGTGAGAGCCGCGGCCTGTTCGACGACGACTTCGGTGCGCTCGACGACGGCCTGCGCCCGATGGACCGTCGTCTCGATCTCGGCCACCACGGAGTTGACCCGCTCAATTAGCGCTTCGGCAATCGTCACCGTCTCCGCGATGCGTGGCAGCAGCGACAGCGCCCTCTCCACGGCTTCCGTGGCTCGTCCGGCGAGCGACATCAGCGCTGAACTGCCCGGCAGCGAAGGGCCCACGCCGTCCAACGTACGCCGCCACCCCGTTGAGCCGTCGCTCATGGTGTATTGAGCCGTCGCTCGTGGTGGGTCGAGTCCCAGCGGTTGGCGACGATGCGGCTCTTCCAAGCGGCTCGAGCTGACGCGGACATGGAGTTGTCCGAGGAGCTTCGCGAGGATCTGACGCCGAGTCAGCGGGCGGCTGTTCTGCGGCTGCGAGCAGACCTGGCCAATGAAGCCGGCAAGTTCGCCGCCGAAGAGATTGCTGGTCGATCCGGTGACGGGATCGGTGATCGGCGCCGACCCGAAGAGGTACAGACCTGACGCGGCGACCCGGCATGCCGTGACGTGCCGTGATGTCCACTGCCGATTGCCGGTGTGTACCGCCCGGGTGATCACAGCGGGCGACCTTAGAGCCCGCAGTTAAGCCGCCACCACTGATTTGCTAGCGCCTGAGCGGATGCTTGGGCGATACTCGCCATGGGTACGGCCACAGCTGGTTTGTAGGTTTCGCCATAGCGGCAAGCAGCGCCACCTCGGAGGAGCGATGAGAGTTTCAGGATCGGCACAGCTGCACGCCCCCCGCGACCAAGTCTGGACCGCCCTGAACGACCCGGCGGTGCTGGTGCGCACGATTCCCGGCTGCCAGCGGCTTGAGGCGATCGGCGACGACGCCTACCGGATGACCGTCACCGCAGGTGTCGCCTCCATCAAAGGCGTCTACACGGGCGAAGTCCGGCTCAGCGAACAGCAGCCGCCGGACAAGTTCCTGCTCAAGGCTGCCGGTGCAGGCAGTCCCGGCACGGTCAGCGCGGATGTCTGGGTGACACTTACCGAATCCGGCTCCAACGGCGAGGGGAGCCGCGACTCAGCCGCCACTACGACGCTGACGTACGACGCTGACGCCATCGTCGGGGGGATGATCGGCGGCGTAGGGCAGCGGATGCTCACCGGCGTCGCCAAGAAGACTGCAGGGGAGTTCTTCGCCGCCGTCGACGAGGTGCTCGCGGGCGTGTCTGCCAGCGAGCGTCGGCCAGCCCTGAGCCCCGAAACCGCCGCCGAAGTGGCTGCCGAGCAGCCGACCGTAATCGACGCGGCACCGGTAACGTCAGCACCCGTCACGCCCGACGCCCCACAGGTGCCACAGGTATATGAAGCGCCCGGGGCCGCTCAGGCGCTCGCTGCAGCCAACAGCGCAGCCGGCTTCGTGCAGGGGGCGCTCGTCGGTGCCGGAGCGGCACTGCTCGGCGCCATCATCGGATGGTGGCTCGCCAGCCGGCGGTACCGGCGCTAGACCGATGCGCACAATAGTCGCAGCCGCGCTGCAGGTCCGCCCGTCGCCGGAGCCCCTGAGCCGGCAAAGTATCGCCGCGAACGTCGACCACTGTGTCGATCTGGTGCGGCGCTGCGCCGCTGACTGCGAGCCCGATCTCGTCGTGCTCCCGGAGACCTGCACCACCGGCTTCTCGCCTGGCCTGGACGTGCACGGACTGTGGGACGTCCTCGATCCCATCCCCGGTGAGCAGACCGCACCGCTGCACGCGGTCGTCGCGGAAACCGGCATCCACCTCGTGTACGGCGCCTACGCACGCGGGCCGGACCGTGGCGTCGTGTTCAACACCGCCGTCCTCGTCGGGCCGAGCGGCGAACAGCGCGGCATCTACAACAAGACGCACCCGTTCTGCACTGAGATCGTCACCGGCGGTGGCTGGGTGACGCCCGGCGATGACGCCTGCGTCGTGGAGACGGAGCTGGGCCGTATCGGCCTGATGATCTGCTTCGACGGGGACTTCCCCGAGCTCGCACGCATCACCGCCCTGAAGGGGGCGGAGATCATCGCCCGACCGTCGGCGCTACTGCGCAGCGCGGACATCTGGGAGCTCACCAATCGGGCCCGCGCCTACGACAACCATGTCTTCGTCATCGGAGCCAACGCCACCGGCGTCGACCCCGAAGGCGTGCTGTACTTCGGCAACTCCATGATCGTCTCGCCGATTGCCGAGGTGCTGGCTCGCGGGTCGTCGTACGAGCAGTGGGTGGTCGCGCGGCTCGACCCCGACACCGCACTCCGCTCGCTCACGCCGGGCAGCAGCGTTTCACAAGGGTTCGACCACCTCGCCGATCGCAACCTCGCACTGATCAAGAACCACCTCGACCTGATGGCTTCGCCCGGGGAGACTTCGTTTCGCTACCGCCGCTCCGGAGCACCGCTGCCGGGCGGCGAAGACTCGGAGTGACCCGGCGGATCCGCATAGGCGTCGACACCGGCGGCACATTCACCGACATCGTCGCCGTCGACGAGCAAACCGGAGCCCTCGCCGCCACCAAGACGCACTCGACACCGACCGACCCCGCGCTCGGCTTCCTGAGCGGCATTGAGAGGGTCCTCGACATGCTGAATCTCACTGGCGACTCGGTGGCGGCGGTGTGTCACGGCACCACCGTCGCGACCAACAGGCTTCTCGAAGGGAAGGTCGAAAACCTCGGCTTCATCACAACGGAGGGCTACGAGCATCTACTCGAGATCGCTCGGCAGTCAGTCCCGGAAAGCTACGGCAACTCCTACTTCTGGGTAAAGCCACCGCGCATCGTGTCAGCCGATCGGGTACGGACCGTCCGCGGCCGGCTCAGCGTGACCGGAGCGGAGATTCGGCCCTTCGATGAGAGCTCCGCGGTGGCAGCCGCCCGGTACTTCCGCGATGCCGGCATCGGCACGATCGGCGTCTGCTTCCTGCACGCCTACGCCAATCCGACGCACGAGCGGGCGATGCGCGAGGTCTTGGCCAAAGAGCACCCGGACGCCGTCGTGTCGATCTCTTCTGACGTGCTGCGGGAGTACCGGGAGTACGAACGGTCGATCACAACGCTCGTCGATGCCGCGGTCAAGCCCGACATCCGCGCATACCTCGCCAAAATCACCGCGCGCCTCAACCGCTACACGACCACGTCGGCGGGGCAGTCGCGGCGGGTGCCCTTCTACGTGATGAAGTCCAACGGCGGGGTGCTCTCCGCCGACGAGGTGGTCCACCAGCCCATCACCACGGTGCTGTCCGGTCCCGCCGCCGGTGTGCTGGGAGCGGCTGTCGTGGCGTCCGCTGCCGGATTCGACGCCGTCCTCACCTGCGACGGAGGTGGTACGTCGACCGACGTCTGCGTTGTGCCTGACGGGCGCCCGGCTCTGACGACCGAGGGGAGTGTCGGCCCGTATCCCAGCAAGATCCCGATGATCGATGTGGTCACCGTGGGTGCTGGCGGCGGCTCGATCGCCCGGATCAGCCCCGAAGGCACGCTCAAGGTGGGCCCTCAGTCAGCCGGTGCCGACCCCGGCCCGCTGTGCTACGGGCGCGGTGGCGACCAGCCCACGATCACGGATGCGCACGTCGTCCTCGGGCGCATTCCGCCGTACCTGCTCGGCGGTGAGGTGCCGCTCGACGTCGAGCTGGCCCGCTCCGGCATCGCGGACGTCGCCGGCAAGCTGGCACTGACCGAAGCGGCGGCAGCGATCGGCATTTTGGAGATCTCCGCGTGGAACCAGGCCAACGCGCTGCGCCAGATCACCGTCAAGCGGGGCCTTGACGTACGGGAGTTCCACCTCGTCACGTTCGGTGGTTCGGGCTCGCTGCTCGCCTGCCGCCTGGTCGACATCCTGGGTCTGCGTGGCGTCGTCGTCCCTGTCAATCCCGGCAATCTGTCGGCGTACGGGCTGCTCACCGTCGACGTCCGCAACGACTATGTGCGCACTTCAGTCACCCGGCACCCGCGTCTCGAGGCTCCTGAGGTGCAGCGAATCCTCGACGCCCTGACGGCCGAAGCCTCCTCGGCTCTGGAGCGCGAAGGCTTTCAGCGCGGTGACCGCAGATTCGAGCGGACCGCAGACGTGCGGTATTTCGGGCAGGCGTACGAGGTCCGCGTCGAGATGCCGGACGGTCCGCTCGACCAGGCGGGGCTGGACGAGGTCGCCCGGCGCTTCCACGATGAGCATCGACGGCTCTACGGGTACGACTTCCGGGAGGACTCGAGACAGGAGGTCGAGTGGGTCAATGTGCGGGTGACCGGAGTCGGGCCGATCCGCAAACCAGAGCTCGTGGAGGTGCGGGACGGCACCGGGGCTGAGGCCGCCCTCACCGGCACCCGCCGCGTGTATTTCGAGCGCGAAGGGGAGGCCCGGCTCTACGACCGGGCTCGACTCGGTCGCGGTGACGTCGTCGTTGGCCCCGCTGTGATCGAGGAGTTCTCGTCCACCGTGCCCCTTCATCCCGGCTTTGAGGGCCAGGTGGACCGCTTCGGCAACCTGTTGCTTCGGCGTACGACGAGGGCGAGCGCCCCCGCATGACCGACCCCGTCCTCGTCGAGATCGTGCACGGTTACCTGGCGTCGGTCGAGCAGGAGGTCGAGACGGCCATCGGGCGTACGTCGCGTTCGCCGATGATCCGCGACGCGCACGACTACCGCGCCGGAATTCACGATCGGAGACTGCGCAAGCTGACCGGCCGGTCGTATTCCGCCCTGGTGCACCCGGTCGTGCGCGACTACCCCCTCGACACCATGCGGCCGGGTGATGTCTTCTTCCACAACGACGTCTATCTGTCCGAGGGCGGCATCGGCCACCTCCCGGATCTCTGCCTGACCGCTCCGGTGTTTGCTGACGTCGGTGGTGCACTGGAGGTCGTCGCGTTCGTGCAGGCGTTCGGTCATCATGACGACATTGGCGGCGCGGTGCCGGGCTCGATGCCCTCCGACGCCACCTCGGTGTACCAAGAGGGCCTGATGGTCCCGCCGATCCGGCTCTGGGACGCCGGCGTTCGGTGCGAGCAGGCTCTGAAGATCATGACCCGCAACTCCCGTATGCCGGACTCACTCGCGGCCGACCTCGACGCAGAGTGCGCCGCCTGCCTGATGGGGGCCCGGCGGATGGCCGAACTCTTCGAGCGGTACGGCGTTGAGCAGGTTGAGGCCTGCTTCGACGCGATCCTGGACAACACCACCGAGACCTACCGCCGCGAGATTCTCGCGAAGATCCCTGACGGCACGTACGTGTGGGAGGACTACGCCGAACACGACGGCGTTGACCCCCCGAAGCTGCACCGGCAGCGCATCACGCTGACCAAGCTTCCCGACGATGGCGGACGGCTGATCCTCGACTTCATGGGCACCGGCCCGCAGGCGAAAGGGCCGATCAACCATTGCGGCGACTACGCCGACGGCAACTTCCTCAAGAAGTGGCTCGCACCGATTCTGCGCAATCTCGCCGACTCGCCGGAGCGCATGGCTGAGCTTGACGTCAACGAGGGCGTCGTACCGCTGATCGAGATGCGATTTCCACCGCCTGGCACGTTGCTAACGCCGGTCTTCCCCGCGCCGACCAACGCCCGCACGTTCGTCATCCTGCGCCTGCTCGGGGTGCTCGCCGGGGTACTTGCCAAGGCGGTCGAGGGGCGGATGCCGGCGGACCAGGAAACGATTCGCTACACGGGGATGTACGGCCAGGACCTCGACGGTGCGCCGTACCTTATGCGGGAGGTGCTAGGCGGCGGCTCCGGCGGGCGTTACTACGCCGACGGTGAGGACACCATCCACGTCGTCCCGGACTCCCGGAACCTCCCCACGGAGTTCAGCGAAGGGCGGTTTCCGTTCATAGTCGAGCGGCTGGGTCTCGCCATCGACTCCGGTGGCCCAGGGCGCTATCGAGGTGGACTCGGCTACGAGAAGCACATCCGCATGCTCAAGGACGCGCACTTCATGTCGATCGCTGACCGGTCGATCTTGGCCTGCTGGGGGGTCAACAAAGGCTTGGCCGGGCAGTCGTTCGAGGTCGCGGTTGACGTTGGCGGACCTGACGAACGGGTTGTGGACGCGCTCGCCGACGCCGAACCCGTGCGGGCCGGGGAGACGATCCGCATTCGGACCACCGGGGGAGGCGGGTGGGGCGACCCGCTCGAGCGGCCGTACAACGAGGTGGCACGCGACGTCGCCTGGGGCAAGGTGTCGCTCACCGGCGCTCGCGACGACTATGGCGTCCTGTTCTCCGCCGACGACGGCCTGACCTCCACTCCCGCCGAGGACGTCTCGCCCTCCACTCCCGCCGACACGCCACCAAAGGCCCAAGAATTCCGGAGTGTCGGCCAGCGATTGACGTCTCGGCGAGTCGACGTCGCCGGCTCAGACGCTTTGCGTAAGCGGATGCGCGCCGACCGGGAGCAGCAGGCGGCCGTCATCGGAAGGCCGTTCTTCGACCGAGGACCGGGGTACGCCGAGCTCTCCGGCGGCGAGCCGTTCCCGGACGTCGACATCCTGTGACGGACTCGCGGCCGATGGCAGCAGCCGCCGACCTACCCGCTCCCAGCGAGCCCGACCGCAGCCCCCGCGACCTCTTGCGACAGCTCGGCGAACGGGTGGGTGAGCAGAGGGCTGCGAGCTGGTGTGCTGACCTCTTGGCCGGCGCCGACTTGCGGGAGTACGTCGCCGTACTGCCGTATCTCGGGTCGAACTGCGGGGTTGCGGCGTTCGACCCTCGCTGGCACGACTACTGGCACCGCACGTGGGGTGCGCGCGGGCTGCTGTACGTCTGGGCAAACTCGGTTGCGCCGGTCGTCGTGGAGCATCTCGCCGATCGTCACTGGAGGCCCGCTGAGATGTGCGCCAAGGTCGCCGCCCGGCGCGAGATCGGCGAAGCCGGTCCCGGCGCGGTGCTGCTAGCAGAGAACGACCTTCCGCGGGTTCGCGCAGCCGCGATCCGGTGCCTGGGCTCGGTCGGCGACACCGAGCACGTCGCAGCGGTGATGGCGGCGCTCGACGACGAGAGCCCAGAGGTGCGACGAGCGGCTACGCGCGCGCTGGAGAGCCTCAGCCAGCGCCTGGATCTGCCGCCTCCGCCCTTCACTACGAGAGCGGAGCTGAGCGTGTCGTCGGCAAACTCGGACCATCCAAGTAGTGAAGGCAAGCCGCGGCGGTGAGCGACGCTGGTCCACAGTGCCGAAGTGCCGGTCCGGCTTGGGCGACATCCGCCATAGGAGGGGGTGATTCCTCTTCGTAGAGTCCTCGCTGAGGCTCGCGGGCGTATGCTCGCGGGTCTCCTCTATGGTGACCGGGACCCGCCAGAAGGCAACGAGGGAGGCAATAGGTGAGGGTGCTTGTCGCGCTCGGCGGCAACGCCATGATCGGTCCGGACGGTAACGCAACGTCGGAGGCGCAAATCGCTGCAGCCGGCACCGCGATGAGCAGCGTGGCAGACCTGATCGCCCATGGGGTCGATGTGGTGCTGACTCACGGCAACGGTCCCCAGGTGGGCAACCTGCTGGTCAAGAATGAGCTGGCGGCCAAGGTCGTGCCACCGGTCCCGCTGGACTGGTGCGGGGCGCAAACACAGGCGACGCTCGGCTTCGTCCTCCTCAACGCCCTCGAGCAGGAACTGCGAACCCGCCGACTCCACCGGCCTATGGCTGCCCTGGTCACTCGCACGCTCGTTGATCGCGATGACCCCGGCTTCGAGAAGCCCTCCAAGCCCATCGGTCGCTACGTGTCGCGGGAGGACGCCCAAGCGCTCATCGAGCACGGTCAGACGTTCCAGGACCGCGGCGACAAAGGCTGGAGGCGTGTAGTGCCGTCGCCGGAGCCGGTGGAAATTCTGGAGTCCGGAGTGGTCGTCACACTTGCTGACGCCGGCTATGTGGTGGTGGCGAACGGCGGTGGCGGCATCCCCGTGGTACGCAACGAAAACGGATCGCTGAGCGGCGTCGAGGCAGTGATCGACAAGGATCTCGGCGCCGCGCTCCTGGCCGTGGCAGTGGAGGCCGACCGCCTGTTGATCGCCACCGACGTCGACGCTGCGATTCTGCGGTATGGCGACCCCGACGCCGAGGACATCGGCGAGGTGTCAGTCGCCACCTTGCGGAGGTACGCCGAGCAGGGCCACTTCGCGAGTGGCTCGATGGGCCCGAAGGTCGAAGCGGTCTGCCGCTTCGTCGAGCGGTCCGGCAAGACGGCCGTGATCACCAGTTTGAGCAACATCGTGTCCGGCGTACGCGGGAACTCCGGCACCATCGTCCTCCCGAATGAGTAGCCCGACAGGAGATCCGCATGCCACAGCCGATCGAGGTCCGCAAGGTGCCGATTCAGCACGTCTCCGACGCGAGCGGGCTTGCCGACCTCATCGACGACAAGGTGATTGACGCTGACCGCGTCATCGCCGTCATCGGCAAGACCGAGGGCAACGGCGGAGTCAACGACTACACCCGCATTCTCGCCGACCGGGCGTTCCGGGAGGTGCTCGCCGAAAGAGGCACCCGCTCGATGGACGAGGTACGTCAGGTCCCCATCGTGTGGTCTGGCGGCACCGACGGGGTGATCAGCCCGCATGCGACGGTGTTCGCCACGACTGACGCGGAAGGGAGCGGCACCGACGAACCGCGCCTCACCGTCGGCTTCGCGATGAGCGAGCAGCTCCTGCCTGAAGACATCGGTCGAGTCGAGATGATCGAAAAGGTCGCGGCCGCCGTCAAAGACGCGATGAGTGGGGCCGGTATCGACGACCCGGCCGATGTGCACTACGTGCAGACCAAGACGCCGCTGCTGACGATCTCCACTATTCGCGATGCAAAAGCGCGAGGCAAGACCGTCTGGACCGAAGAGACGCATCAGTCGATGGACCTGTCCAACGGATGCACGGCGCTGGGCGTCGCAGTGGCGTTGGGCGAGATCGAGATGCCCTCGAATGACGACGTCATGCACCGGCGTGACCTCTACTCGGCGGTCGCATCCTGCTCGTCCGGCGTGGAGCTCGACCAAGCACAGGTCGTGGTGGTGGGCAACGCGCGGGGAGTCGGTGGCCGTTACCGCGTCGGCCACTCCGTGATGTGCGACGCGCTCGATCAAGACGGCATCTGGGCCGCAGTCCGCGACGCCGGTCTCGACCTTCCTGAGCGCCCGCACTGGACCGATATCGACGGCAGGCTCGTCAACGTCTTCCTCAAGTGCGAGGCGTCGTCGGACGGCACCGTGCACGGTCGGCGCAACGCGATGCTGGACGACTCCGACGTTCACTGGCACCGGCAGATCAAGGCGTGTGCCGGGGGAGTGGCCGCATCGGTGACGGGTGACCCTGCGGTGTTCGTGTCGGTGTCGGCAGCTCACCAAGGGCCTGACGGCGGCGGACCGGTCGCAGCGATTGTGGACCTCGACGATTCACCTACGGGCTATCAGCCTCCGCAGTCGTAGCGGTCGCAATACGCCGACTGGTCAGTCGGTGCGCAGGTGGTGGACATCGGCGCGCCTCATGCCTCGTCGCACTTTGAAGTGCGCCTACTGGGCAGTGACGCTCCACCCGCAGGACTGATAGCCTGTGCAGCGACCAAACCGTCCAATTTTGACCTGCGCCCAAGGTCGTACACCGGAATGTCGCCCGGCCCGGCAGCGTTGGACGCCATAACAAGCGGAGGCCGTCTCCCACCCGCAGCGACAGAGAATTGTCGTCGGGTCAGGTCGCGAGAGCAGCTCTCGCCCTAGTCGGCACTCAGGTGCCCGATGCGGTGGCCTCCGTGGTGAAACAAATCCACAGGAGGACACATCACCACAGAAATCCGCGTTAACGACCGCATCCGCGTCCCCGAGGTGCGGCTGGTCGGCCCGAACGGCGAGCAGGTCGGCATCGTCCGCATCGACGATGCTCTGCGGCTGGCCCAGGAGTCCGATCTCGACCTGGTCGAGGTGGCCCCGATGGCCCGGCCGCCGGTTTGCAAGCTGATGGACTACGGCAAGTTCAAGTACGAGAACGCTCAGAAGGCTCGAGAGTCCCGGCGCAACCAGAGCAACACGGTCATCAAGGAGATGAAGCTTCGTCCCAAGATCGACGCTCACGACTACGAGACCAAGAAGGGCCACGTGGAGCGCTTCTTGAAAGCTGGCGACAAGGTGAAGATCACGATCATGTTCCGTGGGCGAGAACAACACCGGCCCGAGCTGGGATTCCGCTTGCTGCAGCGGTTGGCCGGCGACGTCCAAGAGCTGGGATATGTCGAGTCCGCGCCCAAGCAGGACGGCCGCAACATGGTCATGGTGATCGGACCTCACAAGAAGAAGTCCGAGGCCAAAGCGGAGGTACGCGCGCAGCGAGATCAGCGGGCTGCCATGCTGGCTGCGGATCGCGATGCCCAGCGCACCGTACGGATCGAGCGGGAAGCCGCTGCTGCAGCGGCGCCGAAACGCACGCGCGCAACAGCGCCCAGTGTCGACGCCGAGCTCTGACAGCCTTCCAGCCCCCAACGCACCGGTAGACACGAGGATGAAGCCATGCCAAAGATGAAGACCCACTCAGGGACGAGCAAGCGCGTGAAGAAGACGGGCTCCGGCAAGCTCCTTCGCCTGCAGACACGCCGCAAGTCGGGCGCGGCGTTCGCGTCTACACCCATCCGGGGGTCGAGGAAGCACCACCGGCGGCATGCTGGCACCGTGGAAGTCGCCAACAGTGACAAGAAGCAGGTGAAACGACTGCTCGGTCTGTGAGTCCGTCCCAGCCCGGTTTTTCGATTCTTAGGAGTGAACTTCAGTGGCACGCGTCAAGAGGTCGGTCAATGCCGCCAAGAAGCGCAGGGAGACGCTAGAACGCGCCGCGGGCTACCGCGGCCAGCGATCCCGCCTGTACCGCAAGGCCAAGGAGCAGGTCACCCATTCGCTGGGCTACGCCTACCGCGACCGACGAGCGAGGAAGGGCGACTTCCGCCGGCTGTGGATCCAGCGCATCAACGCCGCCGCACGAGCCCACGGCATGACCTACAACCGGTTCATCCAGGGACTTCGACAAGCCGGCGTTGAAGTAGACCGCAAGCATCTCGCCGAGCTCGCGGTCCACGACGGGGCAGCGTTCGGTGTCCTCGTCGAAGTGGCGCGCGCTGGCCTCAGCGATGGCGGGACAGCCAGTTCAACCGACGATTCGCTGCACTCTGCGTCGGATGACACAACCTCGGCTGAACCTGCACCGGTCGCCTGACGGCACGCTCGCCTGACCACAGAACAGCTCACCGCCCGGTCCGCGAAGATCCGGGCTACCCGGCGGTTGACCCGAGGATCGGTACGCCGGGCCGAGCGGAGATTCCTGGCCGAGGGGCCACAGGCGGTGCGCGAGGCCCTCGCGGCGCAGAGCTGCGTAGTGGAGATCTTCGCCACCCATGACGCTACGCGCCGGCATGCCGACCTCGTGCAGACGTGCCGTCAGCGTGGGCTGCCGTGGCTGCTGGCCAGCGCTGCCGCGATGGGGGCGTTGAGTGGAACCGTCTCGCCACAAGGTGTGGTCGCCGTGTGTGAGTTCATCGATCAACCGCTCGAAACCGTCCTTGGCTCTGTGCCATCGCTTGTGGCGCTGTGCGCGGCGATCCGCGATCCGGGCAACGCCGGTACTGTCATTCGTACGGCCGACGCGGCTGGCGCGGGCGCGGTGATTTTCGTGGGCGACTCCGTCGACCCGTACAACGGGAAGGCCGTGCGTGCCAGCGTCGGATCGCTGTTCCATCTCCCCGTCGTCATTGGGGTGGCGCTGGAAGACACGGTGACCGCTGTTCGTGCGGCGGGACTCCAGGTGCTGGCTGCAGCCGGCTCAGGCGCATTGACCCTCGGCGAGGCCAACGACGGGGGACTGCTGGACCAGTCCACGGCATGGCTGTTCGGCAACGAGGCGTGGGGCATGCCGGAGGCCGACCTGGCGTTGGCCGACAACGTCGTACGAGTGCCGATTTACGGCCGCGCGGAGAGCCTCAACCTCGCCACTGCCGTGGCGCTGTGCCTGTATGCCTCGGCCAGTGCGCACCGCCGACGATGACGGACGGCGGCGTCCGCGACTCACCGGGAAGAAACCGGTTCGCCCCAGCCGGCGCTGGCTTTCTAGACTCAGGCGGCAGCCTGACCGACGCTCTGCGGACTGAGAAAGGACGATCGCCCGCCATGTCCGGCCATCACGGCAACTATGACCCCGTCGAGGTCACGTCGCTGGGCGCTGCTGAGGTGCACAGGATGCACCACGATGCGTTGGCCGCGATTGCCGCGGCTCGGTCCCTTAAGGAGCTCAACTCGGTGCGACTGGAACACGCAGGAGACCGGTCACCATTGGGCTTGGCAAACCGGGAGATTGGGGCTCTCCCACCGCAAGCGCGCAAGGCCGCAGGGCAACGTGTCGGCACGGCTCGGGCGGCGATCACCGAGGCGCTTGTGAAGCGCCGGGCGGAGCTTGAGAACGAGCACGAGTCGCGCATGCTCGTCGAGGAACTCGTGGACGTCACGCTGCCGTACGACCGCGATCCGCGCGGTGCCCGCCATCCACTCACTACGCTGCAAGAGCGCATCAGCGACGTCTTTGTCGCCATGGGATGGGAGATCGCCGAAGGGCCCGAGGCCGAGGCGGAGTGGCTGAACTTCGACGCTCTCAATCTCGGCCCGGACCATCCCGCTCGAAGCCTGCAGGACACATTCTTCCTCGAGCCCCCAGAGGCGAGAGTTGTCCTGCGCACGCACACGTCCCCGGTGCAAGCGCGCTGCCTGCTGACCCGACAGCCTCCCGTGTACGTCGTGTGCCCCGGCCGGGCGTACCGGACCGACGAGCTCGACGCCACGCACTCCCCGGTCTTCCATCAGGTGGAGGGGCTCGCCGTCGACAGAGGTTTGTCGATGGCACATCTGAAGGGGACCCTCGACACGTTCGCGGGCGCCGTGTTCGGCGAGGGCATCACCACCCGGTTCCGCCCGTCGTACTTCCCGTTCACCGAGCCGTCGGCTGAGGTCGACCTCATCTGCTTCGTCTGCCGAGGTGTCGCACCGGACGTCGAGCACTGCCGCACCTGCAAAGGCGAGGGTTGGATCGAATGGGGTGGCTGCGGGGTGGTCAATCCTCGGGTGCTCGTCGCTTGCGGGGTCGACCCCGAGGTGTACTCCGGCTTCGCCTTCGGCATGGGCATCGACCGAACCCTGATGGTGCGCCACGGCGTGCCAAATATTCGTGACGTTGTTGACGGCGACGTGCGCTTCACCCTGGCGTTCGGAACGGAGCTGTAGCGCAATGCGAGTCCCCGTGTCGTGGTTGCACGAGTACGTCGACCTGCGTTCCGACCTGCCGACTCCGGAGCTCGCGGATCGCCTCACCATGCTCGGGTTGAAGGTTGAGGCGTTGGAGACGCCGGGGTCGGACGTCGAGGGTCCGCTCGTCGTCGGCCGCGTGGTCGACTTCAGCGAGGAGCAGCAGTCCAACGGCAAGACGATCCGGTGGTGCTCGGTGGACGTCGGTGAAGGCACGCCCCGGGGCATCGTCTGTGGCGCGCGCAACTTCCAGACGAACGACCTGGTGGTCGTCGCGGTACCCGGAGCCGTGCTTCCCGGCGGATTTGCAATCACTGCGCGCAAGACGTATGGCCATGTCTCCGACGGAATGATCTGCTCGGCCAGCGAGCTCAGAGCTGGCGACGACGCTAGGGGCATCGTGGTCTTGCCGGCAGACACGGCCGCTCCGGGGAATGACGCCACCGATCTGCTTCTGCTCCGCGATGAAGTGATCGAGTTCGAGATCAATCCCGACCGTGCGTACGCCCTCTCGATTCGCGGCGTCGCTCGGGAGGCCGCGACGGCGTACGACTTGCCCTTCTCTGACCCAGGCCT
>JBBSHN010000058.1:0-15865 GCA_038252945.1 Propionibacteriales bacterium | reverse complement strand
TCGAGGCGGAGGCCCGGCATGAGGCCGGCAGGGAGCGTGAAGCCTCGGAAGGCGAGCGCGACGTGTTCGAGTAGCTGCGACTCAACCTGGCTGATGCTGTCCCGGCCAAAACAGCCCTGGTCATCGATCTCGTCGGGGCCCGGCGAAGCCAGGAGGTACGGAGCAAGCTGCCCGAGGTCCGCCCAGACATGATCCGGATATTGCCTCTTGGCCGCTTCAGGCGCGGTGATCCCATCGCCGCTCACGTCGGCCCGCCGATGCCGTTTCCCGACGTTGGCCGCTCATGGCATCCGCGCTCAGGGCATGCCCGGAAGGCGGTGTACGGCTTGCCGGTCGACTTGCTCACCCCCGCCGGTACGGTCTTCCACGGCTGACCGTGGACGGGGCACATGCCGCCTGCCGTCTGAGAGAGGACCTTGCCGTTGGGTCCTCCGGGCCAGGGCGCCTCATCGAGTACCAATATCGGTTCATTGCTCGCAGGTGGACCTGATGACCCTTGGAAGGGTGGTTTCGCCGCCTCCGATGGCGTAGTCAGCGTAACCTCGCCGGCCACATCGATCGTGATCGTGATCCGCGTCATGTCAGCGTGTCCTCCGATGCCATGACCTTCTTTGCCCTTGTGGCTACCCACTGCGACAGCCGCAAGGCCGCAAGGAAACCGTCGAACTCGGCGGCTCCTACTGCGTATTCCACGAGCCTGTAGGCATTGGGTCGCAGCTGCACAACGCCGTAGCGGTCGATGGCCGGGATGCGGTAATGCCTGGCATCACCGGGGCGGCCAAGCCACTGGGCGTTGGCGTACGCGCTGAGCTGCATCGCGGTCTCCGGATAGGGCCCGTTGCCTCGCGAAGTCTTGTAGTCGAGCAGCCATGTTTCGCCGCGGATTACTACGATCGCGTCGAGGGTTCCGGCGAACCCGTATTTCGGGCTGACCACCATCTCCTCGACCAACCGATACGCGGGCTGATGGTCGTCACAGAAGCGCTGGAAGGCCACGAGGAACGGGCGCTCTTCGTCCGAAACGTCGATCGGGTGCCCGCTGGCCGCTGCTTCTGCAAGCGCGTGCACATTGCTGCCAAGCTCGGCGGCGCGGTCCCGTCTAGCGAAGGGTTCGCCCTTCAGCCAACGCACAGCCGCTTCGCCATCACCGCGTTCGACCATGGCGTGCAATACGTCGGCGTTGGCCACCGCGTACTCGGCGGTGAGCTTAGCTGCCCACGGGGCAAGACCGTTCTTGGCCATGATCCCCAGGACCCCGGTGACGCTGAAGGGGATACGATCACCGTCCAGCCAGTAGCGATGGCTCGCGTCGCGTGAGAGCCCGATGGTCAAGGTCGCCCCACCAGGTTTCGGACCCGAAACATGAACCAGAGGGACGGCCTGTAGCTGTTTTGTGATCTCCGCGCCCATGAGACGATCTTAACACTAGAGCCTGTTTGATGCTACTAACAGAGATGTAACAGGCTTGACACAGCGGACGCGATCGGCCAGAGTAGACATCCAACAACTCAAAGGAGTTTCAGATGCCCAGAGTCGAGTTCGAGGCTGACACGCAGCAGGAGCTGCTGGAGATGGTGCAACGCTGGGTTGGTCCAGGTGCGGGCGACATGGCCAAGCCACCCCAATCGGCGGATACAAGGGAAGAGGCGCTCACCTCCCAAATCCGCGAGGTGATCCATGGCATCAAGGGCGTCGACAGCAGGAAGCTCGTCCGCGAACTGGCTGAGGCAGCCATACGCGGTGACGCGGTGATCCTGGACGAGCGACTCAAGAGCCGGTACAACAAGACCACCGGGACAGCGTTCGCCGGCATCGTCTCGGGTCCTAACAAGCTCATGCGCCGGATCGCGAGGCGAGACCTGATCACCTGGGACGCAAGCGTCCTCGGTTACCGCATCCACCCGGCCGATGCGAAGGTCGTGCTCGAGGTTTGGCCCGAATGAGGCGCAAGGCAACCCACGGCGCGAGGCGCTCACCGCGGCTCGATACGGAAACGGAAAGGAGCAAGGTGCGACGAACGACATGACGATCGGTCTCGGTCATGCGGTGTCGAGCTGGGAGTGCGGCGACCGATTCCTTCGACAGTTCCTCCTGGTCCCTCTGGTTTTGAGCGTGACGGCATGTTCCGCTGCTCCCGACGCTTCCCCTGCCAGCACAAACGTTCTTATCAATACTCCCGCCCTGCCCAGTTCTGCCCCGCCATTCCCAGCCGCTCTCCCTCGGCAGTCTGGATCAGCGGTCAAGCGCTTAGCTCTCGTGACATGAGTGTTCCAGCTGTGATCTTCGTTTGGCCACCCTTCGGCCAAGCGGCCCACGTGTCACTGCTGCTGACGCAGTCTTCCGATTCCGGCAGGCACATCGTACGCATCGCCGAGCTCCTCGCTCCAGACGCAGGGAACTGGATTGCGACCACGATGGACCGCGCGCTAACGTGGGAGGGTGAAGAATTGAAAGACCAAGAGGCCGTTCCTGGCGGAACGGTAACCATGCTGCTTGGCAAAACCCGGGGTGGCGGCGGAATCTGGATTATCGAGTTCCTTCCCACCGGCGCCACGACTATCATCGCGAGCCCGGGCGCCCACCGACGGTCGCTGACTGCTTGGGGAGAATAAGGATGCATGGAACACGGTTACCTAGGCAACGGGAAAGGAACGCTGCGAGCACGAGCCAGAGGTCTTACTGGGCGTGGCCCTAGAACCGGTTGGTCGAGCGTTACCAAGCTGCAGGCAGCTCGCAACCGGTTCCCTGGGGAGGTGCAGCGAGGTCACGTGGGCGAGGTCAGGGCTATCAGCACGGGCGCGTACCATTCGGGCGCGGTCACGGCCGATGGGTCAGCATGGTGTTCGGGAGACGACGTGAATGGAGAACTCGGAGACCGGACGGCTGGCAGCGGAAACGTGCACCTAGCCCCAGTGCGCGTTCTCTTCCCTTGACGCAGCGAACTCAACGAGCAGCGGCCGGTGCGCCGAGCCTTGGGCGGAGAATGCTCCGTTAACGGGAGGTGGACATGGACGGACCGTCCTGGGTCGAAGTGATCCCTCTGCGGTCGCAACCGGAGCTCGCCAGCTTCGGCGGTATCGAGGTTTGGTCGGCGGCCACCACCTTCGACAAATGGCCAGTAAAGGAGCCGAGCGCACTGGCGTTGACGCCGTGACCGGGGCTGGCACCATCGTGCGGTCATACAGAGGGCGCCAGCAAGCCGACGCCCTTCGTGCATTCCAGAGGGACGCGACCGACCTGGCTGAGCAGGGGTATGTGCCTACCTCACAGAGCTGGGCACCTGGCCAATGGGGCTGCGGCGCTTTTCTGGTCGCGGTACTTCTGTTCGTGGTCCTCGTCGGGATTTTCGTGTTCATCTACATGCTGATTGTCAAGCCTGAAGGCACGCTCACGGTCACATACGCAATGCGTGGGCCACTCGGCAGCCCAAACCTGTCGTCCCGCGCAATCTCCGACGCGCCCACCGCGGAGGCTCGGGACGAGGCCGTGTCGAAGGCCTACGACCTCGCGCTCGCATTCCAGGAGCGGAGCCAGGCGACAGAATGGCGTTTGATCGAACAGTTCCAGAACGTCGTGCGCGAGTTGTCGCCCCAGCTAGGTGACCTGCTTATCCTGGACGATGAGAAAGAGCGGGTTTGGTTGCGGGCCACGGGAAACTTCGAGGCCGACGTCATTCCCGACGATGCGAAAGGTGGCACTGGGGAGACTCAGTGGACTCACCTCAGGTCGGCGAACGCGATGGTCGAGTTCTACGATCCGACCGATCTCTTTGGGGACCTTGCAGAAAGGATCGCTAGCCTGTACCCAAATGCCGTTCCGGCGCACGAGGGTATGGCCTTGAACGGCGTGCCTGCAGAGGCTTCAGGCGATCGCCTCCCTGATCGACTTCGGCAGCTCAACGAAGCGTTGGAGGCCGGGCTGATTACAGATGCCGAACACGCGGAAAAGCGGCGTGATCTGCTATCAGGGCTTTAGCCAAATCGCCCACGTTCGGAGCTACCCGTTGACAGCTGGTTATGACCCAATGCTCGCCCGATGATCAGTGGTTGGTGGGACTACTGTCCACGCATACATGCCTGCTTCCGCAAGCTGGCCATTCGTATCCTTGCGCCGATGACTCCTGATCTCAAATCCATCTGGGAAGCGCTAGGTGCTACGTACCGGCTGGCTGGTATGTCGGCAGGCCGAGTTACCACGACGAACGCCGGGAATGGCTGCTCTACGCCTTCAATCCGAGCGAGCGGGCGGTGGTCGGGGTCCGAAAGCGTGAGTGGACGGTAGTGGCCCTGACAGAGGAAGGCGTCGTGCGCGAGATGGCGCGGTGCCTGCGCGAGATCAGCGAGGGACGGGTTCCGCGCTAGGTTTCGGGCCCTCGCTCCGGCCGACATAAACGTGCATCCTCTGGGGAAGCTGGTCGACGTCGTCCTCGAGGATGTGGTCGACTTCGAGACCCTGCGGTAAGTACAAGTTCAGGTGGGTCTCGAGCTGATAACGATCATTGACGTCCTTCATGTTCGTCTTGATCCAATCAAGCGCAACGTCGTCGATATCAATGCTCTCGTCTTCAGCCCAAATCCGGACGTCGCCTACGTCACCGATCCGCACGGTCCACGACCCCATGCGGACATTGTAGTTGATGGCGGCGCTGACCGCCGGCGTCAAGGTAGGTGACGGCGAGCGATTGAGTTGAGGGTCGCGCGAGTTACGTCACGTCGTGAACATCGGGCTCGCGGCACCTCAGTAGTGCTCACGGATGTACGCGTAGGCACGGTCGTATAGGTCGCCGCTCGGAGGCAGGCCAGCGTTCTTCAACACGAGACGCAGCTGACGACGAACCTCGCGGTCGCCCGGTTGGCTCTCCTGCCAACGCGTGCCGCGGATGGGCCGCACGAGCGCGTCGATGTCCTCGACGACCTTGGAGACGATGACGGGGACACCGGGCGGGGCGAACTCCTCCAGTATCTGGGTCAAGGCGCCCCGGTCCGGGTCCAGCACCTTGAACTCGTCGAGGCGCCCATCGGCCTCTGCACGCTCGGCCTCGACCACCTGTCGGGCAAGGTCCAGCAGGTTCTTCAGGAAGGCGACCGAGTCCTTGGCCCCAGCCACGCGGGCCTGCCGAAGCTCCTCCAGCCGCGCTGATAGCGCCCGCCAGACCGGATGGACGGCTGGCCCCGCCAACTTCCGTCGCAAGCGCTTCTCCACCGTGTCGAGGACCTCATCCACGGTGGGCGGTTCGGTGCCGGGCAGGGGATCGTCCGGGAACAGTCTGAGTTGGCGCAGAGCCTCGAAGGTCCCCGCGTCGATGGCGATCGCCTCCGACTCCGCATCGTCGACCACGACGTCGCTGATGTAGGAGCCGATGAGGTCGCGCGTCTTCTCCCCGAGCCGGTGCCACAGCAGCACGTTGGCGTCGACCGCCGGGCGGACCGAGGCGTAGATGCGCGCCAGCCACCGGTAGTCGTCCTCGATGGGTCGGATGCGCGTGTCCGGCCAGAGCAACTCGAAGAGAACCTCGCAGCGTAGAAAGTCCCGCGCGAAGTCGGCCCGCGCGTCGACGCTCGCTATGACCTCCTGCGCTGCCATCAACTGCTCGTAGGCGGGAGCCGCCCGGTCGATGCCCGCGAACGGGGCGAGCGTCTCGTGCACCAACTCGGCGAGGACCGCGAACAACTCCCCGACATCGGTTGGTAGTGCTTTCTGCGTGCCTGTGTCCGTGACGGCGACCGCCTTCGCCAGTTCGGCTCCGAGCCCCACGTAGTCCACGACGAGACCGTAGAACTTCTCCTGCCCGGTGATGGGGTTCGTCCAGCGCCGGTTGGTGCGGGTGACGGCTTGGAACAGCGTGTGCGCCCGAAGGGGCTTGTCCAGGTACATCACCCCCTCGACGGGGGCGTCGAAGCCGGTGAGCAACTTGGCCGTGACGATGAGGAACCGCAGCGGGTTCGCGGGGTCCAGGAAACGGTCCCGGTTGGCCTGCTCAGATGCCTGGTCGCGCTCCCAGATGGACCATGCGGACGGGTCGTCCTTGGCGGTGGTCATCACCACCGTCGCCTCCTCACCGGGCCCTAGCACGGCGCTGATGGCCTCGTAGTAGAGAACGCACAGTTCACGGTCGAAAGCCACGACCTGCGCTTTCAGTCCGAGCGGTGCGACCTTCGAGCGGTAGTGCGCGACAATGTCCGCACAGACGGCTTTGATGCGCGCTGGTGTCTTCATCAGTGTGTCGACGCGGCTTGCGCGGCGGGCGAGATAACCGCGCTCGTCCTCATCGAGGTTCTCGGCCTCGGCGAGTTCGTCGAACGCTTGATCGAGGGCCGCCTTGTCGATGTGGAAGTCGACGAGGCGCGACTCGATGTGGATGGGCAACGTCGCGCCGTCGGCGATGGATCGCTCGACCGAGTAGTGGTTTAGGACGCCGCCCGGGTCCGAGACGTCGCCGAACGTGGCCCATGTGTTGCGGTCGTCGGTCGAGATGGGCGTGCCGGTGAGCCCGAGGAACTTGGCGTTGGGAAGCGCCTCGCGCATCTCCGCCCCGAGGCGACCCTCTTGAGTCCGATGCGCCTCGTCGACCATCACGACGATGTTGGAGCGGTCGTTGAGGAATCCTGCCTCAGCGAACCGAAAGATGGTGGTAACGACGATGCCGCGGGCGTCTTCGCGCAGCAGCCTGCGAAGGTCGTCCTTGGTCTCTGCGACGCGAAGCCCGGGCAGCCCGACCGACGCGAACTCAGAGGCGACTTGCTCGATCAAGTCGAGACGGTCAAGGACGATGAGGATGGTCGGTGCATCGAGATCGCTTTGCTGTCGAAGCCGAGCGGCGGCGAAGGCCATCAGCAGCGTCTTGCCCGAGCCTTGGTGGTGCCAGACAAGCCCTTGACGCTTTCGAGGATCGCGGACGCGAGCCACGATTGCGTTAACGGCCTCGACTTGCGGATAGCGCGGGATGATCTTGGCGGTATAGCCGCCCGTCGACGAAGAGCGCCGGGAGTAGAGGGTGTATGTCCGGATGATGTCGAGCAGCATTTCCGGACGTAGGAGCAGTTCCGCCGAGCGCAGAACGGAAGCGAGACCGGGCAGCGGAAGCTCGTCGGTTGTGCGGGACCATGGCAGCCACATCTCGGGAGGCTGGCGGATGGCGCCGTACCGGAAGTCCTTGCCCTCGGTCGCGAAGGAGAGCACGTTGGGCACGAAGAACCCCGGCGTCACGACCTCGTACTTGCGGTGGATATCCCCTGCGCCATTGAGCCACGACGTCGTCTTGCTTACGGGGGTCTTCGTCTCTCCGACGACCACTGGAAAGCCGTTCACCCAGAGCACAATGTCGTAGCGTCGTTCCTCGATGCCCGCGTGATACGTGACCTCGGTCGAGATCAGCAGTGAGTTGGCACGTGCATGCTCGAAGTCCATGAGCCGGACCGGAACAAAGTCGTCGGTGCCGACGAAGCGGACCGTCTCCTGGCCGCGGAGCCAAGCCATCATCCGGCGGTTGGACTCAATGAGGCCATCGTCACGGACGGCGAGGATGGTCGCTCGGAGTCGCGGAAGGACCTCGTCAACCCGCTCTGGCGCATCGATGATCGCGGGGTTGAGACGGCGGAGCGCAGCTACGACCTCCGACTCAATCAGGACCGCGTCCGGCGGGCGGTCGAGAGAGCGACCAGCCAAGAACCGCCAGCCGAGGTCCGGCTTTGTCAGCCGTGCCACCAACGTGGCTTGGATCGCGGACTCGGCGATGGCGCTCATGCTGCGGAGTCGAGCAAACGGTCGTAGGACGTCGGAAGCCTGTGGGCGCCCGCCAGAAGGTCAACTGCGAGGGCTGAACGAAGGCGGGACACAGATTTGGCGGTCGCCTGCGCGGCCTGCTTCTGCGCCAAGATTGAGAAGGCAAGGTCCACAGTTCGCGCCTGATCGGCCAAGGGCGGCACCGGGATTTGGAGTCTACTGAAGATGCCGAGGTTGATATGCGGGTTCGCCGTAGCGATCTTCTGGCTCAGCACCTCCGCGACCAAACGTGGCGAGGACAGAGCTAGGTACGCGAACTTGGCCGAAGCCCGGGCAGGATCGACGCGCAGCCTCATCTGGCTCTGCGATACGACATAGCTGGGGTACGCATCGTCGGGTATTAGACCGACTTGGCCAAGAGTTCCTCGCTGAGTGACGATAAGGTCACCCGGCTGCGCAAGGTTGCTCGGCAGCGTCCGTGCCTTCTCGCTCGACACGTATTTGAAGGGGCCGGACACGTATGGAGGGCTAGCAGAGAGATTGCTGCCCTGAATAACCGGAACTCCTTCCTTTGTGAAGTCTCTGGTTGTCAGATTGGACCCGAACGGGCCGCCCGCCACACCGCGCGACAATGCGAGGGCCTCCAGCGTCATCCACGCGTGGTCCGGCTCGAATACTCGCTCCTCGACTAGAGCGACAAGCAGCTGGTCGAGACGCGCGACGACTGTCGCCGTGGCTGACAGGACCTTGTCCAGAGCGCCAATCAGGTCGACGATGCGCCGCTGTTCGATGAGCGGTGGGAGCGACACGGGCTGAGCGGCGACATCCTCTGGGCGGACAGCGGGATAGTTCGAACCGGTCGCTCGGGCCATCAGGCCATCCACGAAGTCGTCGGTGCGGACGAGGCACCACAAGTACTCGGGAAGGACGACGCCCGCTTGAGCCCGAAGGACAGCGAAGCCCGTCGACGCCACCTCGCCATCAAGGTCGGCCGGAACCACCGCGAAGCCTCGGAGGTAGGGCCTGACAGTCGCCACAAGTACGTCGTTGGCCCTGACGAGGCGGCGCGCACGGCCCGGCGCATCTCCGTAGGCGAACTTACTAACGGAGTCCAGCCTAATGCCCAACTCCGCGGAGACAGTCGAGAGGTCGATGTAGCGAATGGGCCGGTCTTGTGGCCAGCTAGGGGTCCGTTCCGGGTTTACCGAGGCAACATCACCTAACGTCAACTCCCGCCAACCATCACGCATACCCCGCCTCGGTAAGGCGTTCGGCGAGCCGCTCCTCAGCGTTGTGTAGCGCTTGCTGTGCCTCGGCGAGTTCGGCAAGGGCGGTGTTGACATCCACAACTGCGGCCGTCGCCCCTTTGATGTAGCGGCCAATGTTGAGGTCCCATCCATTGGCTTCGACCTCAGTCAGCGGCACTAGCCGGACCTCGACGCCACTATTGCCACCCGCATCAGCGCCGGTCCGATATGCCTCCACGAGAGCGTCGACGTCCTCGGCGCGCATGCTGTTCTGGTTGCGACCTTTGACAAAGTGCTGGGACCCGTCGATGAAGAGCACATGTCCGTCACGGTCCGGAGCCTTCGTGGCCCGGAAGATGAGCAGACACGCGGGGATGCCCGTCGAGTAGAACAGGTTCGGAGCCATCCCCACCACCGCGTCGAGGCGATCGCTGCGGAGCAGGCACTCTCGGATGATCCGCTCGGCTCCGCCGCGGAACAGGACGCCATGAGGCATCACGACCCCGACGCGTCCGGTATCAGGAGTCATCGAAGCGAGCATGTGCTGGACCCACGCGAAGTCCCCATTACTCGCGGGTGGCACGCCACACGCCGCTCGGCCCCATGGGTCGCGGGTCCATGTCTCGCCACCCCAGTTCTTCAAGCTGAATGGGGGATTGGTGATGACCACATCGAAGCGCCGCAGATGACCGCGCTCGTCGAGGAACTTCGGGTCGCGCAGGGTGTCGCCTCGCCTAATGACGACGTCCTCGATGTCGTGAAGGAACAAGTTCATCCGCGCAATGGCCGAGGTCGTGAGGTTGACCTCCTGCCCGTAGAAGCGCATCTCGCGCAGCGAACCGCCCGCCTCCATGACCTCATTGGCGGCCTCCACGAGCATGCCCCCCGAGCCACAGGCCGGGTCGTAGACGGTGTCCGTCGGCTGCGGGTCGAGGATGCGCGTCAGGAGCCGGACGACCGCGCGTGGGGTGAAGAACTCGCCTGCCTTCTTGCCCGACTCATCGGCGAACTGATGGAGGAGGTACTCGTAAGCGTTGCCCAACACGTCGTGTCCGACCCGCAACGGGCTCAGATCGAGCGTGTCGAACGCCTCGATGAGGTTGAGCAGGGCGTGCTCGGGTAACTTGTCCTTGCTGCCCCAGGCGACGTCGCCAAAGATGCCCGCGAGCGTGTCGGGGTTTGCCTGCTGGATGCGATCGAGGATGTTCTGGAGCGCCACCCCCACGTTCTCGTGGACCTTACGCAGTTCGCGCCAATGGCAGCCGTCGGGCAACTGGAAGCGGTGGTAGTCGGCCTCGACGGCAGGCGGCAGATTGTTGGAATAGTCGGCTACCGCCTGGGCGTGCTCGTCATCCCACGCGTCGGAGACTCGTTTGTAGAAGAGAAGCGGAAAGATGTACGCCTTGAAGTCCGCGGGGTCGACTGGCCCACGAAGACTGTTAGCGGCCGCCCACAGTCGGGTTTCGAGGGCCTGTTGGGAAAGGGCCACCGGCTCAGTCAGATGCGTACACGAGCTCGGCGAGCTCGTACAGTTCCGGCCTGGAGAGCGTCACGCCGATCTGGTGCTCAAGCAGAAGAGCGACGAGTTCCTTGCCGTTCATCAGTGCAACAGGGACCCGGTCGGGCTTCGCGGCCTCCTCACGGGCCCCAGGGCTGAAATCCGAAGTAGTGACGATCAGGCCCTGGTCATGCGCGCCTAGCGACCCGCGCACGTTCTGCACGACTGGGGATTGGACATTCGCCTTCCACCTCTTGACCTGGACGGCCATGCGCGTACGCACGACGTCTCCCACCACCAGCGTGCCGAAGACGTCCACGCCGTCATCGCCCGCTGGTTTCGTGACGACCACCTCGACGAAGCCGAGGCGGTCGAGCAGCAGCCCCACCAATGTCTCGAACTCGTGGGGCTCCATAGTCATCAGCTTTGTGTGAAGAGCTTTCCTGACCTCGGCATTGTGGGCCGCGATGTCCGCTGCTAGGCCCGGCTCCGTCCAACTCGCGAGACCGAACACTCCTGGGCTCAGACGTGCGAAGCGCGGCGGCTCGCCCCGCTTCGCACGCCGTTCGATGTCCGTCAGCAACTGGGAGTACATGGTGGCCGCTGGTGTTAGTCCATTCGGCGCGAGCATCCCCGCTTCTATCGCACGCTTGGTGATCTCGCGGTAGTGCATCGGGTTTCCGTCAGCAATGCCGGTGAGGACCGATTGCGCCGCCTCCATGTATGTGAGTTGGCCAGGGCCCGCTACCTTCGTTTGCGCAGGCGCGATGCCCATGGCTCGGAGGCCGAATGTGCTCGGGTCCGTGCGAACGAAGAGCGACCCCTCTCGCTTGTCCTTCACGTCCACGGCGAGCTTCGCCCCCACGGTCGCGGCGGGGGTCTTGCCATCCGTCTGCCAGAGCCCTGCCGCCAGGACGCGCTCGGTGATCGCCGCCACAGTTAGCGGAGCGCCCGCCTCCGCCAGGACGCTCGCGACGGCCCCGAGCAGGCTACCCATGCTCTCTTCCTTTCATTGGCATCAACGGGGTGTCGTCTCGCCTTGGAAGCCAGAACCCCGCCCCCGAGCCGTCGATGCTCGGAGGTGGGCGAATAGCCGCGGCTGCCGCAACTCGGTGAAGGAACGTTTCAGAAGGTGCGGCCTTCGAGCGCGAACCATCCATACAAGTCTACTGATCGAATGCCGTAGCCCGCGCAGCCGTCAGGTATAGCAGCACGCCCTGGCAAATGCGAAACCTCGCTTGTGACCACGATGGCCTCGCAGGGAAAGATGGTGCCGCTGCGGATGTCTATTTCCTCAATGGCACACGCCACGACGAACGGGTCAGCCGTGCCCTTGGGCTTCGCAAGGTCCACGAGTTGAGGGTATCGGTCCGCGACCTCGCAGGCACGGTCCCACAGGCTAACCGTGGAACGGTGGATGTGGGGCCGGTCATGTACCCACTTGTCCGGATACCGGCCTGAATTGAGTTCCCGGTCAACTTCCTCCGGCACGAGCAGGCGTCCGTCACTCGCGAGACCTTCGATGAGGTCCCACACACCAACGAACGTGGATGGCCTGAACGGAACCAAGTCCCACCACGTGCTCGTATCCACGATGTAGACCAGGACGTTCCCTGCGAGGGCCAAGCCAATCATCCCGCCAGTCGTTGAGCCGCAGCAGCCTCCACAGACGGCAGGGCAGCCTGAGGGACTACCAGGTACTGCGCGACATCTGTGCTCGTAAGAACGCCACGCTCCTTGGCCGCCATCAGCAAGCTCGCAAGACCGGCCCCGTAGTCGCGCATCACGATGTCTGCCGATGTGGTGGGTCCACCGCCACTTTCGACCGCAGGGAACCAGTCTGCCCAGTCGTCCCACTTCGCCGTGAAGATGGCCTGCGACACGAGGCCGACCTGATAGAGTCTGAACCAGACCACGCCCCGGCTTACGTGGAAGCGTCTACCTATGCGCTCCAAGGGAGCATCGTCGGGCACGGCTGCCGCAGCACCAATCCGCTGAGCATCGGCATCGGCGCGGAGCGCGTCAGATGGCACAAGGAAGGCTCCCGCGAAGACGTTGCAATAACGCTCAGGTTCCGTCGCCTGCATGGCTCGCCTGCTTGTGCTGGGCAGGCAGATGCCAGCGGAACCAAGCAGCACGTGGCAGAACTCGTGAAGCAGGCTGAACACACGAGCCCGCACGTGGTCCGACCTGTTGAGAACGATGAACGGCGGATGCTCGCTCAGCGAGAAGGCCCGAACTTCGGTCTTTGGCATCGAGACTTGAAGAACGAAGACGCCTCGTCGCTCGATGGCAGTACGCCACGCGCGGAGGGCCATGTTGTCATCTCTCCACGTTCGCTGCTGTGCCACCGAGATGTTGAACGCCCTCCGCTGGTCCGTGGCCAGCTGGTCCGCCTCAATGTCCTCTACCATGGCCTCGAACCTCGGCCCGTCGGCATGCTCGATGACCGCTCGGGCGACTTCCTGGAGGTCGGCCGCCCGATGCAGGGCCTTGGCGAGCGGCATGGTCGTCTCAGGAACGTCAACGCCTGAGTAGGTGCGTCTGTCGACCGTTGGCAGAGACTTCCTCGGTGGGTGAGAGAGCAGCAAGGCACTCAGCGGAACGCCGTACAGGGACGCCAACTCCCGCAGCGCAGTGAGCGGCGGATGCACGGTGCCATCCTCCCACGCCGCTATCTCGTCAGGATCGCGATCGCATCGGTGGGCAGCATCAACCACGGAAGCGGCCGCTCGCTCACGCGCCCATCTAAGGGTGCCGGATGGAACATGGACGGTGGCGGCTGTCGTCATGCGTTCAGGTTCCCGCTGTCTCGTGCCACGTTCATCGTTACGCGCCCGAGTCTACCCGCCCGGGTAATCCCGCGGAGGCAAGGCTCCATACAGCCCGGGTTCGCGACCTTCGATCGCGTTCAGACCGTTCAACCTCCAGACATCGCGGCTATGCGTCAGTGGGTGCAGCATTGGCAGCCCGAAACGCACCGAGAAAGGACCACTCCGGATCAGAACAATGACGAAGACCCGAGGGGCCAGCGCAAAGAATCCCGTGGCTGCCAGTTCGCCACAGAGGCCGCGCTGACAGTCTCAGGCCGTACGAACGAATCCGGAAAGAACGCAGCAGACCGCACTCCATTTCCGATGGCCGGGAGCAAAATGGCGATCACCGGGATCGCCGCGGCTGACAACCGCCACAGTCGTTCGAACGTCGCATCCCGAGGCGCTTGAGCCGCCACGGGCAGGACGATGTCCGGCGCGTCGCTTGTTGGCGAGGAGGGGGCCTTGGTGTCGCTCGTGCGACCAACGGCTGCCGCGTCGCTCATGCCGCGGACATTATCAGCCTCATCCCGGCCTTGGCGGGGCTTACAGTCGCCCCTATGGCCCAGGTCGAGTCGCTTGTCATCTCCTGGCGGGCGGCTCCATCCGCGTGCGGCACGACGATGAGCGTCTCGTGCCCTACTCTCCCGGCGGAGCGGTCATCCGCAGGAGCTGGCCACGGACCTCCGCGGCCTGGAGCTGATCCTGAATGCCACCGTGGGTGATCGCTACCGGATCGCCGTTTCGCAGCGGGCGGAGGGCGTCGTCGTGGAGCTCAGGCGTAAGCCGCGAGGACAGTCGTGACGGTATTGTCGGCACGACTGCGAGCTCAAGAGATCACACGTCAGATGTGGCCGCCAGTGCCCGCCTGGGATTCCGGCGCCACGACGCGGGCGCTCGTCGAAGAGGCATGCCAGGCCATCGCAGCAGGCGAGTTCGAGGGAGCCCTTAGCCTCCTCGGGAAAGACCACGGCCTTGAACTCGTTCGCCAGTGGTGGCGGGCGGGCTGCCTCACACAAACGGAACTTCGGGACATCATCGCGCAGGCTTGGGTGACCGCCGAGCCGGACGACACGCAGCCCACGTGGATAGCGCTGTGGCAGGAGGCCGCCAAGGGAGCCGGAACGATCGTGGATGGGAAGGCACTCCCTAATCGCGACCCACTGGTGGTCTTCCGCGGGCAGGCCCGGGACGCGAAGTACGGGTGCGCATGGACGCTCGATCGACGGACGGCGCGTTTCTTCGCCGCACGCTCGCGCCGTCCACCTGGGGCCATCGCGATCGGCACTGTGCATCGCCGACACGTGTTGGCCTATTTGACGGAGCGCGACGAAGCTGAGGTCATCGTCGCGCCACGGAACATTCGGCATTGCGGATGGGTGGACATCCGGCTAGACCGCGAGCCGTCCACAAAGTCGCAAGTAAGCGTCGATGACTAGCCCGCGATCTCCCTGGCGCGGGCGCGCAGGCTGCGGAGCAGTTCCCGGGACCAAACGCCAGGTCTTGGTGGCCCGGATGTGGCCACAGAGCTTGCCCGTGGCAGGGTCGTAGGCGGCGAGCAGGTGGCGCACCCCGGCGATGCGCTTGTAGGTCGCCCGGAAGCGCGCCGGGTGCCTGCTCGGATGCCTGCCCGACTGAACGCCCAGTCTGCTTTGCGACCAAAGTGCCTATTAACAGGTACGCGCGCGCCGGGTCCGTACGCTACTGTTCATTGGACTCCGCGACCCGCGTACTATGCCGACAGCCCAGCGGCGCGCCGAAGGTCTGTCATCCAACGGAGCGGCTCCCCGCGGGTCACCTGTGCTGCGTAGCTCAGCCCATGGCAACGGCGGCACCCAAAACCCGCGGGATCGGCAACAGGCCAATAGAGCTTCAACGCGCGTCGCCGATCCTCTTGGGAATGCCGCCGGTCTGGGCATCGGAAGTACATGCGGGAGCCTGTCCGTTGACGCTTCACCTCTTCGAGATCGAGGTGTACGACGCCAATGGCAGAAGCGAACCAGACTGTGACCACGAACCCCTCGACACGCCTGATGAGGTAATGGGCGCGCATAGGCCAAGCGATCTGAGCGGCCCGGAGTGTGAGGTCGCCTTGTGCGCCCGGCGTGAGCCGCGTGGTGACAACGTCATCCACATTGAGCACGAAGCAGCGCTCCACGAGGCGCCGAGACTCTCGTCCAGCGCGGCGTCCACTTCCCAACCCACCCATACTTTTGTCGAAATCCTCTCGATTGCGCGTCCCGAGTACGCTGACGCCGACTGCGCCGCTACGACGTACCCGGGGAGCCAGGAGCCTCCCTTGACCAGATGATGCTCAGCACTCCAGGAACTCGTCTTCCGACTGGCCGTGGTCAGCAGAACGGTCAGCAGAATGCTGCGTTCTCGTGGCACCCCGTGCTGCCACCTGCAGCCTCGCACGAGACGGCCGATAGTCAGCGAAACGATCTGCAAAACCTCTATTCACCGGTTCGAATCCGGTCGTCGCCTCCATTACTCGGAGAAGGGAACCTGATGCGGCCTTGAGGGAGTGCTTTGGCTTCCTTGTTCTGGCCCGTGGCGCCGACAGGGGCGCGACCGCGGTCCGG
>JBBSHN010000057.1:0-15953 GCA_038252945.1 Propionibacteriales bacterium | reverse complement strand
GCGGCCCATTCATCGCTGTCAGCCGCCTGCGGACTCGCTGGATGCTGCGCGCGGCAACGGGAATGCAGCAGGTCAAGGTCGGTGGTCCGACGGCAGGTGCACTTCGTGGCAGGCATGCGCGGCTTCCTTTTGTCCGGAATAATCCGTCTAATTAACCATAAGACAGACATAAAGACCATAGAAAGGCGTCATTTGGATGACAATACTTTGAGTTATAAACTGATTACTAAAAGTGATTAGCGTTGAGAATTTGCTAATCCTGGTCGGGGAAACCAGCACCCTTCCGTATGCATGTCGCGCGGATGGCAAAGGCTTCGTGCACGTCTATCACCGGTTCGACACCGGCTTGTACGCGGCCGCCGTACCGAGAGCCGGCACTCCGGCTTGCTGGACATCCTTCGACAGGTCTACGTCGCTACCGAAGAGGCAGCGTCGGTGTTTCAGACCACCCTGCAGAACGGTAATCCCGTCATCCACCCGGCGGTCACGCTGCTCAACGCCGGACTGTTGGAGGGACGTTCCGACACCAGTCATGGATGCCGTCATCCAGATCGGCTCGGTAGTTCTGGGCTAAGACGTCCGTGCCGAGGGGGCACGCACGATGAGCTCCGTGGGCCTGTCCGACATGAGCCGGGAGCAGCTACGCAAGCTCTGACGGCGATCCGGTCGCCGGTTCTGCTCGTGCGCCGGCACTATGGTGGCTCCCGTAATCAGGGCTGGCGCCAACGACTGGCCCCCGATCGTGGCAAGAGGTGTGGTGATGGGTCGGCTGATCGATGTCGGAGACACCACGCTGTACGTCGACGAGCGCGGTAGTCCCTCGGCGTTTCCGCTGCTGGTGTTCCATGGTGGACCTGGGCTCGATCACACCATGTTCGCCGACTACCTGGATCCGATCACTCATGGTGGGCGCTACCGCCTCGTGCTCGTCGACGAGCGTGCGTGCGGTCGGTCCGACAGGGCGGCACCAGTGGAGACATGGACGCTGCAGCAGATGGCTCAGGACGTGAGTGATTTGGCGGCCAGCCTCGAGGTGAGCGACGCGTACGCAACTCTCGGCCACTCCTACGGCGCCTTCGTCGTCTTGGAGCACGCGGTCGGACATCCTGGAGAGCCACGGGGCACGATCGTCTCAGCAGGGGTCGCCGCGGCGCGGTGGCTGGCCGAGGTGGACCGACAGTTGGCGGCGTTTGAGCCCGTGGAGCTGCGCGAGCAGGTGACCTCGTCGTGGGCGCGTGAGACCCAGGTACGTACCGAAGAAGAGGCTGTCGCACTGCTCGAGGAGCAGATGCCGTTCCACTTTCGAGAGCCACGAGGGGCGCCGCTTGAGGAGTACCACCGTCGTACCGCTGGGTTGGCTCGATACGCGCCGGACGTCATCCGGCACTTCGCGTCCCAAGACTACGGAGGCATCGATGTCGAGGACCGGCTCGGCGACGTGACGAACCCGGTACTCGTGGTGGCAGGTCGCTTCGACCGCACCTGCAGCGCCGAGGCCGCCGAGGACATGACCCGGCGACTCCCGAATGCCGAGCTCGTGATGTTCGAGAACTGCGGCCACATGATGTACGCCGAAGAGCCGGACACCTACGTCGAAACTGTTCGGCGCTTCCTTGACCGGATCACGGACTGAGGGACGGCCCGAGGTCAGGTGAGGGTGAGCAGGCGGTGGCCGCTCTCCGTCGCGATGGTCACGCGAGCGATTTGGTCTCCCGGTATTGCGACGCCTCCACTCCAGTAGAACTGGGTTGCGTAGGTGACGGTCCATGACCCGCCGGACCACTTCTCGCCCGAGCTGTCGTAGACAATCAGGCGGCAGCGTTGCCCTGTGGGAACTCCGTGCAGCTCCAGGTTCAGTCGGCTGCCCCACGGCCTGGCCACCACTGTCGCCTCGCCCTTCATCGACTTCGTCGAATCTGTTCCCGACAGGCGCCAGCTCGCGGGCTGACCCACCGTGGAAACACCATGAGTGGCCGTCGCACTTCCGCTGTCCCGAAGTCCGAGAAGCACACCCACCGCGACCAGAGCGGCAGCGGCAGCTCCGGCGACGACCGCCGAGGCAACGAGTCGTCGCCGACTCCGGTGCCGTTCTATGCGGACCTTGCGCAGGAGCCGGATCAGTGTCACGTCGGAGGGGCGCGGAGGTGACGGCCACCCTTCGGCCGGAACAGTGGAAAGCACGTCTCGAAGGCTCGTCAAGTCCCGGAGCTCCTGACGGCACTCTCGGCACACGGCACCATGCTCTTGCACCTTCTGCGCCTCAGACTGCTCGAGAGCTCCAAGTACCAGCGCAGCAAGCTCGTGACGTGGATGCGTTTCCCCGTTCATGACACATCACCTTCCGATGGGTTCGACCCGACGCCCCGCTCCTGCAGGAGCAGACCAAGCTGGCGCAAGGCGTAGTAGCTGCGAGACTTGACAGTTCCCTCGGGCACCTTGAGGGCGGCTGCCGCCTCGTGAACTGAGCGCCCCAGGTAATACGTCTGCACCAACACGTCTCGGTGGTGAGCCGGCAGGTCGGCCAGCGCGTCGGAGACTTCCCACCCAAGCGCTGCCCGTTCGACTTCGTCCTCGACGGATTCGTCGGCGGCCAGCTCACCAAGGGCCGCGTCGCTCACCTGCTGCGGGCGAGCGGAGCGAGCCCGAACCCCGTCCACGACGAGGTTGCGAGCGACCGTAAACAGCCAAGCGCGAACTGAGCCGCGTTGCTCCGTCAGAACGTCCGGATGCCGCCAGGCTCGCAGCAACGTCTCTTGGACGACGTCCTCGGCCCACGGGCGGTCACCATTGACCAGGCGCAGCACGAACCCGAGAAGCGGCCCGCCGTGCAGCTCGTACAGATCTCGGATCAGTTCTTCATCGTCGGTCACGGTGGTGGCTCTCACGTTGCGAGGGATCCGCTTGTCGCGCTGTAGAGCCCGTAGGCCATCAAGGCGACACCTGCCCCTGTCAAAAGCAGGTCGCCGGCGCGCAAGCGCCCGTTCTTCGCGGCGAACTTCGGATATGTGGCAACAACCACCAACTGAGCCAACCACAAGGCGACCAGCGAGGGCCGAAGGAGCGCGTCGTACACATGGTCGGCGTCGATCAGGGAGGCTGCGCTGGCGGCAACAAAGGTGAGCGCAACCACTCTGGAGATACGCCGCAGGGGGGCATTCGTCAGAGCGTGCACCAGGCGAGTCACGGCGAGGAACTCGGCCGTCATCACTGCCGCGACACTGGCTGCCGTGCCCACTCCCAGCAGGCCGGCGAGCAAAGGCATCCCAGCGGAGTCCGCAATCGTGACTCCTGCCACTTCACCGCTGAGGAGTCGGGGCGCGCTCGCCGACAGGGGAAATGCCGCGAGTACGGCGAGTCCAGCCACAGTAGCCACACCTGCCGCGAGCCCGGATCTCACGGCGGGTGACCCGCCGCGTACCTCGCCGGCGAGAAACAGCGGCAGACTCGCACAGATGAACAAAAGGCTGGTGTTGGCCCCGGTTACGGCGACCGCAACCGGCTCACCGTGCCCTACAAAGGCGCCGGCCGGGGCCCCGAAGTGCCCCACCGACAGCCAGACCAGCGCAGCGACAAGCACAACCTGCGCGGCTGCGACTGACGCCAGCGCGGTCATCGACCATCTGATCGGCGCGAGCGCCAGGGCAGCTAACGCGAGCGGAATCGCAAGTTGCAACGCGGCCCGGAAAGGCAGTACTCCAGGAAACGCGGCGGGGAGCAGGTCATAGCAGATGTAGGCGACTGTGTAGCTGAGGTACAGGCCATAGCTCACAAGCCACAGTGCCGCCTGCACGAGTGCGACCTTGTGACCCACAGCTGACTCGACGAATGCGTACAAGCCGCCCGCTGAGACGATCTCTTCGGAGTACCGCAGCCAGATCAGCAGCGTCGGCGCGAACATCGCTGCCCCCAAGACCGCAACCAAGCCGGCCGACGGAGCCGCCTCGCCAAGAAGGCCGGGGAGGAGGGAACCGCTTAGGTAGAGGGGGCCACCGGTTGCCGCCACTACGACTCCGGCGAATACGAGCCGAGGGACATCGCCGCCGACCGCCCCAGTTGAGGCACTCGGAGCCGACCTGCTGGCGGTCGAGACGCTCATCGAGCGTTACGCCCAGCCGCCGCCACCGCCGCCACCATTGCCGCCACCACCGCTGCCGCCAGTGCCACCGCCCTGGCCGCCGGAATGTGACTGGCCTGGCTGGTTGTGGCTGCCACCGTCGCTCGATGATCCCGAACTGCAGGCCGCCACGAGGGCTGCGGAAGCAACGAGCACCCCCGCAGTCTTGATCCACCGCGCCATGACTAGCTCCTTCCGTCCGGATCTCTTGAGGACCCGTCACCCCCAGAACGGATAGAGCCAACGTTTGGTTCATCGTGAGGTGCTGGCCAGGCTGGCCGAGGTACGGCTTCGATTCCCGTGATCGCGGATGCTGCAGCCCTCTCGGAAAGTCAAGACGCGTTCGTTGTGTGCCGTTCAGCCTCCGAGATTGCCCAGGCGGCGTTGATCAGGCCGATGTGGCTGAAGGCCTGCGGGAAGTTACCCATCAGCTCCCCGGTCGTACCGTCCACTTCCTCCGCGAGCAGTCCGACGTCGTTGCACCAGGCGATTGCGCGCTCGAAGACGGTCCGGGCGCGATCAACTTGCCCCGCGAGCGCGAGCGCTTGCGCCAGCCAAAACGTGCAGAGAAGGAAGGTCCCCTCCGCACCGGCCAGGCCGTCCACACCCTCCTCCGTCCGGTATCGGTACACCAGTCCCAAATCGTCGGTGAGGTGCTCGTCGATCGCGTCGATGGTCGCCAGCATCTTGGGGTGTCTCGCGGGGAGAAAACCCACGATGGTCATCATCAAAGCCGAAGCATCCAGCGCTGTGGAGCCGAAGTACTGCGTGAAGGCGCCGGCCTCCTCGCTCCAACCCTCGGCGAGGACTGTCGCTTCGATCTCGTCTCGCGTTCTCGTCCAGTCGGCGGTCCGGTGATGTGCATCGAGGTGGTCGGCCAGCTGAAGCGCTCGGTCCAGTGCGACCCAGCACATGACTTTGGAGTACAGGAAGTGCTGGCTATCACCGCGAACCTCCCAGATCCCCTGGTCAGTGTTCGACCACTGCGCGGCGGCTGTGTCCGCGCAGCGGACGAGAAACTGCCGTGCCTCGTCATCGATCTCGCCCAACTGATCGACGAGCAGACGTGCTGCCGACAGGACTTCTCCGTAGACGTCGATCTGCTGCTGCTGCCAGGCTCCGTTGCCCACTCGCACGGGACGGCTGTCCCTCCAGCCTTCCAGGTGGCCGAGCTCGCGTTCGGACAAATCCTGCTCTCCGCCGACTCCAAACATGATCTGCAGCGGCTGATCGTGCTGGAGGCTGCCCGCCGCAGCAGCGGTGATGAAAGAGAAGAACTCCTGGGCCTCGTCGGGGCACGCCGCGACCCACAGGGCCTCCATGGTCAAGCTGGCATCGCGGAGCCAGCAGTACCGGTAGTCCCAGTTGCGTTCACCGCCGACTTCCTCCGGAAGCGACGTGGTAGCTGCGGCCACGATTGCGCCACTGGGCTGGAAGGACAAACCTTGCAGAACTCGGCCGCTGTGGTGGACCAGGTCAGCCCAGGGCCCGGCGTACGACTGGTGCAGGCTCGACCATGAGCTCCAGGCGTCGATTGTGTTAGCGACTTGAGCGGCGAGCTCGTCAGGCTCCCAAATGCGGGCTCCGCGTTCCTCCAAGGAGGACCGGTGTAACGCCAGATGGTGCTGGTCACCAGCACTGAGCGTGCAGCGCCCGGTTGCCCGACCATCCGCGACCTGCAGGTGGAACGGGCAGCTCAGCACAAGTTCCTCCGCGCCTCCACGTCCTGTGACGCCACCGTTCACCTGCCGGAGCAGCGGAACGACGAGGCCGTACTCCGGCCGCGGGCTGTAGTCGACCACCACCTCGACTTCCCCCTCAGGGCATGCCACCCGGCGGATCAGCAGGTGCGGGACGTCGGTACCCAACCGGTGGCCTCCGTTGTCGGGGCCGAGTGCCAGCAGATCGGTCACGACCAACCGGCCCGACGTCGTCGTGAACGTCGTCTCCATCACGAGGGACTGCGGAAGGTACTTCCGGGAAATAGAAGTGGTGCTCGAAGAGTGGATCTGCCAGTGACCTGCGTCTTGCCCAAGCAGGCGCCCGAAGACAGTTGGGCTGTCAAAGCGTGGGAACCCCAACCATTCGACGGAGCCGCTTCGGCTCACCAGAGCGCTCGAGTGCCGGTCGGACAGGAACGCCAGATCAGCGATAGGGGAGGTCACCATCGGGTCACCCTCCCATGAGTAGGGTCTGCCGGAGGAGGTGGTCGACCGTGGGAACCCACCAACATCTACCCAGCCTGAGCCAAGAAGAGGCCGCCGAGCGCGCCAACCTGTTGAACGTCAACCGGTACGACATCGATGTCGACCTCACCGGCCTTGCTGAGGGTACGACATTGCGCACTCGCTCCACGGTCACCTTCGAGTGCACTTCGCCAGGTGCGTCGACGTTCATCGACTGCGCCGCCGATCCGCAGCAGGTCAGCCTGAACGGAAGCACCGTGGGCCTGGACGCCGTCACACCGGGACGCATCCGGCTCGACGGACTTGAGCGGCGAAACGTGCTAGTCGTTGAAGCACTCCAGTCCGCTACCGAACAGGCAAGCGGAGTGCACCGAAGTGTCGACGCGTCCGACGGTGAGGTGTACGTCTGGATGTCGTTCGAGCCTGACGACGCCCGCCGAGCCTGGGCGTGTTTCGACCAGCCGGACTTCAAGGCACCGCACGCCTTCTCCGTTCTGGCGCCGAGCAGTTGGACGGTACTGAGCAACAGTGGTGACCCGTCCGTGAAGAACGAGGCCGGCCACCAGCGATGGACGTTCGCGGACACCCCTCCGCTGTCGTCGTACATTCCGGTGGTCAACGCAGGACCGTTCGTTGAGCGGCGCACAGAGAGGAACGGCCACGACCTTGGCCTGCTGGCGCGGCGCTCCCTGACGCCCCTCCTGGACCGCGACGCCGAGGAGCTGTTCGAGGTGACAGCGGCGGGGCTGTACTTCTACGGCGAGCAGTTCGCCATGCCGTTTCCGCAGCGGCGGTACGACCAGGTCTTCGTGCCGAACTTTGGCGGCGCCATGGAGAACTACGGCTGCGTCACCTGGAACGACAACTTCCTCTTCCGGAGCACACCGTCGCCTGCAGAGCGGGAGTGGCGCGCGATCGTGCTGTTGCACGAGATGGCGCACATGTGGTTCGGCGACATGGTCACGATGCGCTGGTGGGACGACCTCTGGCTGAACGAGGCATTCGCCACCTGGGCGGCGTACTGGTCGGCCGGCGCTGCGACCGAGTGGAGCGACTCCTGGGCGACCTTCCTGGTGACGCAGAAGACCGCCGGTTACCGGGCCGACCGCTCCCCGGCGACGCATCCGATACGTCAGCCAGCGCGAACAGTTGCGGAGGCCGCCGCCGGCTTCGACGACATCACATACCTCAAAGGCGCAAGCGTCCTTAAGCAACTGGTGGCGTACGTGGGTGAGGAGGCATTTCTCACCGGTCTGCGCTCATACTTCGTCAAGCACCAGTGGGGCAACGCGACTCTCGACGACCTCATGAGCGAGATCGCATCTGCCTCTCATCGAGATCTTGACCGATGGACCTCCGAGTGGCTCGACCGCGCCGGAACCGACGAGCTGGCGCTGGAGCGTTCGAGTGACGGCTCTCGGATCGTCGCGACGGGCTCGGAAGGCCAGGCGCCCCGATCGCACCGGCTGGACGTCGGCGTCTACGCACGAGACGCCGGGAAGCTGGTACGCCGGGACCTGATTGCGGTGGACGTACACGCAGCTCAGACGGCTCTTCCGGACACGGTGACAGACGCCGACGTGCTCCTGCTCAATGACGAGGACCTGACGTTTGCCGACGTCCTACCGGACCACGACGCTTTGCAGGCTCTGGTGACGGCGGCAGGACAGTTTCCGTCGCCTCTGGGTCGCGCGCTCGCGGTGTCGACGGCGTGGAACCGGCTGACCACCGATGACCTCGCTCCGTCGGCATTCGTTCGCTGCGTCCTCGACACGGTCACCGCGGAGACATCTGAGTCGTTGATCGGGCCATTTCTGCGTCTCGCCGTATCCGTGGCGGACCTGTGGTCCGATGACGCGACCCGGCAGAGGCTGCTCGAAGAGGTCGCCGACGCCTGCATGGCCTTGAACGAGCGAGGCGGAAGCATCTCGATGGCTGCTCTCCGTAGCCTGGCGCTCGTCGCGGTGAGGGGTGACCACTTCGCGGTACTTCAGGGTGCTCACGACGATCTCGAGCAGCAGTGGCGGCTTCAGGCCCGACTCTCCGAGCTCGGCCGACACGACTCCCCGGCCGTAGCGGCACTGAAAGGTCAAGACCCCGACCCCGAAGTGTGGGCCAAGGTGGTCATTGCCGAGACCGCGCAGCCCGATGCGAACGCCAAACAGGCAGCCTGGCAGATCGCGATGGAGGAACGGCGGTTCCCAGTCGGGTCGATGAGTTCGCTGAGCCGAGCGTTCTGGCGACCGGGCCAGGAGGCGCTCGTGGCGCCGTACGCCGAGCGGTACCTGGAGGCTCTGCCGGACCTCGTTGACGGAGGCATGCTTGCCGCCGGCGCCATCGCAGCCACGTTGTTCCCCGTCGTGGGGGTGCGCGAGGACTTCATCGAGCAGGCGCTGGCCACCGCTGAGCATGCCGACCTCAGTCCGATGCTTGTCACCGTCGTCATCGACCACGTCGATCTGCTGGGCCGCATGCTGGCGAGCCGGCGGCACTCCAGTTGACCGGTCGCATCACCTGAGGAGAAGCGTCATGCAACAAATCATTCCGAGCCTGTGGTTCGACACTGAGGCCGAGGCCGCAGCCGAGTTCTACCTTGGCGTCTTCGGCGACGGTTCCCGCATCGTCTCCGTCAACCGCTACACGGAGGCCGGCCCTCGTGAGGCTGGCACGGTGATGACGGTCGAGTTCGAGCTCAACGGCCAGCGCTTCATCGGCATCAACGGCGGTCCCGAGTTCACCTTCAGCGAGGCGGTCTCGTTCCAGATCACCTGCGACTCGCAGAACGAGATCGACTACTACTGGGATCGGCTTACCGACGGGGGTGAGGAGGGTCCGTGCGGCTGGCTCAAGGACCGGTTCGGATTATCCTGGCAGGTCGTGCCCGCCGGAATGGACGAGATGTTCGCCGATCCGGACAAGAGTCGAGCCGAGCGGGCCATGCAGGCGATGTTCGGAATGCGCAAGATCGACATCGCCGCACTCCACGCGGCCGCTGACAGCCAGCCTGCGCAGTGACCAGTGACCGACTTCAATCGGATGATGGTGCGTTGACCGGCGAGGTCTTGACAGCTAGGCGCCACGTGTGACCAGTGGTACGACGCTCGGCGCCGTTGTCGCTGCACTGGAGGACCTGTACCCGCCGCGGTGGGCTGTTCCTGGAGACGCCGTCGGTCTCGTGGCGGGGGATCCCGCGGCGGTGGTACGACGGGTGATGTTCGCCGTTGACCCCGTCCAGGCAGTCGTGGACGAGGCCGTGGCCAAATCAGCCGACCTCATCGTCACGCATCATCCACTGCTCTACCGACCGGTTTCTTCGGTCGCCGCCAGCTCGCCGAAAGGACGCGCCGTTCACGACTTGATCGCCGGCGGAATCGCGCTCTACGTCGCTCACACCAACGCCGACTCGCCCGCCGGTGGGGTGTCGGAGTCCCTGGCTCGTGTGCTGGGCCTGCAGGACCTACGGCCGCTGCGTTCCTTTCCCTCTGATCTGCTCGACAAGCTCGTCACCTTCGTGCCGCGACAGCATGCGTCCGCTCTCGTGGACGCACTCGCGACCGCCGGTGCCGGTTCGATCGGCGACTACGACCGCTGCGCCTTTCTCACTGACGGCATGGGGACGTTTCGCCCGGGCGATGCTGCCAACCCGACGATTGGCACTCGCGGCGAGATAGCGCAGGTGGACGAGACACGCGTCGAGATGGTACTTCCCCGCTCGCGACGTGACCCGGTGATCGCGGCGCTGCGGGAGGCGCATCCTTATGAAGAACCCGCCTTCGACATCGTGGAAGTTGCGGAATGGTCAGCCGACAGGGGAGCGGGCCGAATAGGCCAGCTCGAGGAGCCGCTCAGGTTGCGCGCCTTCGCCGATGTCGTGGTGGCCGCCTTGCCTCCGACCGCTGTCGGTGCCCGAGTCGCCGGTGACCTCGACGCACGCGTCTCCGTCGTTGCCGTCGCCGGTGGCGCGGGTGACTTCCTCCTTGACGACGCCAGAGCCGCCGGAGTCGACGCCTACGTCACATCGGACCTGCGACATCACCTGGCTTCGGAGTTCCGCGAGCACACCGCCGCCCCAGCGCTGATCGACGTACCACACTGGGCGGCAGAATGGACCTGGCTACCGGTGGCGAGCGCTAGCCTGACGGAACGGCTGTCGGGGGCGGATGTCAACATTGTCGTGTCAAATCGGTGCACCGATCCGTGGAACTATCGAGCGTCCGTCCGGCACTGAACTGAAGGAGATATGCGCTGCGAGCCGACTCAACGTCTCAGCTTCGCCTGCTCGATCTGCAGGGGGTCGACGCAACACTGGACTCGCTCGCCGCTCGCCTGCGGGCGTTGCCTGAACACTTGGAGCTGACGAAGCTGGCCGAGCGTCGTACCGACGTGAGCGCTCGCCAGGGCCGACTGCAGACCGAGGTCGCAGACCTCTCCCGCGAGCAACGCAAGGCCGACGCGGACGTCGAGCAGGTCAAGGCACGACGCGCCCGCAATGAGCAGCGCATCACAGCTGGCCTGGTGGGCGACCCGAAGCAGCTGCAGGCCCTGCACCATGAGAATGAGTCGCTCAACCGCCGCATCAGCGACCTAGAAGACGTCGAGCTCGACGTCATGGAGCGGTTGGAGAGTGCTCAGACAGAGCTTGAGCGGCTCAGCGCTGAGCTCGCTGACCTCGATCAGGAAGTCGCGGCGCAGACCGAGGCCCGCGATGCCGCTGCGGGGGAGGTCACGCGACGTCAGACCGACGCGCTCGCCGATCGCGAGCGGCTTGTCGCTGACATCCCGCCCGCTCTCTTGGCGGTGTACGACAGGTTGCGCGACCAGCTCGGCGGAGTCGCTGTCGGGGAGTTGCGGCAGAAGCGGTGCGGCGGCTGCCGACTGGATGTCGGAGCCAGGGAGCTTGCCCGCATCGCGACGGCGCCCGACGACGAGGTGGTGCGTTGCGAGGAGTGCGATCGGATCCTGGTGCGAACAGCCGCCTCCGGGCTCTGACGTGGTAGCTGGAGGTGCCGCTCGGCGCGTGGTCGTGGAGGCGGACGGTGGATCCCGCGGAAACCCCGGGCCGGCCGGCTACGGCGCCGTGCTGAAAGACGCAGCCAGCGGTGACGTGATTGCCGAAGCCGCCGCGTCGATCGGACGCGCCACTAACAACGTCGCGGAGTACCGAGGTCTGGTTGCCGGACTGGAGTTGTGGGCCCAGCATGCGCCCAGCGCCGACCTCGAGGTGCGGATGGACTCCAAGCTCGTCGTCGAGCAGATGGCGGGCCGCTGGAAGATCAAGCATCCAGATCTGCGACCGCTGGCGCTCACGGCGCAGCGACTGGCTCCGCCGCGCACTCGATGGACCTGGGTTCCGCGCGCGCTCAACGCAGACGCCGACCGGCTGGCCAATCTCGCCATGGATGCCGCAGCCCGCGGAGAGACCTACACCGCTTCGCCGGACAGTGGTAGCCCGTCTGATGGCTCGCCGCCGAACAACGATGAGCCGGGTCGGTTCCCCGATACCACCGGCAGCGCCGCTCAGCCAACGGAGCGACCGGAGCCGTCGGAGGTGGAGTCCGCGGCCAGTGCGGGGAGCGCCAAGGCTGTGCCCACGAGTTCCGCGCGCAACCCGATGCCGGGCTGGAGCGATGCGCTCGGACCGGCCACGACGCTCATGCTGGTGCGGCACGGCCAGACGGCGAACACGGTGGCTCGCGTGTTCTGCGGCCCAGGTGGGGGCGATCCCGGACTCAACGACGGGGGGAGGGAACAGGTGCGCCGTGCCGCCGAAACACTGGCCGCCTCCTCTGTTGACGCGGTGCTCACCTCTCCGATGCGGCGGGCGCGGGAGACCGCCGACCTCATCGCTGCGGAGATCGGGCTGCCGGTGGTCGTCGCCGACGGCTACCGCGAATGCGCGTTCGGCGCATGGGACGGGCTGACTCTTCAACAGGTGCGAGAGCAGTGGCCTGGTGAGCTGGACTCCTGGCTCGATTTCGCGGACGCCCGACCACCAGACGGTGAGTCGATTGCCGAGGCGCAGCAACGGGTCGAGGCGGAGCTTCAGAGCACGCTGTCGGCGTACGCGGGTAAGACGGTTGTCATCGTGAGTCACGTCAACCCGATCAAGCTCGTGGTGCGCGCCTGCCTCGAAGCTCCGCTGCACTGCCTGCACCGCATGCTCGTTTCCCCGGCGTCCCTAACGGTGGTGTCGTTCTACGAGTCCGGAGACTCGGTTCTCCACCAGCTTTCGGCGCCTAGCCCAGGTGCGTCCCGCGCGTCCACGTCTAGGGTGAAGGGCCGGCTGGACGGAGGCGGCTGAACCCGAGGAGGAGCACGACGTGCCGCGACGGACGCTGCAGGTGGAGCAGGGGCAAGACAGCTTCGAGCTTCGTGAAGGGCTTCGGGCGATCGAGGGAGAGCTCGAGGTCAATGAGGACTTCTCGCCCGACGTTCAGGCCGCCGCCGAGCAGGCGGCTGTGAATCCGGTGCTGCCCGACCTCGACCGCACGGACATTTCGTTCGTCACGATCGATCCGCCGGGCTCCATGGACCTTGACCAGGCGCTGCATTTGGAGCGAACGCCCGGCGGGTACCGCGTGCACTACGCGATAGCGGATGTTGCAACGTTCGTCGAGCCAGGAGGGCCGCTGGACATCGAGGCACATCGACGCGGTCAGACGCTGTACGCACCCGACCATCGCATCGCACTGCATCCCCCGGAACTGTCGGAGGGTGCTGCGAGTCTGCTGCCAAACCAGCTGCGGCCGGCACTGCTGTGGAGCCTCGATCTTGACGACGGGGGAGAGTCGACCAAGGTCACCGTCGAGCGCGCCCGCGTGCGCAGCAGGGCGCGTCTTGACTATGCGGGTGCCCAAGCGGAGATCGACTCTGGAACCGCAGACGAGAGCCTGCTGCTGCTTCGCGAAGTGGGCAAGCTGCGGCTCGAGCGGGAGCGAGACCGCGGTGGGGTCAACCTTCAGCTGCCAGAGCAAGAGGTGGTGGTCGGCAAGGACGGGTGGTCCCTGCAGTACAGGCAACTGCTGCCGGTCGAGGAGTGGAACGCTCAAATCTCCCTGCTCACCGGGATGGCGGCGGCTCAGATCATGCTGTACGGCGATGTCGGCGTGATCCGCACGCTGCCGGCGCCACCGAGCTTCGCCGTGAGCCGGCTGCGTCGCACGGCTGCTGCGCTGAGACTCCACTGGCCGGCGGAGTGGACCTACGCCGATTTCATCCGCTCGCTCGACCCGAATACGCCCGCGGCTGCCGCCATGCTGACTGCCTGTACGTCGCTCCTGCGTGGCGCGGGGTACGTCGCGTTCGATGGCGGGGTGCCCGAACATGTCGAGCACGCAGCCATCGCGGCGGAGTACGCGCATGTCACCGCGCCGCTGCGGCGCCTCGTCGACCGGTACGCCGGCGAGATCGCGGTGGCGTTGTGCGCAGACCGGGATGTTCCGGGGTGGGTGCGGTCGGGGCTGCGTGATCTGCCGAAGGCAATGGAGGAGTCCGACCGCAGAGCGCACCAGTTCGAGCGTGCCATTCTCGACCTGGTGGAGGCTGGGATGCTGCGCCACGACGTGGGCCGAACGTTTGAGGGCGTCATCACCGACATGGACGAGAAGGAGTCCTCCCAAGGGTCGGTCATGCTCCACGACCCGGCCGTCGAGGCTCCTGTGGAGGCGAAGTCGGGCAGCCTTCCGCTCGGACAGGAAGTCCACGTCAAGCTGGTCGAAGCGGACTTAACCCAGCGCCGTGTGCTGTTCGAGCTCGCCTGACGGCGTTTTGTGGCAAAGAAACTGCCGCACGAGTCGCGTTGATGAAGCCGTGACCGAATGAGTCGGTCTTCACCACTCGTCGGGCGCAGCGTGTTCACAGAAATTGTCCTCTGCCGGCTTTTTGTTGCACGTGTAGTCGGGGATGGATCCATCGCGATAAACTGCTGCGGCGGGTGAGCCGACCGGGCGGTCGCGGTGAGGCGGGACGACATTGACGTCGTACCGCTTCGTCGAGGAAGGTCCGGACTCCGCAGGGCAAAGGTGGTGGGTAACGCCCACCCGAGGTAACTCGCGGGACAGTGCCACAGAGAACAGACCGCCAGCGGCCTCGGCGCACGTGTCGGGGTGCGGGTAAGGGTGAAACGGCGGTGTAAGAGACCACCAGCGCACCGGGCGACCGGCGCGGCTAGGCAAACCCCACCTGGAGCAAGACCAAGAAGGGCCACCGGCGCAAGTTGGTGGCCTGCGCAGGCGTAGGTGCCTCACGCACCGGTACGGCGGCCCGTCGGAGTCTGCGGGTAGGTCGCACCAGCGCGTCGGCAACGGCGCGCGCAGATGGATGGCTGCTCAGAGTGGGCCGGCAACGGCTCGCTCCCAACAGAATCCGGCCTACGAGTCGGCTCACCCGCCTTACATGCTTTGACCTGCCCTTACGTGTTCAGGTGGTGGCTGTAGTCCGCACAGAGTCCGCAGGAGGCGGAACTCCCACACGCATCGGTGCTCCTGGATTGACAGGCCGCGGGTGTCCACCACGACCTCGGTTTCCGAGCGAAGGTCCGACGCTCCGGTCAGCGTGGCGAGCATTGCGCGAGGTGGCACCACCGCCTCGTACACGGCGCCGTTGACGTGCGGGCGACATGGAGCCGCAATGGAGCCCAATGACCCGTGGTCCTACCCCGAAGCGTTCGGATGAGCGCCGCCGCCGCAACAAGGCCCGGATCGACCGGACACCTAACCACACTGCTGCACCGCTGGGGCCACCATGCCCGGACTGGGTCACCGGGCTGGCCCGCCAGTGGTATGAGTCGCTACGGACGTCTGGGCAGGCGGTGTACTACGCGGATTCCGATTGGCAGGTGGCGCTCCTCGTCTGCAGGGCCATTGAGACTTTCGAGGCTAAGCCGTCGGGATCAATGCTGCGTCAAATCATGTCTGCTATGCGTTCGCTGGCGGCGACTGAGGGCGACCGCCGCTCCCTGCGGATCGAGCTTCGCCACCTGGGCGTTGTCGACGAGGACGAAATCGCAGCTGTCGCAGCGCTCGAGTCCGTACCGGCGACGCCGCGCAGCCGACGACACCACGGCTCTGGACACGTCGGGCGACAGGTAGGAGGCGCCGCGTTGGGGTCAGGAAAAACGGCTTCTTTCGAGTACGCGCTGGGAGAGGCGGTATACCCGTCGGCGTTCGTCGATGACGGTGTCGCAGTGGGTGCAGATGACGTGGTGCAGACCACGATGAGGAATCCCCTACCTGGAGCCGTCTGGTCCATCGTTTCGGTGGATCAGTTCGAGACTGACGAGCCGGTCACATGGGTCCGGCAACTGTGCCCGCCAAGAAATTGGGGAACGGTCACCGAGGTGGCTGGCGACCGGGCCACCGTCAGCGGTCAGCCGTTGATCGTGGTCGAGACCGGAATGAGTAGGTTGGAGCCACGATGAGCATCGAGACGATGTCGCCACGGCCCCCTGGGGCCACCCTTCGGGGGGGCGACCCCGCGACTGTGGGCCACCGGGTCCGGAGCGCTCGGGTTCGTGGCCCGGTGCTGTTCGCCCGCTACGCCTTCCCGCCCAACCACCACGGCTACTGTGGCCCCGCCGACAATCACGCGTTCTTTGAGCAAGGCGTGCAAGGCGTCGACGACGGCGGGCTGCGTGCAATGGCGAAGGAGTTTGC
>JBBSHN010000056.1:0-16323 GCA_038252945.1 Propionibacteriales bacterium | reverse complement strand
GAGGATGTCGGTGCGAGCTTCTTCGAGGTACTCCGCGACTGCGGGCAACTTCTCGGTCAGGGCGTCTCCGACGCGGTCGAACTGGGCGTGCACCGCTTCGGCGTCTGGCTGGTCGTAGATCGAGTGCAGCATCGCCTTGACCCAGCCCCATTGAGCCTTCGGGCTGACCGACATGAGGTTCGCGGCGAAGTGGGTGCGACACCGTTGCCAGCCAGCACCACTTAGGGTGGCGCCGATCGCGGCGACCAGGCCGGCGTGAGCGTCGGAGGTGACGAGCTTGACGCCAGACAGGCCGCGGGCCGTCAGCCCACGGAAGAACGCCAGCCAACCGGCGCCGTCCTCGCTGGTGGTGACGCGCCGCAGTCCCAACCGGCGGCAGTGAGCTCAGCGCGTTTGGCCACCAGCAACGCGACCATGTCTGGTGGCGTCACCGTCGGGGACGACAACGGTCGCCGCGACCGCGGGACCAGACCCTCTAAGCCCTCCTTGCAGAACCGGCGCCGATACACATAGAACGTCTGTGAACTGATGTTGTGCTGACGACAAAACGCCCGCACACTCGTCACTGGACTCTCCTGCTCGAAGAACGCCACGGCGATCCGAACATCCATACAAGCCACCATCTCTGCCATGGCCGAACCCTCGACCAACAGCGATCAGGTGTCAGGAATGTCTTGTCACATACCCGTCAGGTATGTCCTGGCACTGCACACCTCGCCCGAGAAGGCGACACCGAGGAAAATATCGGACCAGACACACAGATCATCAGCTGGCTCGACGACTGCTCCCGCTATGTGTTCCGCACCACCGCCCACCATCGGGTCACCGGCCCGATCGTGCTCAGCTCATTCCGCCAAGCGATCGCCCGGCACGGGATCCCGGCGTCCACCTTGACCGACAACGGCATGGTCTACACCGTCCGCTTCGCCGGTGGCCGGGGCGGCAGAACCTCCCTCGAGCACGAACTGCGCCGCCTCCACGTGACCCAGAAGAACTCCCGACCCAACCACCCCGGCACCTGCGGCAAAGTGGAACGGTTCCAGCAGACGCTGAAGAAGTGGCTACGCGCTCAACCCGCCCAGCCAACAACACTCACCCAGTTACAAAACCTCATCGACATCTTCGTCCAGACCTACAACCAACACCGGCCACACCGGTCGCTGCCACACCGGGCCACCCCCGCGACGATCTACCAATCACTGCCCAAGGCACTGCCAGGACCCACCCGCGACGCCGACACCCATGACCGGATACGCCACGACCGCATCGACGACTCCGGCGTCGTCACCTTGCGACACAACGGCAAACTCCACCACCTCGGCATCGGCCGAACTCACGCCCGAACCCACGTCATCATGCTCATCCAGGACCTCCAGATCAGAGTCATCAACGCACTCACCGGTGAACTGCTACGAGACCTGACCCTCGACCCCGACCGCGACTACCAGCCCACCGGCAAACCCAAAGACCCACCCGCACATGACAAAACCGGCTCACCCGTGGGTTCACCGGTTTCCTATGTCTTGAGAGATCACATCGTGCCCCCGGTGGGAGTCGAACCCACACTGAGCGCCTTTTAAGGGTGCGTCCTCTACCGGTTGGGATACGGGGGCTTCGCCGACATCGTAGGAGGAGCCGCCCCCTGATCAGGCAATTGGGCGATCCGCCACCCTCCCGGGGTTTGCCATGCGGACGTTGCGGATGCACCGTCAGCACCGCAGATTCGCCATGCGGACGAGGAGCCCGCAACGTCGGCATGGGAAACGTCCGGACGGTGGGGGGCTACTCCGTGGCGCGGCGAAAGTCGTCGCGCGGATGTTGCAGAGAGCCGAGGGACACGATGTCACGCCGAAAGAAGAGGGCGAGCGTCCAATCCAGTACGACGCGCACTTTTTTGTTGAACGTCGGCATCCGGCTCATGTGGTAAGTGCGGTGCATGAACCATGCGGGGAAGCCCCGCAGTTTTATGCCGTAGACCTGCGCAACCCCCTTGTACAGGCCGAGGCTGGCAACTGATCCGACGTACTTGTGGGAGTACGGCGTGGCGGACTCGCCGTGCAGCACGGAAGTCAGATTGCTGGCCAGCTTTCTGGCCTGGCGTACGGCATGCTGGGCGCTTGGTGAGCACAACCTCCCTGGCGCTGCACTGAGATCGGGTACGGCCGCGCAGTCCCCCGCTGCCCATGCATCGGCCACACCATCGACCTGCAGGGTGGCAAGCGTCCGTATCCGGCCCTTGTCGTCCAGGGGCAAGTCGGTGTCCGTCAAGACCGGATTGGCGCGAACACCGGCGGTCCATACGATGGTGTCTGCGTCGAATCGGCTCCCGTCGGACAAGATCACGTGCTTGTCGACACACGACTGCAGACGCGTGTTGAGCAGCACCTCGATGCCGCGCTCCCTCAGTCGGTCGACCGTGTAGCGGCCGAGGTCGGTTTCGACCTCCGGAAGAATGCGGTCGGTCGCCTCAACGAGGACGAAGCGCAGCTGCTCGGCGGTCACCGAGTCGTAGAAGCCGGCCGCGAACCGGGCCATGTCCTCTATCTCGGCAAGCGCCTCTACACCGGCGTATCCGCCGCCGACGAACACAAACGTGAGCGCCTGCCGACGTGTCGCCGCATCCTGTACCGACGCGGCGACGTCGAACCGGTCGAGGACGTGATTGCGCAGCAAGATCGCTTCCTCAATCTGTTTGAAGCCAAGTCCGTGCTCGGCCAGCCCTGGAATGGGGAGCGTGCGAGCCACCGAGCCGAGAGCGACGACGAGGTCGTCGTAGGCGACGTCGTACGACGGCCCCTCGATCGGCTCGACGCGGAGAGTTCGGTCGCTGTGTCGAACCCGGGTGACCCGCCCGGTGATGACCTCGCAATGGCGCAACGTCCGGCGCAATGACACGACGACGTGACGCGGCTCCAGTGATCCCGAGGCCGCCTCGGGAAGAAATGGTTGGTACGTCATAGCTGATCTCGGCTCCACCACCGTGACCCTCGCGGCACCCTCGCGCACCGCTTTTCGCAGACCCAGCGCGGTATAGAGGCCGACGTACCCTCCGCCAGCGACGACGACATGACGAGCGGTCACGCGGAATTTCCCGCCAGCTGGTTCGCCTCCGCGAGAACCTCGTCGAGCATGCGCTCGGTCAGCTTGCCGGTGAACGTGTTCTGCTGGCTTGGGTGGTAGCTGCCGATGACGTGCAGCCGGTCGACTTCATAGCTGGCGCCGTGCGAGAACCGAGGCCGCGGTCTCGGGACGTCGAACCCCAGCCGCGTCATCGCCCGGGCCACGCTGTCCCAGGCATAGCCGCCGAGGCAGACGACTGCTCTGGCGCACGGAAGTATCAGACGCAGCTCGGCATCAAGCCACCCGGCGCAGCTGTCGCGCTCAAGAGGTGTGGGAGCGTTGTCCGGAGGAGCACAACGCACCGAAGCCACCATCCGAGCGTCAACGAGCTGTTGGCCGTCACCGGCCGCCACGCTGGTGGCTTGCATCGCCATACCGACCCGATGCAGCGAGGCAAACAGCCAGTCCCCCGACCTGTCGCCGGTGAAGATCCGCCATGTCCGGTTTCCGCCGTGAGCCGCCGGTGCCAGCCCGACCATCACGACGGTAGGTCGCTCGCTGCCCCAGCCGGTGACCGGACGGCCCCAATACGGCTCCTCGGCGAAAGCCTTGCGCTTGTCCGCCGCTACCGCCTCGCGCCATGCCACCAGCCGAGGGCAGGCGCGGCAGACAGAGCTCGTTGCGGTCAGCGCGGGAAGATCCGGCGCTTTCACAGTCAGCCTTCGTACGTCGTCCGCACTGGCAGCGACTGGTGTCAAGGGCTTGGCGAGGTCTCCTGGCCAGCCGGAGCCCGGCGGCACAGGGCTCGCAAAGGTGTGTCCGGTGACCGGATGGGCAAGTCGGGTTTTGGTCACGCGTTCACCATAGGGTGAGCCGTTGACGACCGAAGCCGAGGGCGGAACGCGGCATCGAGACTCCGAATGAAAGGCCCCATGGATATCGACGAGCTGACCCAAGCCGCCTATGAAGCGGCCACAGCTGGCGCGAAGATCGCGACGTACTGGCAAGGCAGGGGGGCGGAACGCAACGTTCGGGAGAAGACAAGTCCCCGAGATCTTGTCTCCCGAGCAGACGTCGAAACCGAAAGCGCCATCCGCCAGGCCTTGCATCAGCTGCGACCCGACGACGCGATCGTCGGAGAAGAGCACCCTCCATCCTCGGGCTCGAGCGGAGTCACCTGGTTTGTTGACCCCATCGACGGCACCACCAGCTACCTGTACGGGCGATGCGGCTGGGCGGTCAGCGTGGCTGCGGCAGGTCCTGACGGCGGAGTTCTCACCGGCGTGGTCGCCGAGCCCGCGCATCACCGGGTGAGCATCGCCGCGGCTGGCCGCGGTGCCTGGGTGAAGGACGAGTCTCTGCAGGTCAGTCAGCCCGATGACCTGGTACACGTGTTGGTCGAGGCGTACTTCGGCCGCCCGGGGCCGCAGCGAGACCGGGCCGCAGCCATGGTCGGCGCGCTGCTGGGCAATGTCCGCGACCTTCAACGAAGCGGCAGCGCCGCGGTAGCGCTGGCCAATGTGGCAGCCGGACGCGCTGACGCGGTCTGGTCTCCTGGCCTTCAGCCGTGGGACGGTGCGGCGGGGCTTCTGCTTGTTCATGAGGCCGGGGGTCTCGTCGGCGACCTCGACGGACCCACCGAGCGCAGCTGGCCGCCCTCCGGAGATGTGCTGGCTGCCTCACCAGCTGTGTGGCATCCGCTGCGCGATCTGCTTGCAAGCGTCTACGGCCGTGAACCCTAGCGACCTGTCGGAGGCTCCGCGGCCCATCGGTCGCTTAGCGTCTGACAACCTGTGGCGGAACTGGTCTTAGGCGATGGACCAGGCGATGCCGTCGAGGATGTCGTGTTCGGATACGAGCAGATCGGCAATCGCGAGATGGCGAAGTATGGTCGCGAGCACGATGGCGCCTCCCGCGATGACATCGGCTCGACCCGGCTGCATGAACGGGAGCACTCGCCGCTTTGCCACCGACAGGGCTAGCAGGTCGTCGGTTGCGCGTACCACGTCTCCCGTCGGCAACCGCGCCAGATGTACCCGCGAGCGGTCATACGAGGTCAACCCCAGCGCGAACGCCGCGATCGTCGTGACCGTTCCCGCCACTCCCACAAGCGTGCCGACCTCTGTCAACGGCAGGTCGATCCGCCGCAGGGCGAGCTCGACATCATCGACGGCCGCGTCCACCTGGGACGCGAGCGGAGGATCATCGCGCAGGTGCCGCTCGGTCAGCCGGACAGATCCCACATTCATCGAGCCGCCTACCACCGAACCTTCCTGTGGTGAGCGCCGAACGAGCTCCGTCGACCCGCCGCCGATATCGCATACGACGATCGGCGTCTGGATGGCTGGGTCGTTTTCGAGCTCGCGGGTAGCGCCGGCGTACGCCAGCCTCGCCTCTTCATCGCCGCTGATGACTTCCGGCACGATCCCGACGCACCTGGTCACCCCGTCGAAGAGCTCCTGGCGGTTCGCCACGTCGCGCGCAGCAGACGTGGCGACGAACCGGGTCCGTTGCACACGAAGTCGCTGGAGGTCACGCGCGTAGTCCTCGAGTACGGCGAACGTCCGCCGTAGCGCCTCCGGAGCGAATTCGGCGGTCTGGTCGACCCCCTGGCCGAGCCGCACGATCGTCGTACGGCGCTCAACTTCGATGAGGCTTCCGGCCCGGTCGACATCGGCGACGAGCAACCGCAGCGAGTTCGTGCCGCAGTCGATGGCGCCAATCCGAATCACTCGCCGGTTCCCTCGCCCGACGAGCCGTCAACACACGAGCCGCCTCGCCACCAGTCCGACAATGATGCCAGCACCTCGTCGCCTACGGGATTCACGCCGCGCCCGACCGCGAGAGAGTGAGCCGCGAGGGCATGCAGACACTTCACTCGGTCAGGCATGCCGCCAGCCGAGACCTCAGCGATCTCCGGTACGTCGCCTAAGCGCGACCTTTCTGCAAGGTAGGCCCGGTGGGCAGCGCGATAGCGTCCGGAGAGCGAGGAGTTCTCGTTCAGTCGCCGCTGAAGCTCCGCCATGAGACCGCACGCCTCCAACGTTGCAACCTCAGTCACCACTCGCGGGCACGTGAGGTAGTACAGCGTGGGAAACGGAGTCCCGTCACTGAGTCGGGGCGAGGTTGTCACTACGTCCGGGTGACCACACGGACAGCGGTGCGCTACGTCGACGATGTCTCGGGGGTGGCGACCGAGCTGAGCGGAGACCACCTCGACGTCCCGCCGAGACAGCCGTTTACTCAACGCCCCGGAACGCCCTGGGAGCTGTCGGGCATGAACCATTCGTGCGGAGTTCGCCCGGGCGGCGGCCGGTACTTCGGGAGCTTCCCGATGTGTTCGACGACGTGAGCCTGATGCCGCCGGTGAAACGCCCGCTCGCTGGCCGAGGCGCCCGGAGTACCACCCGCGGCAACCACGCTCTTCCAGGCTCGGTCCCACCACTCCTGATGCGTCGCGGCAGTCGCCGGCGTCGGCGGGGCCAGCTGGCCTGCGGTCTTCCACATCCGACCAGACGCGTCGATGACGCGGTAACCGGTCTGGCCAGGCATCAGCCAGCCAAAGCGCTCCCGAGCCTGGGTGTGCAGGTAGGCGGGGTCGTGCAGCCGCTGCTTCATTTGCGTCAGCGACGCGATGTCCGTCCGACTGGCCGCGACCTGTGCGGCATAGGTGTGGATGTCGCTGCGCTGCTGCAGCCACGCTCGCACGCTGGACGCGTACGACACACCGAGCACCGCCACCACCAACAGCAAAACCGCCGCCCGGCCGGTCAGCTTGGGCTTCGCTGAGGCGCTGGCCGCGCTGTCAGAGTTGGCAACGGCTCGCGCGCTGCGTGGGGCAGGCCGTTGCGAGGGAGGCCGGCGGCCTGCTCGCCCGCTCCGCGCACCGGATGTGCTCGGCGTATGACGCCGCGTTGACACCGGCATGTCAGCGGGCTGCGTACCGCGGGAAGGCGCTCCTCCCGGCGTACCGGGCCGCGTCGCCGAGTTCCTCCTCGATGCGCAGGAGCTGGTTGTACTTCGCGACACGCTCTGAGCGCGCTGGAGCACCTGCTTTGATCTGCCCGCAGTTGGTTGCCACCGCGAGATCCGCGATGGTCGTATCTTCGGTCTCACCCGACCGATGGCTCATCATGCACCGCATGCCGTTGTGGGAGGCCAAGTCGACCGCATCGAGTGTCTCGGTGAGGGTCCCGATCTGGTTCACTTTGACGAGCAGCGCGTTCGCGGCGCGCCGCCGAATCCCTTCCCGCAGCCGGTCGACGTTCGTCACGAACACGTCGTCGCCCACCACCTGTACCGCGTCACCGAGCGTCTCGGTGAGTGAAACCCAGCCGTCCCAGTCCTGCTCGCTGAGCGGGTCTTCGATTGAGACGATCGGGTAGGCAGACAGTAGCTCGTTGTAGTAGTCCGTCATCTGCTCGGCTGACTTGTCGTGCCGCTCGAAGCGATACTGACCGCTTTGCTCGTCGTAGAACTCCGTGGCTGCGACATCCAGTGCGAGCGCGACGTCGCTGCCGAGATTCAGTCCCGCCTTGTCGACGGCGGTGGCGATGAGGTCGAGTGCCTGCCGGTTGGATGGAAGGTCCGGTGCAAAACCGCCTTCATCTCCAAGGCCGGTCGCGAACCCCTCGGACTTCAGCACGCCTTTGAGGGCGTGATACACGGCGACGCCAAGCTCGAGGGCCTCCGTGTAGGTCGGCGCGCCGATCGGAGCCACCATGAACTCCTGTACGTCGACGTTGGTGTCTGCGTGTGCGCCGCCGTTCAGGATGTTCATCATCGGCACCGGAAGCAGATGGGCGTTGGGTCCGCCCACATAGCGAAACAACGGTAGGCCGGCTGACTCCGCGGCGGCTCGCGCCACGGCAAGCGAAACTCCGAGAATCGCATTCGCACCCAGGCGGGACTTGTTCGGGGTGGCGTCAATGTCCAGCAGCGTCTGGTCAATCACCCGCTGCTCATCAGCGGGGAGTCCGAGCAGAGCCTGTTGAAGAGCGCCGTTCACGGCCTCGACCGCCTTGCCGACGCCCTTTCCGGCGTACCGGTGATCGCCGTCTCTCAGCTCGACGGCTTCGAACTGGCCGGTTGAGGCCCCCGAGGGCACCGCGGCACGTGCGATCGTGTCGTCGTCAAGCATCACCTCGACCTCAATCGTCGGGTTGCCTCGCGAGTCGAGAATCTCGCGGGCCCCAACCGCCTCGATGTACGCCACTGCTCAGCTCCTTGACCGGACCGGGGATTTTCGTCAGCCTAACCGGGCGAATCGACTGCGGAGGGAAGGGCACGCTGAGAAGCATCTCGTGCATCATGCATCTCACGAGTCACGCGCCGACGCAGCGCTTGCTCGGGGTCGACGCCGGCTGCCGAGGCTCGGGCAGCGATCCGGAACAGGGCGTCCCCCACTGACTGCTCGCTGTCAACTGCATCCGTCTCCTTCGTCTGATCGGGCTGACGGTCGAACTTCGAAGCTACGTCGACCCCGGCCATACGGAGCCGGGAGACGACCTTGTCGGCAAGGCTCAGCGCCGGCAGGCCGGAGGGAATGCCGTCCAGCGGCGACTTTCGCGTCTTTTCCTGCGCCTTGAGCGCGCTCCAGTTGCGTTCGACCTCCGCGGCATCAGCGACGGCGAGGTCGGCGAAGACGTGCGGATGCCGGGAGACCAACTTGTTCACGATTCCCGCCGCCACGTCGTCGATGTCGAAGGCTTGTTCGCCGGATTCGCTGGCGATCCTGGCATGGAAGACCACCTGCAGCAGCAGATCCCCAAGCTCCTCTTGCAGCAGGTCAGGATCACCGCTATCGAGTGCGTCGATGACCTCGTAGGTCTCCTCGACGAGATAGCGCACGAGTGAAGCATGAGTTTGCTTCTGGTCCCAGGGACACTCGCGCCGTAACCGGTCCATCACCTGCACGAGGTCGAGCAGACGCTTCCCCAGACAACCCGCAGAACCAGCGCAGCGGACACCGTCCGATGTTGGGGAGCTGCCAGCCGCGTCGGCCACGACGCTCAGCCGCACACCTGCGATGCGGGCAAGCTCTGCAGGTCTGGTGTGGACTGGCCGGGCTGAGGCGTGGTCGAGACCGGATAGGAAAGGGAACCGGATGACGGGACAAGTTTCGTGCCGGTCCACTTGCCGAAACCCGGGTCGACGATCACCGACTGCTTGGCGAAGAACTTGTTCAGGTACTGGGTGGCCAACGGAATATCAGTCTTGCTGACCTTCGCGTCGGTGGTGATGTTGGGATGGTGCAGGTGCGCACCGATGACGGCTTGCTGTAGCTGGGCTTTCGCCGAATCGCGCAGGAACTGCGCCAGCAGCTGTCGGTGCTGCCCTGAGACTCCGGAGGGAATCGGAGAGCCGCCCATCAACTGAGCAATGCGAGCGTCGCTGACGCTGAGCCCCTGCTGGTGGGCCACCTGGTCGATGAGCTGGAACTGGATCAGGGCTTGGGTGATGGCGAGCCGCAGGTTCGCCGTGCTCTGCGTCGGCAGTGTGCCGTTTTGAGACACCCGATTCTGAGCGGAGTAGTCACAAGCCGCAAGCACCAAGTCATCAACCTGGTTAGCCCTGATCGCCTGTCCGTTGACCACCGCAGCATCTCCCGGGTGGAAGTTCGGCCCGCACCCCGTGAGGAAAACGACCGCGAGCACGGCCGCCGCCATTCGCTTCGAGCGGCTGGGAACGTGCCGAAAAAAGGAGCAGGTGATGACCCGAAGGGCCGTCAAAGAGCGCAGCGAAGGCCGGAGGGCCTTACTCGCGCCGACCGGAGTGGGCGCAAGCGACCCAGCCGGGCAGCGCTGTGCGGCTCGCAATGGGCTCACGATTCACTCCTCAGGCGGCGGAACGAACGGGCACGACGTCCTCCATCACACGGCCGGCCCAATCTAGTACGGCGACGTCGCGCACCGGCTTTCCACCGACCGGGGCGGTGGTCGGTCGAGGCACCAGGATGCTGCGCAGAGCCGGCTTTACCACACTGCGGGGGTAGAGCCGCGACAGCCGGACGCGGACCGAATCAGGTATGTCGAGAGGCGCGAACCGCACGTAGCTACCTTGCGTGTTGATCTCCGTGACCCCTGCCGATCTCGCCTTGACCCGAAGGGCCGCGACGGCGAGCAGATTGTCGACGACGGCAGGCGGCGGGCCGTAGCGGTCCAACAGCTCCGACCGCACTTCTTCCACCTGTGCGTCGGACCTAACTTCGGCGAGCCGCTTGTACATCTCTAGTCGCAGCCGCTCACTAGGTACATAGTCGTGCGGCAGGTGGGCGTCGACCGGCAGCTCGATGCGCACTTCCGGCTCCTCGAGTGGACGGTCACCGCGGTACTCAGCGACTGCCTCACCGACCAGCCGCACGTAGAGGTCGAAGCCCACGTCGGCGATGTGGCCGGACTGCTCCCCACCGAGCAGGTTCCCGGCCCCACGGATCTCCAGATCCTTCATGGCCACCGCCATACCGGCGCCGAGATCCGCGTGCTGCGCGATGGTCGCAAGCCGGTCATGTGCTGTCTCGGTGAGCGGCCGCTCCTGCGGATACAAGAAGTACGCATAGGCACGCTCGGCGCCTCGACCGACCCGGCCGCGTAGCTGGTGCAACTGGGACAACCCCAACAGGTCTGCACGTTCGATGATCAGCGTGTTCGCGTTCGAGACGTCAAGACCGGCCTCCACGATCGTTGTGCAGACGAGAACGTCTGCCTTGCCCTCCCAAAAGTCGATCATGACCTGCTCGAGTTGATGCTCGGGCATCTGCCCATGTGCCGTGGTGATCCGCGCGTCCGGCACCAGCTCACGCAGCCGCGACGTGGCCTTGTCGATGCTCTGTACACGGTTGTGGACGTAGAACACCTGGCCTTCGCGCAGCAGCTCCCTGCGGATCGCGGCCGTCACCTGTGCGGTGTCGTACCCGCCGACGAACGTGAGGACAGGATGCCGCTCCTCTGGCGGCGTCATGATGGTCGACATCTCCCGGATGCCCGTGATGGCCATCTCGAGGGTCCGCGGAATCGGTGTGGCCGACATGCTCAAGACGTCGACTGAGGTCCGCAGGCGCTTGAGCGCCTCCTTGTGCTCGACTCCGAACCGCTGCTCCTCGTCCACGATCAACAATCCGAGGTCCTTCAGCTTCACGTCGGGATTGAACAGCCGGTGCGTGCCGATGACGACGTCGACGGTGCCGGCGCGTAGGCCGTCGACGACTTCGGTCGCTTCTCGGTCGGTCTGGAACCTGCTGAGGGACCGCACGTTGACCGGAAATCCGGAGAAGCGTTCGGCGAAGGTCTGCTGGTGCTGCTGCACCAAGAGCGTCGTCGGTACGGCAAGGGCGACCTGCTTGCCTTCCTGAACAGCTTTGAAGGCGGCTCGCACGGCGATCTCGGTCTTGCCGTAGCCGACGTCGCCGCAGATCAGTCTGTCCATCGGCACCGGCTGTTCCATGTCGCGCTTCACTTCATCGACGCTGGCGAGCTGGTCGGGAGTCTCGACGTACGGGAACGCGTCCTCGAGCTCACGTTGCCAGGGTGTATCTGGTCCGAACACATGCCCCTTGGTGGCCTGCCGGGCGGCATACAGCTTGATCAGCTCCGCGGCGATCTCGCGAACCGCCTTGCGCGCTCTGCCTTTGCGCTTGCCCCAGTCGGCCCCGCCCAGGCGGTCAAGCGACGGCTGCTCCCCTCCGACGTACCGCGTCACCTGATCGAGCTGATCGGTCGGCACGAAGAGCCTGTCCGGCGGATGTCCGCGCTTCGAAGGCGCGTACTCGATGAGAAGGTACTCGCGGGTCGCACCGCCAACTGTGCGTTTCAGCATCTCGACATAGCGACCGACACCGTGCTGCTCGTGAACGACGTAGTCACCGGTGCGCAGCTCGAGCGGATCGATCTGTTGGCGGCGCCGCGAAGGCATCCGCCGGGCATCCTTGGTCGCGCGCACGCTGGTGAGGTCGTCACCGGTCAGAACCACGAGCCGGACTGCCGGCGCGAGCAGCCCATGGACGAGGCCACCCTGCACTACCTCGACGACGCCGACGTCCGGCTCCTCGTCCAGGACAGCCGTCAGACGCGCCGGTACGTCGTGCTCGCGCAGCACCTCGACGAGCCGCTCACCCGTGCCATGCCCCTCGGTGACCAACACCACGCGCTCAGTTCGTCCGATGGCGCTCCTGATGTCGCCCACAGCCGCTTCGGTGTCACCGCGGTAGTTCGGCGCCGCAGAAAAGTTCAACTGCAGCGAGTCCGGAGTTTCGGAGTCCGCGGATTCTCCAAAGCCGAACGGTGACAGCGACCACCACGACATCCCGCGCCGCAAGGCTCGGGTGCGCACGTCGCCCAGGGAGTGGTAGGCCGCGGCGCCGAGGTCGATCGGTGCAGCTGCCCCTGAGGCGGCCGCTGCCCACGACGCGTCCAGGAACTCCTGGCTGGTGGCTGTCAAGTCATGCGCCCGGCCGCGCACACGTTCTGGATCGCACACCAACACCATGGCGTCAGTCGGCAGCAGATCGAGCAGCAGCTCCATCTCGTCGACCAGAGCGGGAGCCAACGACTCCATCCCCTCCACCGCGTGTCCCTCGGCGAGCTTGCCGAGCATCTCCTTCAGCTCTGGGTGTTCCTCAGCCAGAGCGCGAGCTCGCCCTCGTACCTCGTTCGTCAACAGCAGCTCACGGCACGGCGGTGCCCACAGCGGTCCAGCCGACGCGGTGAGCGAACGCTGGTCAGCCACTGAGAAGCTGCGGATCTCCTCGACGGTGTCGCCCCAGAACTCAACCCGGAGCGGATGCTCCTCGGTGGGGGGAAAGACGTCGAGAATGCCGCCACGGACGGCAAACTCGCCGCGGCGCTCGACCAGGTCGACGCGCGTGTACGCCGCCGCGGCGAGTCGGCGTACGACGTCCTCGAGATCTGCCTCGTCCCCTTCATGCAGCTGGACCGGCTCCAACTCTGCAAGCCCTTTCACCTGCGGCTGCAGCACCGAGCGAATCGGCGCGACAATGACTTTCAAGTGCTCGCTTTGGTCGGCCGCGTCGGGGTGAACGAGCCGGCGAAGAACGGCGAGGCGTCGTCCGACGGTGTCGGCGCGCGGCGAGAGCCGCTCGTGCGGCAGCGTCTCCCAGGCCGGATAGACCGCGACGGCGGAGGGGCTGGTCAGGTCGACTACGGCGGCAGCCACATCGTCTGCCTCGCGACTGGTGGCGGTGACCACCAGGAGCGTCTTGCCAGCGGTGTTTCGGTCTGACGAGTTCGTCAGCGCGGCAGCTAGAAAAGGGCGTAGGGCAGAAGGGCCGGTCAGGTCGAGTGCGGCGAACTCCGCTTGCCGAGCGCGTTCGATCGCTTGCGCCAGCGACGGCTCCCGGGCGACCAGCGGGGTAAGTGCGAAGAGTGACAACGGTGTCCTTGCGACGGCGGGCCTTGCGGCGGCGGGGGTCCGGCTGGCTGAACAAACGGGATTAGTGCGGCAGGTACTGAGTCGGGGAGACAGCACGACGGCCCCCAGATCCGGCTTGGAAAGGGGGGACGCGACCAGCCTAGGCGCTCACGGTGGTCGAGCCTGTCGAGACCATCCGGTGCGGGGTTCGCTCGGCCAACCGCAGCCATCGGTGACGACGTCCGACCTCCGGCTCAGACCGGCCCTGCGGCAGACCAAGGTCAACTGGCTGCCTAGCGCTGGCCGAGGTCGGAAAGCGCTGTCTTCGGAGCCGTTCGCGTCAGTGGTCCAGGTAGGGGTTGGACCTTACCCGCGATCGTCCTCCCAGAGGCGGCGGACGAACGACGTGATCGGCTCCGCCAACTCCGAGCGGCAGACCAAGAGGTCAGGCAGCAGCACGTCGTCTTGGTTGTAGGCCAGTGGCGCACCGTCAGCGCGGCTCGTGTGGAGACCGGCGGCCCGAGCTACGACGACCGGAGCGGCGGAGTCCCACTCATACTGCCCACCCGCATGTACGTAGGCGTCGGTGACGTCGCGCGCGACCGAGATCACCTTGGCTCCGGCTGAGCCCATTGGGACGAGGTCAGCGCCGAGTTCCTCGGCCAGCGCAGCTACGAATGCCGGCGGACGGGTGCGGCTCACCGCGATCCGCGGCCGCTCGCTGCTCCGCGGCGGCACGTGCGGCGGGTCCGCCGTACTAAAGGTCGTCGACATCCCCGGCTGTGCGACCGCACCTGCGACCAGGTCGCCTCTCTCCCACAGCGCGACGTGGATCGCCCAGTCGTCGCGCGGCGGCTCGGAGTACTCGCGCGTGCCGTCAAGGGGGTCGATGATCCAGACCCGGTCGGCTTGCAACCGTGACTTGTCGTCATTGGCTTCTTCGCTGAGCACGGCGTCCACTGGGCGGTACTTGGTAAGCAAGTGCATCAACGCCGCCTGGCCGAGGGCATCCCCGGCGTCTTTGAGAGCGTGGCCCTCAAGCACCTCACCGTCGCGGCCGTGCTCGCGAAGGCGTTGCAGCGGATCTCCTACGACGGTGGCGGCCCACGCCGCGAACTGATGATCGTCAGCGGCAACGTCGCCCGGTGGCTCGGGAAGATCAGGGATTGCCGTCGTGGCGAGATAGGGGTTTGGCGTCACGCGCAAGACTCTGCCACACGAGCCGGCGAGTCCCAGGGCCCGCGATGATCAGCGGTTGAAGGCGTTCTGGGTCGCCTGCAGGCCCTCGCTCACCAAGGACTGCACAGCATCGGCCGCCCTCTGCACGTAACGCTCGAGATCCTTGCGTTCTGCTGTAGAGAACGGACTTAGCACGTGATCGGCCGGTTCGGCGCCTTCGCCACGATCAACGCCGACTCGCACCCGGTAATAGTTCCCCGTTCCTAGTACGCGCCGGATTGACCTGAGACCGTTGTGTCCGTTGTCGCCACCGCCGAACTTCACACGCAGATCACCGAACGACAAGTCGATCTCGTCATGCACGACAATCAACCTCTCCGGCGGTGCGCCGTAAAACTTCAGCAGCGCGGCGACGGGCCTGCCTGACTCATTCATGTAGCAGCGGCCCCGCCCGAGCACGGTTCGCACACCAGGTACCCCGCCGAGCCGACCCTCGACCGCAAGCATTCGGCCTGCTCGGTGCGATCGCCAGGTGCCTGCCATGCGGACGGCGAGCTTGTCAGTGACCAGATAACCCACGTTGTGGCGGGTCTGGGCGTACGACGCGCCGGGATTGCCCAGGCCGACAACAATCCAGCCGGAGAACTCAGGCTCCCGGCGCCGCGGGAAAAGTCGTGGCGTCACTCCGCTGGGGCCGCGGCCGCCTCACTGTCGCCGCTGCCCACGGCGGCTTCATCACCGTCCGCGGAGTCTGACTCGAAGTCGGTTTCAGCGGTCGGCGCGTCGTGCTCGACACCGAGGTCGGCTTCGGCGTCTGCGAGCTCCGCCTCGATGTCCTCGGCGGTCGGCGCGGCGGAGAGGTGCACGACGAGAGTTTCCTCGTCCAGGCTGAGTGTGGCTCCCTCAGTGAGCTGCAAGTGTTTGGCCAGTATCTGGGTGCCGACCTCGGCGCCTTCGATGTCCACCTCGATCGATTCCGGAATGTGGGTGGCCTCAGCGTGCAGTGACACGGTCGGGTGCTCGAGGGTGACCAACGCATCGGCGGATGCCTCGCCGACGAGCACGATCGGTACCTCGACCGTCACCTTCTCGCCGCGAGAGACAATCAGCAGGTCGGCATGCTCGATGAAGCCTTTGATCGGATCGCGCTGCACCTGCTTCGGCAGTGCCAGCTGGCTGTCGCCACCCCATTGAATGGACAGCAAGGCGTTTGCCGTCTTCAACGCCAACATGAGGTCGTGACCTGGCAACGAGACGTGGATGGGATCGACCCCATGACCGTAGAGAACAGCCGGGACCTTGTTCTGTCGCCGTATGCGCCGCGCTGCCCCTTTGCCGAACTCCGTGCGCGGCTCAGCTTGAATCTTCACTTCAGTCGACACGGGAACTGACTCCTACGATGCTTGCCTGCACTCGATACGGAAGTTGCAACGGTGCGAAGGAACGCGCATCGGCGTCCGTTCGTCGATCACGGATGCGCCGCTAACGCTCCGTCGCCGAGGCAACCGGGCGATTCTACTGCACCCGAGCAGCAAGATCCGACGTGCAGACCCACATGGGGCACCAGGCGGAGGTCCTTTCAACCGCGAAAGCGGCGCCACAACGAACCACGACCAACGGCTCAACCCACCACGAGTGACGGCTCAACGAACCACGAGTGACGGCTCAACGAAGGGGTCAGGCGCGGCCGTCGAAAAGGCTAGTAACCGACCCATCTTC
>JBBSHN010000055.1:0-16534 GCA_038252945.1 Propionibacteriales bacterium | reverse complement strand
CCACCCTCGGCCATCACCGTGTGCGCTTTGCCGAGCAGCGACTTGCACACGATCGCGGTGCGCGCTCCCGCGTCATGAGCCGCAATCGCGGCACGCAGGCCCGCACCGCCGGCGCCGATCACGACGACGTCGAACTCGTGCTCCTCGAACCCGTGGCCGCTCGGCACGGGGTCGGAGGTCATCTGGTTACCCGTCATCGGGTGCCGGGAGAGTGCCTCGGCCGATGCGGCGGTGGCGCTACTTGCCTGGATGTGCTCGGTCATGACGTTAGAAGAACCTCGGGTCGCTGAAGACGCCTGCTGCCAGCAGGTAGACGTACAGGTCGGCGAAGGCGACGGAGAACAGCGACAGCCAGGCGTACTGCGCATGCTTGCGGTTGAGCTTGGAGATCCAGGTCCAAAGGCGGTAGCGGATCGGGTGCCGGGAGAAGTGCCGGAGCCGACCGCCGGTGATGTGCCGGCAGGAGTGGCACGACAAGGTGTAAAGCCAGATCAGCACGATGTTGGCCACGAAGATCACCGTGCCCAGGCCCATGTGCCCCCAGTTGCCGTTGCCGTCCTTGAACGTCAGGAGCGTGTCGTAGGTGAGGACGGCGGCCACAAGCACCGCGGCGTACCAAAACCACCGGTGGAGATTCTGCAGGATGAGCGGAAAGCGGGTCTCACCGGTGTACGCGCCATGCGGCTCCGCCACCGCACAGGCTGGCGGCGAAAGCCAGAACGCCCGGTAGTAGGCCTTGCGGTAGTAGTAACAGGTCATTCGGAAGCCCAGCGGGAAGATCAACACCAGGAGAGCCGGCGACAGCTGCCACCACGAGAACGGCTGTCCGAAGTCAGAGGAGCCGTTGGTGCAGGAGTCGGTGAGGCAGGGGGAGTAGAACGGCGAGAGATACGGCGCGGAGTAGTAGTTCTGACCGTAGAACGCCCGCCAGGTGGAGTAGATGACGAACGCCAGGAAGACGACGAATGTCGTCAGCGGCGGCAGCCACCACCTGTCTTGCCGGAGCGTCTGAGCGTTGACTTCGGCTCGCTGCGGACCGAGAACTCCCGTCGACATCCCATCCCCTTACCGATTGGGCGACGGGTCGGTTTCCCGACCGCCGCCACCGGAAATCCAACCACAAGAGGTGAACGGAATCTCGTGAACGGGCTGTGACGTGACTCGCAGTCATTGGCGATCTAGCAGAGGTGAAGAGGGATGTTGGAGAAGCGGCAGCTCGCGCGGGGCCAACGAAGCGGGAACCGGTCGACGAAGCCGTTGGTGTACGTCACCGCCACCCAAGGTGGGTCGAGCGCTTGGATCCGGTCAAGGCTGCCGTCGAGCAACCGGCCGGAGGTGGGGGAGTATTCCACTGACCAGACGCCGTTGGCCGCGATCGTTGCGGGAAGCCTTATCAAGCGAGACGGCCGCTGCGCCGTGACGTTGTGCCCGTCCGGGAACGTGTAGGTGATGGCTCGCACCGCGTCGCTCACCCGGCCTCCGGCCGAGAAGTGGTCGGAGGCAATGGAGCCGTCCAGCCGCTGGACGAGCTTCTCCCGAAGCGCGTATAGGCGGAGCTTCACCCCGCCGTTCCGGGAGCCTTTCGGTGGGGCGGTCGGCCCCGATCGGTGGGGACGCGTCGGCGGTGTCACTGGAGGCGAGGGAGACAGTCCCGAGCTCCTGCTGATCGACGATGGTGCAGTCGGGCTCGAGCCGCCCGCGGGGTGCAGGACGCCGGAGTGCGAGTCGTTCGCCTTCACTGCGAAAACGCCACCGACGACGGTGAGCACCGCTGCAGCCGCCAGGGCTGGCGCCATTCAGCGGGTGCGCGTAGGAGTGCCGCCGCCCTGGCTGGAGTGAGTGGCCGCGCGAAGCTCGACGCGGATGCGATCTTTGCTGGCTGGTGGCATCCGCTCCGGCGGCGGGGGAGTGATACGGGGATCAGACATGGTCGTCCTTCTGAGCGGGACCGGATGAGGCAGGTACGTCGACCGCTATCACGAGGCGCCGGCGGGCTCGGGCCAGCCGTGATCTGACCGTGCCGACGGGTACTCCGAGCGCCGTGGCGGCAGCGTCGTAGCTCAGCGCGCTCCACACGACGAGCGCGAGCACGTCTTGCTCGGGCTGCGAGAGTCCGGCGAGGGCGGCCAGCACGCTCGCCATCTGCCGCTCGCTGTCCAGCCGGTCGGCGACCGAGTCGGCGTGGTCGTGCTCGGACTGTGGGAGTGGAAGCCGGCTCCTGGCGCGCGTCCAACGGTGCGACGAACGGGTGGCATTGCGGCAGACGTTGTTGGCGACGCCGTAGAGCCACGGAAGGGCCGATCCGCCCGAGGTAATGACCTTGCTGCGACCTCGCCAGATCTCCAGGAAGACGGTGGCGCTGGCGTCCTCGGCGGTGGACCAGGACGCGGTACGCCGAAAGCAATAGGTGTAGACGGCGTCGGCGTACCGGTCGAAGAGGGTGGTGAGTGCGTCGCCGCTGCCGCCGTGAAGCGCCTCGACCAGGGCTTCGTCGGTTTCTTCGGTGTGCGGCTGCGTCACCAGCGTCTCCTTGTCGACCCTCATACCTTCTTATGTCCGCACCGGCCTGGCGAGTTCTCAGCAACTACTACGGTCGGCGCGTGACCATGCAGGTGGCAGCCGCCGCGATCGTGCACCGCGGCCGCGTGCTCGCCGCTCGTCGCACGGAGCCGGCTCGATTAGCCGGCGGCTGGGAGCTTCCCGGCGGGAAGGTAGAGCCGGGTGAGACCGTCGAGGCAGCCGCCGCGCGTGAGGTGCGCGAGGAACTCGGCTGTCAGATCGTCGTGCAGGGAAGGCTCGTCGGAAGCGAACCACTGTCGGCTGGCTACGAGCTCACCGTTGTGCTCGGGCGGCTCTACGACGGCGAACCGGTTCCCGGCGAGCACGACCTCCTGCGCTGGCTTGGACCCGAAGAACTCGACGAGGTCGACTGGTTGTCGGGCGACGTGCCGTTCCTGCCGCAGCTCAAGAACATCCTGCTCGACGGTGAACGCCTGACCGGTGGAAACGTCAGTGGTGCGGTGCGGATCGGTCAGACCGTACGTCGAGCGACCGGGCCGTGGACCCCTGCCGTGCACGGCCTGCTCCGACACCTGCACGGCGTCGGTTTCAGCGACGTCCCGAAAGTGTTGGGAATCGACGCCCGAGGTCGTGAAGTGCTGACGTTCCTGCCCGGCCGAGTGCCAGACGTCGACAGCGAGATTGTCTCCGAGGCAGCGCTGTCCGATGGGATGCGGTGGTTGCGGAGGTATCACGACGCGGTCGAGGGCGTCGTCCTCGACGGCCCGTGGCGTACGACGCACCGCCGGCTCGCGCCAGGCGAACTGATCTGCCATCACGACTTCGCGCCGTACAACGTCGTGCTGAGCTCGAGCGCCCGCGGCGAGCGGGTCGTGGGGGTGTTCGACTGGGACATGGCCGGCCCGGGCACCCGGCTTGACGACTTGGCGTTTGCGGCGTGGAACTGGGTGCCGCTGCATGGCACGCTGCCGCCTTTGGCCGCAGCTCGGCGGCTGCGATTGATTGCCAACGCCTATGGCAGCGCTGAGACGGCGGCCGACATCGCGCAGGCCGCCGTACCCCGGATAGAGCGGGCAGGGCAGGCGATCGCGGCCGGCCAGGCGGCTGGCGATCCGGGGATGCTGAACCTCGCCGCGGTCGGTGAGCCGGAGCGCAGTGCACGCGCCCTCGACGGCTTGCGGAAACGCATGCCCGCCATCGTGGCCGCCGCCGTACAAGCCGAAGGATCTGACCTTTAGTGCTAGATATGGCACCAGGGGTCAGATCTTCGCGGCGCCGGGGTGAGCGAGCGGGCGGGTCGGGTGGGCCGTCGTAACCTGTGCCCATGACTGCCGGCTCCCAGCCCGACCGACGCCTACTCCTGGTACATGCGCACCCCGACGACGAGTCCATCAACAATGGCGTCACGATGGCCAAGTACGCAGCCGAAGGCGCCGCTGTCACCCTGATCACCTGCACGCTCGGCGAGCAGGGTGAGGTGTTGGTGCCCGAGCTCGCTCACCTTGCTGCCGACCAGGATGACGGGCTGGGTCAGCACCGCATCGGCGAGCTCGCCGACGCCATGGCTGCTCTGGGCGTGACCGACCACCGTTTCCTCGGCGGCCCAGGTCGTTACCGTGACACCGGCATGGCCGAGAGCGCTGAAGGGTTCGCGATGACTCCGGAGGACGTGCGCCCCGAGTCGTTCTGGCGCGCCGACCTCCTCGAGGCGGCGGACCATCTCGTGGAGGTCATCCGTGAGGTGAGGCCTCAGGTGCTGGTGACGTACGACCCCGCGGGCGGCTATTTCCATCCCGACCACGTCCAGGCACACCGGGTCGCGATGTATGCGAGCCAGCTCGCGGGGGCGCCCTCGTACCGTCTCGACCTTGGGGATCCGTGGGACATCGCGAAGGTCTACTGGACGGCGATGTCGGAGTCGCGGTTGCGCGAAGGCATCCGCAAGGTCCGCGAAAGCGGCGACGCCACGGGCTTCGCGGAGTTGGACCCCGAAGGGCCGATGCCGCCTTTCGCCACGTCTGACGACCTGCTGACAACGGCGGTCGAAGGGTCGGAGTACGTCGAGGCGAAGCTTGCCGCGATGAAGGCGCACGCGACCCAGATCACCGTCGACGGACCCTTCTTCGCGTTCTCAAACAACCTCGGGAACGAGATCTGGAGCACGGAGTACTACCGCCTGGTCAAAGGCCGACCAAGCGCACCCCACGCCGGAGAGGTCGAGACGGACCTGTTCGCGGGCGTGGCCTGAGCTGTGGGCGCCGGCGCGGGTGCCGTCGGCAAACTTCTTGCCGGGCTGGTCGCTGGTGCCGCCTGCGTCGGACTCGCCGCACTCGCTGCGGTGGTGTCAAGGGCAGCATGGCGACCTCACGGGGCGTTGGTTCCGTGGGGGCTAATGCTTGCGGTGGGGTCGTCCGCATCATCGGTAGTACTTGCGCGCGCCGTCAGTCGCTGGATGGGGTGGGCAGCGGCGGCGGGCTGGATCGTCGGCCTCATCGTGCTGCTGGGAGGACGGCCCGAAGGTGACTACGTGTTGGCCGCTGACGGGCTCGGCGATGCCTTCCTCGTGGCGGCGCCACTCGCCGTGCTCATCGTGGCCGGCTGGGCAAGCAGCACGGGTCCGTAAGCTGGGCGAGCACCGATTTCTGATGCAAAGTGAGCGCCTGTGGCTCTCCGACACATGGAGTGGGGTGTCGTGGGCACGGGTTAGGTGTAGATACTGGTGGTGCTGCGGCGCCGAGTCGGTCGCCGTAGCGGCTGAAGCCGAGCGAGGAGGAGCAAGGTGACGTACGTCATCGCACTGCCGTGTGTGGACCTGAAAGACCGGGCGTGCGTCGACGAGTGTCCGGTCGACTGTATTTACGAAGGTCAGCGGATGCTCTACATCCACCCCGACGAGTGTGTGGACTGCGGGGCATGCGAGCCGGTTTGCCCGGTTGAGGCCATCTTCTACGAGGACGACACGCCCGACCAGTGGAAGGGCTACTACGACGCCAACGTCGAGTTTTTCGACGACCTCGGCTCCCCGGGCGGAGCGGCGAAGCTCGGTGTGGTCGACAAGGACCACCCGACGATCGCGGCTCTGCCACCTCAGCAGCACTGAGGACGCATGCCGCCTGAGGCCAGAACTGCGCCGCCGTCCGAGCCCAGGGTGGCGGCGCGAGTTGGTTTTTCGCTTCCCGACTTCCCGTGGGATCGCCTGGCGAAGGTCAAGCAGCGAGCTGCGGCGCATCCAGGTGGCCTTGTGGATCTTTCCCTCGGTACGCCGGTGGATTCGACGCCGAGCTTTATTCAGGAGGCAGCGCGGTCGGCTGTCGACGCCCCCGGCTATCCCACGGTGTGGGGCAGCGTAGAGCTGCGGGCAGCCATCCGCGGCTATCTGCGGCGACGCTGCGGCGTACGCGACCTTGACGACGACAGTGTGCTTCCGACCGTCGGGTCGAAGGAGCTCATCTCGACGCTGCCGTGGCAGCTCGGCGTGCGCTCCGGCCAAACCGTGCTGGGTCCACGCATCGCCTATCCGACGTACGCCGTCGGAGCGCTTCTCGCCGGAGCCGACTACGTCGCCGACGACTCCACGCTCTCAGTCGGGCCTCGCGACGTACCTCTGGTGTGGCTGAACTCGCCGGCCAACCCCACCGGACGGGTGCTGCCGGTCGAGCACCTGCGCAAGGTCGTGAGCTGGGCGAGAGAGCGCGGAGCCGTGGTGGCGGTTGACGAGTGCTATCTGGAATACGGCTGGGAGGCCGAGCCCGTTTCCGTGCTGCACGCGGACGTCAACGGCGGCTCGCTGGACTCCGTGCTCGCGGTGCACTCCCTGTCCAAACGGTCGAACCTGGCGGGGTACCGGGCCGCCTTCGTCGCCGGCGACGCGGTGCTGGTGCGGGAGTTACGAGAGGTTCGCCGACACGCTGGCCTGATCGTGCCCACGCCAGTGCAGGCGGCAATGCGGGTGGCGTTAGGTGACGACGAGCATGTGCGCGACCAGCGGGCGCGCTATGCACAGCGACGCAAAGTGCTCCTCAACGCGCTTCGCGCTGCCGGCTGCTCTGTCGACGCCTCCGAAGGCGGGCTGTACCTGTGGGCGACGCGGTCTGAGCCAGCGATGCAGACCGTGGAGTGGCTCGCCGGGCAAGGCATCCTCGCAGCTCCCGGAGACTTCTACGGACCGAACGGCGCTGAGCATGTGCGGCTGGCGCTGACGGCGACCGACGAACGCGTCGCGTCGGCTGCGTCCCGATTGAGGGGGGAGACGTCTGACAACTGTCCCGACTGACCGAACGAGACGTCAATTGGCGACCGACACTCCGACAGAGTTAGGCCTTCCGTGGCGTGTCGGCGGAAGGGGGCGCCAGCCTCGCTCGGAGAGCAGCCCGCTGGTCCAGATCTGTTGGCCGACCTCGACGCTGCTGATCGATAGCCGCTTTGCGTTGGCCACGAGGTAGTGCCCGAGCGCCCAAGCGCGGTGTCGGCTCTCCGCGGTGGGCGGCCCCAGCAGGATACGGAGGGACTTCCCATGGTGATGCGGAGTGGTGGCCGACGGTGCTCTCTTCGACCTGAGGGGCGCGAAGCCGGTCATCGTCAGTGGACCGAACGAGCGGAAAACCGCTCGCCGTACCGCGTTGGCCCGTGGCGTCAGTCCGTCCGGCGCGAGATGTTGCAGTACGACGTTTGGCTGGTGCACCACACAACTGAAGGCAGCCGGGCTCCAGCCCGACAACGCGCTGGCGACGGTCCGCCCGTCGAGCTCGTGCACGGCATACGCAAGCGGGTACGCCGAGTGCTGCACGGCTTGGGCCGCCTGGAAGAGCGGCATGGTCTCGTAGCCGCGGACGGAGACAAGCGCGTCGTAGAACGCGTTCGCGGCGTAGTAGGGGTTGCGGATCTGCTTCGGCGTTCCCCACCCCTGGCTGGGCCGTTGCTGAAACAGCCCTAGAGAGTCTCGGTCACCGGAGCCGAGGTTGTGCAGCTTCGACTCCTGGTAGGCGGCAGCCAGAGCGATCGAGATCGCGTGTGCCGGGAGCTGACGACGCTCGGCCACAGCGGCGACGATCGACGCGTTCTGCGCTTGCTCGACAGACAGCACGACCGTGTGGCGGTCGACGGTCGCCGTACACCCCTCTGGATCGGGAAGCGGCCCCGCTCCGGTGTGGACGGCGGCGTATCCGCCGACCGTCAGGGCACCGGCCACCGTCAACACCGCGATGGTCGCGGCCCGCTTCGCCATACTGAGTGCTCAGTTGGAGTGCAGCGAAGTGTTGAGCTCGACGCCGGTCCCGTCGCGGCGGCGTGCCTCCACCACGCCGGTCACGCTGTTCTGCCAGAACTGCCATCCCGACTGTCCCGACAGCTCGCGCGCCTTTACGACCGAGTTGTCGGGCAGCGTCAGCTTGGTCCCGGCGGTCACGTAGCAGCCGGCGGCGACCACACAGTCGTCTCCCAGCGAGATGCCCAGGCCAGAGTTGGCGCCGAGGAGGCAGCGCCTGCCGATCGAGATGACCTGCCTGCCGCCGCCTGACAGGGTCCCCATAATGGACGCGCCGCCGCCGATGTCGGAACCGTCGCCGACCACCACACCGGCGCTGATCCGTCCCTCCACCATCGAGGCGCCGAGCGTGCCGGCGTTGTAGTTGACGAAGCCCTCGTGCATCACCGTCGTGCCGCTGGCCAGATGTGCCCCAAGGCGCACCCGGTCGGCGTCCGCGATCCGCACCCCGGAGGGGACGACGTAGTCGGTCATTCGGGGGAACTTGTCGACGCCGTACACCTGGAGATGCACGGCGGCGGCACGGGCGCGAAGCCGCGTTGCCTCCAGCCCCTCAACGGCACACGGCCCGATCGACGTCCACGCGACGGTGGTGAGCAGGTCGAAGACGCCGTCCAGATTGATGGCGTGCGGCGCCACCAGCCGCCAGCTGAGCAGATGGAGGCGCAGCCATACATCCACAGTGTCGACAGGAGGCGCTGGCAGGTCGTCGGTGCTCGCCGGGACCACCTCGCGGGTCACCTTGCGTACGTCGTCAGCGCCCCCCATGCCCGCGAGTTCCTCCGGGAGCCGAGCCTCGGACGGCCGAGGCCCCAGCTGCGGCTCCGGGAACCACACATCTAGGACGGTGTCGCCGGATCTGGTGGCCACTCCCCAGCCCCAGGCCGACGACGGCGTCGCGGGCTCGATGGTCACCTGCCCCACGCTACCGAGGAGTCGTAAGGTGTTCGCCATGCCAGTCGCCGGTTACAAGGATCGTTGCCTCGACATCGACGGGGACAACGTCGGGCGCTGCGCCGCTACGCCGGAATGACCACGCTCGACCTCGACACCGGCGTCGCCGAACTGACCGCAGCGCTCGTCGATATGGAGTCGGTGAGCGGCAACGAGAAGTCCATCACCGATGCTGTGGAGGCGGCGCTTCGGCCGGTGCCGTGGCTGTCACTGCACCGACACGTCAACTCTCTAGTGGCCCGTACGACGCTCGGACGACCAGACCGCGTCGTAATCGCCGGCCATGTCGACACCGTCCCGATCAACCACAATCTGCCGTCACATTTCGACGGGGATCTGCTCTACGGCCTCGGCTCCTGTGACATGAAGGGTGGCGTGACCGTCGGTCTCAAGCTGGCCGCCAGCATCCCGGAGCCGTCTCGCGACGTCACCTACATCTTCTACGAAGCCGAGGAAGTTGAGGCTGACCGCAATGGGCTCGGCCTGATCGCCTCGGCTCGGCCGGACCTCCTGGAGGGCGACTTCGCGGTGTTGATGGAGCCCTCCAACGCCATTGTCGAGGCCGGCTGTCAGGGCACGATGCGCGCTGAGGTAACAGTCCCCGGCATTCGGGCGCACAGCGCTCGAGCGTGGAAAGGCGTCAATGCGATTCACCAGACGGCGCCCATCCTCGCCCGGCTTACGTCGTACTCACCCCGGCGCCCGGCGGTCGACGGACTGCGGTACCGCGAAGGGCTCAACGCTGTTGGCATCTCTGGCGGCGTGGCAAGCAACGTGCTTCCCGACTCCTGCACAGTGACCGTCAACTACCGCTTCGCTCCCGATCGATCCCTTGACGAGGCCGCCGACCACCTGCGGAAGGTGTTCGCGGGCTACGACCTCACGGTGACCGACAGTGCCCCCGGTGCGATGCCCGGGCTCGGCCGTCCAGCGGCCGCAGCGTTTGTGGAGGCCGTCGGGGGCCAGGTCAGTCCCAAATTCGGCTGGACCGACGTCGCGCGGTTCAGCGCCCTCGGCGTACCCGCGGTCAACTTCGGGCCCGGCGACCCCGAACTCGCCCACAGCCAGCACGAGCACGTTCCGCTGGCGCAGCTTGACGCCTGCCTCGCGCAGCTGAGCGCCTGGTTGAGTCCGCAGGTTTAGGTTGAGTCAGTGACCGACGACGTTTCGCCGCAGCCGGCCGAGCGGCATCCCGGCCCGCTCATTCTTCGACGCGGCCAGGTCCAGGAGTCCACCACCGATCAGCGCCTGTTGGATTCCGGCGGGCGGGGTGAGTGGGTACACACGGACCCGTGGCGCGTGCTCCGCATCCAGGCGGAGTTCGTCGAGGGCTTCGGTTCGCTGGCTGAGCTGGGACCGGCGATCTCGGTGTTCGGGTCTGCGCGCACGCCCCGCGATCACCCCGACTACGTCAAGGCCGTGCAGCTCGGAGCCGCACTCGCCGAGGCAGACTTCGCGGTCATCACCGGGGGCGGCCCCGGCGTGATGGAAGGAGCCAACCGCGGAGCGTCCCAAGCCGGCGGGACGTCGGTCGGCCTCGGCATCGAGCTTCCCTTCGAGCAGGGCATCAACGACTGGGTCGACATCGGCATCAACTTCCGCTACTTCTTCGCGCGCAAGACCATGTTCGTGAAGTACGCACAAGGCTTCGTCGGCCTGCCGGGCGGATTCGGCACTCTGGACGAGATCTTCGAGGCCGTCACGCTGGTGCAGACCAAGAAGGTGACATCGTTCCCGATCGTGCTCATTGGCTCGTCGTACTGGACTGGCCTCCACCGCTGGCTGCGCGACGAGCTGGTCGGACGCGCGATGATCGCCCCAGGTGACGTCGACCTCATGTACATCACCGATGACGTCGACGAGGCGGTCAAGATTATGGTCGAGGCACGCCAGGAGCACGACGCACCTGCTGCTGGCGGAAGCCCGCGGGCGTGATGTGGCCGTGGGTGGTCGTGCTCGTGGTCGTCATCGGAGCGATCGCCGTGATAGCTGCCGGACGCGACGACACGATGGCCGAGGTGTACGACGACCGTCCCGACGCCACCCTGCCAGCCGGCCGCCTGCTGACGGCTGAGGACCTCGCTTCCGTCCGCTTCTCCACCGCGGTGCGGGGTTACCGTATGGATGAGGTCGACGCCCTGCTCGAGCGGCTTCAGCGCGATCTTCGCGCTCGGGAAGCGCCCGCTGCCGCCGAGCAGAGCGAAGAGCCCGACGCTAGGCACAGAGGAGAGTCCGCATGATCACGAAGGCTCACCGGGCGGCCGCCTGTGTGGTGACTGCCCTATTGACTGTCGCCGCGGCCTTCGCGATGCCCGCTGACGCCGTGCGGGCCAATTCCGCACTGGGTCCGCCTGCAGCCGCTCCTGACCGCCCCGCCGTCATCTCACACCGCATCATTGGGTACTCCGTCAAGCACCATCCGATCCGGGCGTACCAGCTGGGCAATCCCAAAGCGGCGGTCACAGTGGTAGCCCTCGCCGCGATGCACGGCAACGAACAGGGCGGCCTCGTCGTCTTGGCGGGCCTGCGCGACGGCAGACCAATTCACGGGGTCAACCTTTGGGTCATTCCGAGGGACAATCCCGACGGCGTACTCAGCAACGACAGGCACAACGCCCACGGCGTGGACCTGAACCGCAACCTCCCCAAGCGGTGGAAGCGGATGACAGGCTGGTACTACTCCGGGCCGCGGCCCGCCTCCGAACCCGAGACTCGGGCGTTGATGCGGTTCTTGAACGACGTCGGTCCCGACTATGTCGTGACGTTTCACTCACCGTTGCACGCCGTCGACGTGCGGGGCTCGAAGGACCACGCGTTCGCTCGTCGGCTCTCGAAAGACCTGCATCTTCCGAACAAGTCATTCAACTGTGACGGCACCTGCCACGGCACGCTGTCGCAGTGGTTCGACGCTCACCACGACGGCGCGTGCGTCACCGTCGAGTTCGGCGCCACACCGAGTCAGCGGTACCTGCATGTCCGGGCGCCGCGGGGGCTCCTGCGAGCGATCGGGGGGCACTTCTGATCCGCTGAGGTGATCTGGCTGGAGGAGGTCAGTGACCGGAGAAGGTCGGCTTCTCCTTGGCGACAAAAGCCTGTACGGCGTCGCGGTGATCCTGCGTGCTGCCGGTGCGCATCATCATGTCCCGCTCGAACTGCAAAGACTCCGGCAGCGAGTGCGACGCCGCGTACACAAGAGAGGCTTTTACAGCGGCGTACGCCAACGTTGGACCCGCCGCAAGACGGCCCGCGATGTCCGCCACCTCGTGGGTCAGTCGGTCAGCGGGAAACACCCAGTTGACCAATCCGACCTCCACGGCCTCGGCGGCCGGAACGCTGCGCGGCCAGAGCAGCAGCTCCAGCGCCTTACCAGGCCCCACCAGTCGCTGCAACGTCCACGACATACCGGTGTCGCATGAGAGGCCGACTCCGGTGAAGGCTGTGTTGAAGCTCGCAGTGTCAGCGGCGACTCGCCAGTCACAGGCGAGCGCCAGTGACATGCCGGCGCCTGCGGCAACTCCGTTCACTGCAGCGATCACGGGCTTCTTCATCGCCGCCACTTCGAACGCCAGCGGTGCGTAGTGCTCCTCCACCGTCGACCACACCTGCTCGAGCGACTGCTGCGCCAAAAGTTCCGCGTGCTCGCGGAGGTCCTGGCCGACGCAGAACGCACGCCCGGTTCCAGTGAGTACGAGGCACCGCACCGCCTCGTCGGCGGCTGCCTGCCGCACGGCTGACAGAAGTTCGCTCTTAGTGGACGAGTCGAGGCTGTTCATCGCCTCGGGCCGGTTCATAGTGACCGTGGCGACGCTTGCCGCGACGTCGTACCTGACAGCGGGACTGGGCTCTGGCATTGCGGCTCCTCTGCTCGGCGGCAGCCATCAAAGTAGCGGTGCCCCATGGACGTGCCGAAGGGCGTCGAATGTACGTACTGGCCGCTGCGCCGCTTTCAGACCTACGCCGCTGGCGCCGTTGGGCCGCCTAGTCCAGGCATGCTCCGACGAAACCGAGACTCAAGAGAAGTTGTCCCCACGTCATGTAACCGTCGCCAATGGGGCTTCATCGGTGAACGCTGAATCTGGACCCGGCCGTCGGCCAACGACCTGCCCCCGCAGGTAAGCCGACCCCGGCTGCTTAGAAAGGATGCAGGATGTCGAGCAAGTCATCGAATCCGTTGACGAGAGCCCTGGCACGAGGGGTCAAGGAGATCCCACGTAACGCGTCCTGGCTGCTCGCCCAAGCTCTCAATGCCAGGGACGGCGCCGACCAGGTTGCGAGCTCTGACCAGAGCGCCGCCGGTAATGCGGTCGGTACCGCGGGCAGCGCCTTCGTTGACAGCGTGAAACAGGCGAGCGCGCAGGTGAGGGAGGCCATACCTGGTTTGAACCACTCGGTGGAGTCGCGATTGCAGCGGGCGCGTTCTGCCACCGAGCGTGCTCGCGAAGCCGAGGACGCGGCGTTCCGGGCCGCCGAGGATGCCAAGGCCCGAGCCGGTCTTGCCAGGGACGTCGCAGAGCGAAACCAGCAAAACCTCCTCGAGGTCAGACGTGGACGGTCCCAAGAAGTCGAGCAGCGGGTAGCCGAGGCTCGCCGGGCTGCGGTTGCGCAGGTAGAGGAGGAGCGCCTGCAAGCTCAAGCGTCGGCAGACGCGGTCATCGGGCGTGCGGAGCAGGCCGCCCAGGAAGCCTTCCAAAAGGCGCGTGAAGAGGCTGAGGCGGCGCAGGAGAAGGCGCAGAACGAGATGAGCGAGGCGACGGCGCGGCTCGCTGAAGCGCGTCGGTTGTCGGAAGAAGCCGCGACTGCGGCCAGGGCCGCAGCCGATGAGGCGCAGGCGCAAGCCAAGCAGCTGACCGCGAACGCTCAGGGCGAGACAAAGGGCGCCGCTGCCATGGTGACCGAGGCCGAGAAGGTGCAGGCGCATTCGACGGCGAGGCTGGGTGAAGCGCGCGGGTTGGCGGACGAGGCCGCGGCTGCGGCCGAGGCGGCGGCCGATGAGGCGCAGGCGCAAGCCGAGCAGTTGGCTGCGAGCGCTCAGGGCGAGGTGAAGGGCGGCGCCACCATGGTGATCGTGGCCGAGAAGGTACAGGCGCACTCGACGGAGAACCACGACTCGGGCTACCAGGAAACTGAGGGTGGGAGCGACGCCGGTCGACCCCACCAGTTTGTCGCAGCGGTTCGCAGGACGGCGTAGCGGTTGGAGCAGGACGGCGGCCGCGGCCGCCAGTCTGGTGATACGAGCGCCAGCTTTGTCATCACGTGGGTCGGTGATTCCCGACAGCAGTAAGCGACTTTCCGAAGGGGTGGTTGTTCAGACCTCGCTGCTTGCCCGCGTGCTCGGGATGAAGCTGTTGACTGTGGAGGGCACGGTGCTTGTCTCACCGGCTCGGTTGCAGGGACCCGACAATTACGTGGAGGAGACCCCATCGGGCGGCGCAAAGTCTCCTGCGGAACGTGGCTTGGCCGCCAGTCCGAACGGGCTTGTCGGAACGCGGCTGGGACTCACCGCACGCTTGCTAGATGAGAATGCGGGCGATCTATGCGACCTGCCGACCACCTTATGCAAGGTCACGTCTCAAGGCGAATAGCAACCCGTGGTCCGCAAGAGCTCAGCTGACAGAGTCTCGGCCGAATCTTCCTGCCGTGGATCGCTCTCGACTTTGGCCGAGCCGGTTCCCAGCGGTCACGATGCGTTTGGTGGCATCCGTCATTGCCGTCGGTAGGCAGCGCGGATTGCGCAGGTCAAGGCGAATAAGGCGACGCCAACGCCGCAAGCGCACTGCGTTCGCCTGGGCTCCGCAACCTCTCAGAAGGTGAGCGCTTCGGGGTGAAGTGTCCCGGTGCGATAATGAGTGGGAGACAACGCACAGTCCCGGCCTCTGGACCCGCTCGGGTGGAGTTCGGCGCTACAGGACGAAGGGTAGGTTCGCACATGGCGGCCATGAAGCCGCGGACAGGCGACGGTCCGCTGGAAGTGACCAAAGAGGGACGCGGTCTAGTGATGCGGGTTCCACTCGAAGGCGGTGGGCGACTGGTCGTGGAGCTCAACGCTGAAGAGGCCAAAGCCCTCGAGGGCGCCCTGAGTCTGGTGACCACATAGATCTCTCGTTCCCTGCCAAGGACCCTGGTCGGTGCCACCGCATCACCAGGGTCCTACTGTCTTCACGGTGTCCACTGCTTCACAGCCGATGACGTTCGCGTCAGAGGCGCTGGCGCTGCCCGACATCCAGGTCGGTACGTCGCCTCTGGCGGATGCCCCGACGGAAACTCTGGCCGTCGGCTACACCGGGAGCAAGGGGGAGTACGTCGTCGAGCGCAACTCGGCCGACGCCCTGCAGACACTTGGCCTTGACCCCTTCGAGCTCCTCGACCGGGTGGACGGCGACGGTCTCGGGGGTTCCACCGTCCTACATCCCTTGCTAACCGGTGACATCCGGCAGGTCGTGCTGGTGGGGCTAGGAGAGGAAGACCCAACCGATTACCGGCGCGCGGGAGCCGCGCTCACTCGGCTGGCGAAGCGGGCATCTCCAGCTGCCACGTCCATCGGTGCGACCGCCTCGCCAGAGCAGCTCGGCGCATTCTGTGAGGGGGTCGTCCTTGGGGGCTTCTCGTTCACCCGTAGTTCAGACCAGTCAACGGAGCTGGCGCAGCGGATCGTGCTGACCGGCCTCTGCGCCGACGATGAGGACGTCGTACGGCGTGCGGTGGTGCGGGCAGAGGCGTCCTGGCGAGCTCGCGCATTCGCGATGACGCCGTCGAATGAAAAGAACCCGCAGCGGATGGAGGAGTGGGCCCGCGGAGCGGCTGAGTTCGCCGGCCTGGACATCGACGTCTGGGACGAGACGCGACTCGCTGCCGACGGGATGGGAGGCATACTCGCTGTTGGAGCCGGGTCGGCGTACCCTTCTCGGTTGATCCGGCTGGACTACACTCCGTTTGCAGACCCGACTGCTCCGCTGGTCGTGTTGGTTGGCAAGGGCATCACGTTCGACACCGGCGGATTGTCGATCAAGCCCTCTCGGGCCATGATGAACATGAAGCGTGACATGACCGGCGCCGGTGTCGTGGTCGCGGTCATGCAGGCGTTGCGGAAGCTGCACGTCCCCGTGCGCGTCACCGGCCTGCTCGCGAGCGCGGAGAACGCGGTCGGTGGCGGCTCCATGCGGCCAGGCGACGTCATACGCCACTACGGTGGCCGGACGAGTGAGGTCGGGAACACCGACGCGGAGGGACGGTTGGTGCTGGCGGACGCACTTGCGTACGCCGACGCGAACCTCGATCCCGACATCGTCGTGGACATCGCGACGCTGACCGGCTCCGGCCGAGTCGCCCTGGGTACGTCGATGGGTGCGTTTTGCGCCAACGACGACCGCTTGGCCGACGAGCTGCGGGCAGCCGGACAAGCTGCCGGTGAACCCGTGTGGCGGCTCCCGCTAAGTGAGGAGTACCAGTCGCTCGTCGACAGCCCAGTCGCCGACGCCACCAATGCCCCTGAAGGCCCTGGCGCTATCACAGCTGCGCTCTTCCTGCAGCACTTCGCCGGAAACCGGCCCTGGGCGCACCTGGACATCGCCAGCATCGGCGACTCGGCGAAGGACGCCTTCGAGTACGCCGAAGGCCCCACCGGCTTCGGCGCCCGCCTCCTCCTTACCTGGCTGTCCTCCACCCGGCAGTCCGCCACGCTGCAGTCCGCCACCCCGCCGACACGCCACGGAAGGCCCGACTCTGGCGGTGTGTCGGCCCGCAATTGACGTCTCGGCGGCGGACCTGGGCTCGGACGGGGGCAGCCGGCGAGCGGTAAAT
>JBBSHN010000054.1:0-16583 GCA_038252945.1 Propionibacteriales bacterium | reverse complement strand
TGTCGACGTCGGTGGTGTCGGCATGCAGGTGCTGTGTACGCCGTCGACGTTGGCGACCCTGCGGGTCGGTGAGCGGGTGGACCTCGCGACGTCGATGGTGGTTCGGGAGGACTCCCTGACCCTCTTCGGGTTCGCCGACGACGAAGAGCGAGCGTTGTTCCAACTGCTGCAGACGGCCAGCGGCGTCGGCCCAAAGCTTGCGCAGGCGATGCTGGCCGTTCATGGTCCTGACGAGCTGCGCCGTGCGGTGACCTCCGAAGACTTCGTCACGTTGTGCAAGGTGCCTGGAGTCGGACGCAAGGGAGCTCAGCGCATCGTGCTCGAGCTCAAGGACCGCATCGGTGCGCCGGCCCGCGACCTCCACGCAGCCGGCAGCGCCGTCGCTGACTCTGCCGAGGACTGGCGGAGTCAGGTCAAGTCGGGATTGCTCGGTCTTGGCTGGTCGGCGCGTGAGGCAGACGCCGCGCTCGACTCGGTCCAGCCCTTGGCTGAGGCGGCAGCAGACGACGGCGTTGCGGTGCCCGTTGCGGAGCTGTTGCGTGCCGCACTGAGACATCTGTCAAAGGCGTGAGCTCCGTGCCGACGTACGAAGACGCTCCCGGCCCGTCGCTCATCGCTGCGGAGAGGCAAGGCGACGAGCAGGCCATCGAGGCGGCGCTGCGCCCCAAGACCCTCCATGAGGTCATCGGGCAGGATCGGGTCCGCGAGCAACTTGGGCTGGTGCTGGCTGCGGCGCAGGGGCGCCGGCGTCCACCAGACCACGTTCTACTGTCCGGCCCGCCGGGTCTGGGCAAGACGACGCTCGCGATGATTATCGCCACCGAGCTCGGCAGCCCGCTGCGGGTGACCAGCGGCCCCGCGATTCAACACGCTGGAGATCTGGCGGCGCTGCTGTCGGGGCTCAATGCAGGCGACGTGCTCTTCCTGGACGAGATCCACCGCATGGCCAGGCCGGCCGAGGAGGTGCTGTACCTCGCGATGGAAGACTTCCGGGTCGACGTGATTCTCGGAAAGGGGCCGGGGGCGACGGCGATACCGCTGGAGATCCCTCCGTTCACGGTGGTGGGAGCGACTACGCGCACCGGGCTGTTGCCGGGAGCTCTTCGCGACCGCTTCGGCTTCACCGCTCATCTCGACTTCTATGAACCGGTCGAGATCGAGCGCATTCTTCATCGGTCGGCTCGGCTGCTTCAGCTCGAGATCGACTCAGCCGGCGCGAATGAGATCGCTTCGCGATCCAGAGGTACTCCCCGTATCGCCAACCGACTATTACGACGCGTACGCGACTACGCCCAAGTGCGTTCTGACGGTGTCATCACCCTTACGTTGGCCAAGGCGGCTCTCGAACTGTTCGAGGTGGATGCCATCGGGCTCGACCGGCTCGATCGGTCGGTGCTCGGCGCCTTGTGTCGCCGCTTCTCCGGCGGACCGGTCGGGCTGGGAACGTTGGCGGTGGCAGTGGGAGAGGAACGGGAGACCGTCGAAGAGGTGGCCGAGCCCTTCCTGGTGCGCTCAGGTCTGTTGGCGCGCACCCCGAGGGGGCGGATCGCCACCCCCGCAGCCTGGCAGCACCTCGGTATGACGGTTCCACCGGCTGCGCCGCTGACTGATCAGCCAGTGCTGCTGTTTGAGGACGACGAATGAGCCCGAATCGCGTCGTCCGAACACATGAGCATCGTCCCGGCTAGACTCGTCGATTGGTCGCCGCTGATGCGGTGTCCGGTCTGTCAGTCTCGCCTGAGGACTTCCGTCATACCAAGGAGCCACCGGTTGTCGTCCTCCGCCGTAATGCCGTCGAGCATGACGCCACGGCGGCAGCCGCCCGCGTCCGCCGCCCCGGCAGTCGGAGCGGTCTGACGTGGCGACACGGAGCTCACGTCCCGGGCGCACTCTCGCCATCTTCCTCGCCGTTCTCGCCATCCTCTTTGCTGCTGTTGCCTCACTAGGCCAGTGGAAGCCGCGGCTGGGCTTGGACCTACAAGGCGGCACCCGCATCACTCTTCAGGCCAGGACCGACACAGGTGAAGCGGTCACGTCTGACAAGCTCAATCAGGCGGTGGCCATCATCAACTCCCGCGTTAACGGCGCGGGTGTCTCCGAGGCCCAAGTCAGCACTCAGGGCAACAACATCATCAACGTCGAGGTCCCGGGTCCGGTGACTCAGAACCTCGAGCGGACGATCGGCTCGACGGCGCAACTGCGGTTCCGCCTGGTTTCGCTCGTCCAGGGTCCGCCGGCGCCTCAGCAGCCGACGACTTCTGGCGCACCCACGCCGTCCACGGGTTCAACGACTGCCCCCTCGTCCGGCCCATCAGGGTCCACCTCCTCCGGCGGTACGCCGACGGCGACCGGGCAAACCCGCAGCTCTCAGCCGGGCGCAACAGCGCCTACCGTCAAGCCGGCGCCAAAGTCGAGCAAGCCGACGTCGAGTGCCAGCAAGAACCGTGTCGCCGGGCGCTGGCTCACCGGCAAGCACACGCCCACTCCGGGCAACAAGTCAGGGTCTTCCACTCCCACTGGCGCCCAGAGCACGACCTCCCCGTCGCAGCCGGGGCCGACAACTCCCGCGCCGACGGTGCTGACGCCGACGGTTCCGCTGAGCACGCCAACGCTCGGCGGCGCCCCAACGGCCTTGCAGCCTCCGAACCTCGAGCACATTCCCGACCCCCTCAACTGGCAGCCGACCTCTGACTGGCAGCTGAAGTTCGTCGAGTTCCAGTGCCCGAAGAACGGTGCAGTCACATCTGCGCTCGACCTTCCCAGCCAGCCGCTGCTCACCTGCGACAAGCAGGGCAACAAGTACCTCCTCGGACCAGCCATGATCGAGGGCACCGAGCTGAACGGAGCCGCGGCCGAGCTGCCCCCTGGAGGCACCTCGTGGGTGGTCAGCCTCAACTTCAACAGCCAAGCCTCCTCGACCTTCTCCGACATCACCACTGCGATCGCCAACAAGACGAATCCGCTGACGGGGCAGCAGGAGCAGTTCGCGATCGTGCTGGACAAGAAGGTGATCTCAGCACCTGTCGTCAACTCGCCCATCACCAACGGGCAAGCGATCATCGAAGGCAGCACCGCCAACCCGTTCACGCAGCAGTCCGCCTCGACTCTGGCGAACTCCCTGAAGTACGGCGCGCTCCCTCTGAGCTTCCAGACCGCGCAGATCACCACCGAAGGTCCGGAGCTCGCCGGCAACCAACTTCATGCCGGTGTGGTCGCCGGCATCATCGGACTGATCCTCGTCGTGCTCTACTGTCTGCTCTACTACCGGGGGCTTGGATTTGTCGTCATCGCGTCGCTGATCATCGCCGGACTTCTGACGTACGCGTGCGTGCTCCTGCTCGGTCATGCCTACGGGTTCACCCTCACGTTGCCGGGCATCGCCGGCCTCATCGTTGCCGTCGGCATCACCGCCGACTCCTTTATCGTGTACTTCGAGAGGTTGCGCGACGAGGTGCGGGAAGGACGAACGCTGCGCACATCCGTCGAAACCGGATGGGTGCGTGCCCGTACGACCATTCTGGCCGCCGACGGGGTGTCCATGCTGGCTGCACTTGTCCTCTTCATCTTCGCCATCGGCGTCGTGAAGGGATTCGCCTTCGCACTCGGCCTCACGACTTTCATCGACATCTTTGTCGTGTTCTTCTTCACCAAGCCGATGGTGACGCTGCTTTCCCGTACGAAGTTCTTCGGACAGGGCCACAAGTGGTCTGGTCTTGACCGTCAGCATCTCGGCATGCCAGCGGCACGTCCGCGTACCCGACCGGCAGGAGGCGAGGCCTGATGTCGAAGCTCGGTGAGGTCGGCGCTCGCCTCTATCGCGGTGATGTCTCAATCGACTTCGTCGGTCGGCGCAAGACCTGGTACTTCATCTCGCTGGCCATCGTGGTGGTCGCAGTCGCCGCCCTGCTCCTTCGTGGTCTGAACTACGGCATCGAGTTTCGCGGTGGCGTGGAGTTCAACGCCCAGATTGCCAACCCGGCAAGCCAGGTCAAAGACGTCACCGATGCGGTGGTCGGCACGCATCTTCAGGCGGCCGCCAACCCCCTGGTGGTGTCGTCCGGACAGAACGCGGTCATCGTGCAGACGGAGCCTTTGACGCTCGATCAGATCTCGGTGATCGAGTCGGCGATCAAGAAGGCAGGGGCCACGGAGGTCAACCCCGCCTCGATTGGGCCCACCTGGGGCCAGGAGATCGCCAACAAGGCCTTGCTCGGCCTCATCGTCTTCCTGGTGCTGGTTGTGCTGTTCATCTGGGCTTACTTCCGAGAATGGCGCATGTCAGTGGCGGCTCTAGTAGCCCTCGCGCACGACCTCACCATCACTGTTGGCGTTTACGCGCTGACCGGCTTCGAAGTTACCCCCGCCACGGTCACCGGCATCCTGACCATCCTCGGCTACTCGCTGTACGACACCGTGGTCGTCTTCGACAAAGTCCGTGAGAACACTCGAGGCATCACCGCCTCGACCCGTCGTACCTACGCCGAGAGCGCCAACCTCGCCGTCAACCAGACGCTGGTCCGGTCGATCAACACGTCCATTGCCGCTCTGCTGCCCGTCGGGGCCATCCTGTATGTCGGTGCCTTCCAGCTCGGGTCCGGACCGCTGAAGGACCTCGCTTTGGCGCTGTTCGTAGGTATGGCTGCTGGCGCGTACTCGTCGATCTTCATCGCCACACCGCTTCTCGCGCAGCTGAAGATGCGCGAACCCGCCATGCAGGCGCAAGCCAAGCGGGTCGCGGCCCGGCGGACCGCCGCTGAGCGGGAGGCTGCCAAGGCAGCCGCTCCGGAGGCAGCGGCGCCTGCCAGTGCCGGCCCCTCGCGCGGCACACCAGCGACTGCCGCGACCAAGACTGCTCCTCGACCCGTGATCACCACTGGTGCCAAACGTGTTCAACCGCAGCGGCAGACGCGTTCCAAGCGAGGCAAGACCCGATGATTGCTACGAGCGGCAGGGGCGCGCCCGCCACAGGCATCGACAGTTCGGCAAGCGGCCCGGTGATCGGCACTCTGGTGAAGAGTCTGGTGCGAGACGTCCCCGACTTCCCGGAGCCCGGAATCGTCTTCAAGGACATCTCACCTCTGCTCGCCGACCACCAGGCTTTCACCGAGGTCATCTCCGCCTTGGCACGAAGCGGCCGAGATGCTGCAGGAGCTCCAACTGTCGACAAGGTTGCTGGCATCGAGGCCAGAGGATTCATCCTCGCCGCACCAGTCGCCCTCACCTTGGGGGCGGGCTTCGTGCCGGTCCGCAAGGCAGGCAAGTTGCCGGGCGCGACATATCAGCACTCTTACGCCTTGGAGTATGGCGAGGCGACGCTGGAGGTGCACCAGGACGCTTTTCAGTCGGGGGAGCGGGTTCTGCTCGTCGACGACGTGCTCGCTACCGGTGGCACGTTGGAGGCAAGCGCAGCCCTCGTGGAGCGCTCCGGCGCCAAGGTGGAGGCAATGACTGTGCTCATCGAGCTGGGCTTCCTGAGGGGACGCCAACGGGTGGTACGGCATCCGCTATCGGCGCTCCTCACTGTCTGACTCCACCACTAGACTGGGATATCACCCAGCAAGCCGCAGGAGTACCGTGCCGGACGACGTCTTAGCTCCGAGCGCAGACGAGGTGCCGGCTGCTTCCGGCGGGCACGCGCCTCGCATGCGCAGCCGGCTGGCTCGACTGGGACGCTCCAGCTCTGCGCAGCCGGTGCTCGAGCCGCTCCTGCGGGTTGTCCGCGTCACACATCCGAAGACTGACCTTGCACCGGTCGAAACGGCGTACCGGGTTGCCGAGCACCACCACCGGGGACAGAAACGGCACAGCGGCGACGACTTCATCACTCATCCGCTGGCGGTCACGACGATTCTGGCCGAGCTCGGCATGGACCCCCCGACACTGTGTGCGGCGTTGCTCCACGACACGGTCGAAGACACCACCTATCGCCTAGAGGACCTGCGTCGCGACTTCGGTGACGAGGTGGCCCAGCTCGTCGACGGAGTAACCAAGCTTGACAAGGTCAAGTACGGGGAGTCCGCACAAGCCGAAACCATTCGCAAGATGATTGTCGCGATGAGCAAGGACATCCGCGTCCTGGTCATCAAGCTCGCCGATCGGCTACACAACATGCGGACCTTGCGATACCTGCAGCCCGTCAAGCGGGAGCGCATCGCCAGCGAGACGCTTGAGATATTCGCGCCACTCGCTCATCGACTCGGCATGAACACCGTCAAGTGGGAGCTGGAGGACCTGGCTTTCGCGACACTGCACCCCAAGGTCTACGAAGAGATTGTCCGGCTCGTCGCCGAACGCGCCCCGGCACGTGACGAGTTTCTCGCCACCGTGGTTGACCAGGTACAGGGCGATCTGCGGGAGTCAAAGATCAAGGCGTCCGTGACCGGTCGACCGAAGCACTACTACTCGATTTACCAAAAGATGATCGTTCGAGGTCGACAGTTCACCGACATCTACGACCTTGTCGGCATTCGGGTGCTCACTGAGTCGGTGCGAGACTGCTACGCGGCGCTCGGCGTCTTGCACGCTCGGTGGAACCCCGTGCCTGGTCGGTTCAAGGATTTCGTCGCGATGCCGAAGTTCAACATGTATCAGTCCCTGCACACGACCGTGATCGGGCCAGGGGGCAAGCCGGTAGAACTGCAGATTCGAACGTTCAGCATGCACCGCCGTGCCGATTACGGCGTCGCGGCGCACTGGAAATACAAGGAAGACCTGCGCACGTCGCCCAAGGGCACCGGGACGTCAACTTCCGAAAGCGCCAGCAGCGACATGCCGTGGATGCGTCAGCTGTTGGAGTGGCAGCAGGAGACGCAAGATCCCAATGAGTTCTTGGACTCGTTGCGGTTCGAGATCAACTCCACCGAGGTCTATGTCTTCACTCCACGCGGTGAGGTGATCGCACTGCCCACCGGGTCGACCCCCGTCGACTTCGCCTACACCATTCACACCGAGGTCGGGCACCGGTGCATTGGTGCGCGTGTCAACGGCCGGCTGGTCCCGCTGGAGTCGCAGCTCGACAACGGCGACGTCGTCGAAATCTTCACGTCCAAGTCCGCAAACGCGGCGCCGAGCCGCGACTGGCTCACGTTCGTCAGAAGCGCCCGCGCCCGCAACAAAATCCGGCAGTTCTTCACCAAGGAACGCCGCGAAGAAGCAATCGAGCGCGGCAAAGACACGCTCGCCCGGCTCATGCGCAGAGAAGGGCTGCCGCTACAGCGCATGCTCACGCACGAGACGCTCTCTGTGGTGGCGACCGACCTGCGTCATCCGGACGTCAGCGCCCTCTACGCCGCCATTGGAGAAGGCAACACCACAGCGCAGTCCGTCGTGCGTCGAATCCTCGACCTATTCGGCGGAAACGAGGCGGCTGCAGATGAGGCCGCCGAGACCATCACCATCACCACTGATCGGACCCGGCGCAGGGAGTCACCCCGTGGCGACGCAGGAGTCATCGTCAGAGGGCTCTCCGACGTCTTGGTGAAGCTTGCTCGCTGCTGCACTCCGGTCCCCGGCGATGACATTGTCGGCTTCGTCACCCGTAGTGACGGCATCTCGGTTCATCGGTCCGACTGCACGAACATGAAGAGCCTCGCCCTGCAGCCCGACAGGCTGGTGGACGTGGAGTGGGCACCAACGTCCAAGTCGACGTTCCTGGCCGCCATTCAGGTCGAGGCGCTCGACCGCGCCGGATTGCTCAGCGATGTGACGCGCGTCCTGAGCGACGTGCACGTCAACATCCTGTCGGGCCATGTGACCACAACCCGCGACCGCATTGCCAAGAGCCGCTTCACGTTCGAGATGGCAGACCCTGCGCATCTCGGTCACGTGTTGAAGGCGGTGCGAACCGTTGACGGCGTCTTCGACGCCTACCGCGTCACCCAGTAGCCGCGGTCAACCGCCGAACTCAACCAGCGTCACACGGGCCTGCGCCAGCCACGACTCGCGCGCGTCCAGATCGGCCTGTGCGTCTGCGGCCGCGCGTTCGTTGCCTGCTTGGGAGGCAGCGGCCAACCGGTCGCGGGCTGCGGCGATTGAGGACTCAAGCTGCGCCACCGTTGCGGCCGCTCGTGCCGCCGCTTCCGGATTGCTGCGGCGCCAACGCTCCTCCTCAGCTCGTCGGATCTGGTTCTCGACCCGGCGGAAGCGGGTCTCAAGGTCCGTCAGATCTCGACGAGGCACCTTGCCCGCGGCGTCCCACCGAGCCGCGATCGAACGGAAGCTGTCTCGAGCCGCGCGGACGTTACGCACCGGCACGAGCTCCTCGGCCTGGCGGAGCAAGTCCCGTTTCACGTCCGCGTTCGCGGCGTACTCCGCGTCCAGCTTCGTGTTCTGAGCGTCCCGGGCAGTGAAGAAGGCGTCCTGCGCCGCGCGGAAGCGGTCCCACAGCCCCTTCTCGACGTCCCGGCGGGCCGAGCCCGCTGACTTCCACCGAGACATCAGGTCACGGAAGGCTCGTGTCGTCGCGGTCCAGTCCGTGGACGTCGCAAGCGCCTCAGCCTCTGCGATGAGCTTCTCCTTCGCTGCCGCTACGGCTTTGCGTTTCTCGTCCAACTCGGCGAAGTGCTGACGGCGCTGCTTGGTGTACGCGGTGCGGGCCGCGGACAGTCGCTGCCACAGTTCTGCGTCGGCGGTTTTGTCTGAGCGGGGCAGTTCCTTCCACTGCTCCACCAGCTCTCGCAGTTGGTCGAGCCCGGCGTTCCAGTTCTTGCCCGCGGAAATCGTCTCGGCGCTCTCGACAAGCGCGGCTCGCGCTTCTCGCACCTCGGCTGCCTTCGCGTCACGCTCTGCGCGACGTGCCTCTCGCGCCTTCTGCAGCAGAGGGAGAAGCGCGTCGAGTCGTGTCGCCAGCGCATCGAGGTCGCCCACCGCTGAGGCGTTGGCGACTGTCGACCGCAGCCGCTCGACAATCCTGCTTCCCTCACTCGGTGACACGGCTCCAGCGGCGATCCGCTTCTCCAACAGGTCGACCTCGGCGACCAACCCGGCGTACCGGTTCTCGTAGAAACGCAAGGCCGCCTCGGGGTCGCCGCCTGGCCACTGTCCGACCTGCCGCTCTCCAGCGCCGCTGCGAACGTAGACGGTTCCGTCATCGGCGACACGGCCGAAGCCGCTGGCGGCCTGCTCCGCCGTCATCTCGTACTCGCTGAAGACGTGGGACCGGTTCGAGTAGGGGACGTTCGTGTGGAGGGTGGAGTGCTTGGGGTGGAGGTGGGAGTGCCGGATCGTGACGGCGATGAGGTAACAGGCACGGGCGTTGTCGGAGTTCTCGCTCGTTCGGCTGCCACGAGGTGCATTACCAACCACACCAGCAAGGCGGTGAGCACGAGCCCGAGAACCACTCCTCCCACGATGAGCATCCGGCGCCGCTTGGCAGCTGTGGCTTGTCGTCGGACCTGCTGGCGCTCCCAACGGGCGTGCGCCAGCTGCCGCTGCCGTTGCTTATTCGAGACCACCGCACCTCCGCCGCCACCTCTCGCCGCTCGCCGGTGACCGGTTGCACAGTGTAGGAGTCGCAGTCGGCTTAGCGTCGGCGACGTGACAGCGGTCGCGCTGGGCACGCCAGTGGTGCGGCGGGCTAGCGGTCACGTCGGGTGTGGTCGCTCTCGCGATCGGGTGATGCCTTCACTCCACTCCCAAACCAGCTCGCTGCTCTGGATAGGCTGGCGGCTTCGCCGCCGGAGCTCGCACGAGCAAAGCCAAGGAGATCATCACCGCATGCTCATTGCCGCCTTTCCCGCGGGTCCATGGGCGACCAACTGCTACGTGGTGGCGCCTGGTCCGGGCGAAGAGTGCGTCGTCATCGACCCCGGCATGGACGCCGCGTCCGGGGTGGCCGACGTAGTACGCGAGCACCGGCTCCGGCCGGCTGCGGTCTTGGTGACGCACGGGCACATCGACCACATGTTCTGCGTCGCTCCGGTTGCCGGCGCCTACGATTCGGTCGCCTACATCCACCCCGCTGACCGCCAGCTTCTCACCGATCCACTGGCTGGCGTGAGCCGAGAGACGGCCGCGATGCTGCTCGGTCACAACTGTTCCTTCGCCGAGCCGGACGAGGTGGCAGAGGTCGCAGACGGCGATCGGCTCGACCTCGCCGGCCTGTCGTTCACCGTCGACCATGCCCCCGGTCACACCCCCGGCTCGGTCACGTTCACCACGGAGTACGACGAAGCCGACTCCGCCGGTGTGCTGTTCTCGGGAGACTTGCTCTTCGCCGGATCCATCGGCCGCACCGACCTTCCAGGCGGTGATCCTGCGACGATGCTTCGGACTCTGGCCACCAAGGTGCTGCCGCTCGACGATTCCATCGTTGTCCTGCCTGGTCACGGTGAGCAGACCACCATTGGCGAAGAGCGCGTCAGCAATCCTTATCTGATTGGTCTTAATCTCGACAGGCTCGATCCACCGGATGTTGACCCATCCGGGGCGCGGCCGCCGTCGCCGAACCGGTCGATGACGTCCGCCGACAGTCAAGGAGTGCCCCGGTGACCGGACTGGCTTCACTCAGCGGATTCCCCGAGCTACTGCCAGCGCAGCGCAACGCCGAGTTGTCAGTTGTCAACTCACTCGTGCGGACCTTTGAGCTCCACGGGTTCGCCAACATCGAGACCAGAGCTGTCGAGCCCATGGAGCGACTGCTCAGCAAAGGCGACATCGACAAGGAGGTCTACCTCCTGCGTCGGCTGCAGGCCGGCGAGGATGCGGCCGATGCCGGCGTCGGCTTGCACTATGACCTCACCGTGCCGCTTGCGAGGTACGTGCTGGACAACGCCGGCCGCCTGGAGTTCCCGTTCCGCCGCTACCAGATCCAGAAAGCCTGGCGTGGGGAGCGTCCGCAAGAGGGGCGCTACCGTGAGTTCACGCAGGCAGACATCGACATCATCGGCAAGAACGAGCTTCCGTTCCACCACGACGTCGAGGTCGCGAAGGTCATGGCCGCTGCACTGGCCGAGCTACCGCTACCCGGGCTGCGAATGCAGGTCAACTCCCGCAAGCTGGTCGAAGGCTTCTACCACGGACTCGGTAGCGACGCGAGTCCCGTCGCCGTACGCCGAATCGTTGACCGGCTCGACAAGCTCCCGCGGGCCACAATCTACGAGCAACTCCTGGCGACCGGGCTCAGCGAGAAGCAAGCTGATCTGTGTCTCGCGCTGACACAAATCCGGACGGCCGACACGTCGTTCGTTGACCGAGTACGTGATCTGGGCGTCAAGGACGACTTACTGGAAACCGGCTTGGAGGAGCTGACCGCGATCATCGAGAGCTGCCGCGGCCTCTCGACGGACCGCTTCACGATGATGGCCGATCTGCGCATTGCCCGCGGCCTGGACTACTACACCGGAACGGTCTTCGAAGCGGTAATGGAAGGGTTCGAGTCTCTCGGTTCCGTGTGTTCCGGAGGTCGGTACGACGCCCTCGCTGTTGACGGCGCCACGACGTATCCGGGGGTGGGACTCTGCTTCGGTGTGTCACGGGCGCTGGTTCCGCTCTTCGGCCGCGGGCTGCTGACGTCGACGCGCTCGGTCCCGTCGGTGGTTCTCGTCGCGCTAGCTACGGAAGAATCGCGTGCCGATTCCGACGCGGTAGCGGATGCACTGCGTCACCGCGGCATCCCAACCGAGGTGGCGGCGACGGCATTGCGATACGGCAAACAGATCCGATACGCGCAGCGCCGCGGCATCCCGTTTGTCTGGTTCCCCGGCGACGAGTCGAGTGCTGACTCGGTGAAGGACATCCGCAGCGGAGAGCAGGTGGACGCAGACGCGACGGCGTGGTCGCCCCCGGTGGAGGACCTTCACGCTCAAGTCGTCACCAAGGATTCGTCGGAGTGATACGGACCCGTGAAGCAGGAAGTCTGCACAGGGGTTGCATCGGTGAGCAGGTGACGCTCGCAGGGTGGGTTGCCCGACGCCGCGACCACGGTGGCGTCGCGTTCCTCGATCTGCGTGACAGCAGCGGGCTCGTTCAGGTCGTCATCCGCAATGAAGCGGTGGCCCGACCGCTTCGGGCGGAGTTCTGCCTCTGTGTTACGGGTGAGGTGGTTGACCGGCCAGCTGGCAACGCGAACCTAGATCTTCCGACCGGCGAGATCGAAGTGATTGCCGCGACTGTGGAAGTCCTGAGCGAGTCCGCGCCGCTGCCGTTCCCGATCGACGAGCACGTCGCCAGCGGGGTCAACGAGGAGACTCGGCTCCGGTACCGATATCTGGATCTGCGGCGCAGCGACATGGCGGCGAATCTGCGCCTTCGCGCAAACGTCACCCGGCTGATCCGCGACGTCATGGCTCAGTACGGCTTCCTCGACATCGAGACGCCGTACCTGACCCGTTCCACGCCGGAGGGAGCCCGTGACTTCTTGGTGCCGGTGCGCCTGCAGCCCGGCTCCTGGTATGCCCTGCCGCAGTCGCCACAGCTCTTCAAGCAGCTGTTGATGGTGGCGGGCGTGGAGCGGTACTTCCAGATCGCCCGGTGCTTCCGCGACGAAGACTTCCGCGCTGACCGGCAGCCGGAGTTCAGCCAGCTCGATCTGGAGATGAGCTTCTGCGAGCCAGAGGACATTCAGGGTCTCATCGAGGAGCTGCTCGTTCGGCTGTGGCGTGAACTTCTCGGCTTCGAAATCTCGTTGCCTCTACCGCGGCTGACGTACGACGAGGCGACGCGCCGCTTCGGCATAGACCGTCCGGATCTACGCTTCGGGTGCGAGCTCGTCGACTTCACCGGCTACTTCGCCGACACGTCTTTTCGCATCTTCCAGGCGCCCGTCGGTGCTGACGACTTCCATGTTGGAGCGGTGGTGATGCCGGGTGGCGGCTCGCAGCCCCGTCGGGAGCTCGACGCCTGGCAGGACTTTGCCCGCTCCCACGGCGCTCGCGGGCTCGCCTACGTGCTCGTCGGCGCCGACGGTGAGCTCGGCGGCCCCGTCGCTAAGAACCTGTCGGAAACCGAAAGGGCGGATCTCGCCGCGCATGCCGGCGCCGCACCGGGAGACTGCGTCTTCTTCGCCGCCGGGCACCGACGTGAGGCTCTTGCCCTGCTGGCGGCAGTTCGCCTGGAGATAGGGGAGCGGTGCTCACTGATTGACCGGACCGCATGGCGCTTCGTCTGGGTCGTCGACGCACCGATGTTCGAGCGCATCGACGGCCCGGACGGGACACAGCAGTGGACGGCGGTGCATCACCCCTTCACCGCCCCGCGGACCGACTGGGCCGATCGGTTCCCCGACCGCCCCGGCGAGGCGTTGGCGCAGGCGTACGACATCGTTGTCAACGGTTCAGAGATCGGCGGTGGATCCATCCGTATCCATCGCCGCGCGATGCAGGAAAACGTGTTCGAGGTCATCGGAATGAGCGCTGATGATGCGCGCGGCCAGTTCGGGTTCCTGCTCGACGCTTTGGCGTATGGCGCGCCGCCGCACGGAGGCATTGCCTTGGGTATCGACCGACTCTGTGCTCTCTTGGCGGGAGCGGAGTCGATCCGAGACGTCATCGCCTTCCCGAAGACTGCGTCCGGCAGCGATCCGCTGACCGGCGCGCCTGCTCCGATCACCGCTGAGCAGCGCCGCGAGGCCGGAATCGACGCTGAAGCCGCAGGGCCGGTAGCCCCGTCTTAGGGCGAGGTGTTCCCAGATCGTTATCTCTAGGGTCCTCAAACGCAATCGTCGCTGGTTTACAGTCCTGAACGGTCACAGGTGTCAGTGGTGAGAGAAGGTGACTATGACTCTTGCGGATATCGACACGCTGAGCTCGGGTGAGCCTGACCAAGAGGCTCCCGCAGGCGAAGCCGGCCAGGAGATCGCTGGCCGGTCACCCGTCAAGATCGCGCTCGACCGGTTGCGAGAAGACAAAGTCGCCGTTGTGTGCGGCTCGGTCACGCTGTTCTTCGTCTTCATCGCGCTCTTCGCGCCGCTCATCAGCAAGCTGTGGGGTGTCACACCGGAAGCCAAGGCCGGCGCGTCGCACTACATCCTCAACGGCCTCCCGAAGATTGGTCCGCCGCTGCACGGCTTCATCTGGTCGCATCCGTTCGGTGTCGATCCCAACACCGGCAACGACCTGTTCGCCCGCTGGCTGTACGGCGCCCGACTCTCGCTGAGCATCTCACTCATAGCGACAGTGCTCACCATGGTGATCGGCATCGGGCTCGGACTGCTCGGCGGATACTCGCGCGGTGGGCTGGACCGGGTGCTCGTGTTCATCACCGACTTCTTCTTGGCCTTCCCGTTCCTGCTCGGCGCGCTCGCCATCGCGCCGATGATCGACCAGAAGTTCTCCGACAAGCCCGGCGCGCTGTTGTGGGCTCAGATCGGTTCGCTTGTCGCTGTGCTCACCATCTTCGGATGGATGGGCATGGCCCGCCTTATCCGCGGCCAGGTGCTTTCGCTGCGCGAACGTGAGTTCATTCAGTCCGCACAGGTGATCGGTGTGCCGACCCGACAGATCCTGTTCAAGGAGCTGCTGCCCAACCTGATCGCCCCCATCGTCATCTCCATCTCCTTGACGTTGCCGGGCTTTGTGGCACTCGAAGCCGGGTTGTCCTACCTCGGCATCGGCATCACCGGTGCACCGTCATGGGGTCAGACGATCAACCAGGCAGCCAACTACTACAACACCTACCCGCTGTACCTGTGGCCCCCGGTCATCGGTGTGACCGTGTTGGTGTTGGTGCTCAACCTTCTCGGTGACTCTATCCGAGACGCATTCGACCCCAAGACTCGTCGATGATCGGCTTTCGGCTTCGGCGTACCTGTAACTCACACATGGAAGGTGGAGAAGGCATGCGGTTGAAGAAGCCGTTCATCGCCGCCACTGCAGCGGCGGCCCTCGTGTCGCTGGCTGCTTGTGGCAGCTCTGGAGGTGGTGGTGGTGCCACCGGCTCCTCAGACACGTTCAAAGCAGGGGGTGGCGCCGGTTCCATCCTAGACCCGACCCGGCAGGCTCCGGCGCCGCCGATTCCCGGCGCCAAGAAGGGCGGCACGGTCACCGTGCTCAGCGCGTCCGGCCTAACCACCATGGACCCCACTGAGGCGTACTACGTCAACACCGGTTCGATTCTCAGCGGCTTGGTGACCCGGTCGTTGACGCAGTGGTCGTACGACAAAAAGTCCGGGGAAATGATTCTGATTCCTGATTTGGCGACCGATCTCGGTACGCCGAACAAGGACTTCACTCAGTGGACGTTCACCATGCGCAAGGGCGTCAAGTATGAGAACGGTCAGGCGGTGACGCCGCAAGACATCAAGTACGGTATCGAGCGGTCGTTTGACCGGTCGACGTTCCCCGGTGGCGCCACTTACAGCAATGACTTCTTCTTGCACGGTGACACCTACAAGGGCCCGTACAAGAGCGGCACGAACTACGACGGTGTCGTCATTCACGGTCAGAACATCACGATCAAGATGGCTCGACCATTCCCGGACATGCCGTATTGGGGCGCCTTCGCGGCTATGGGCCCGATTCCTCCGGGCAAGGCCAGCGACCCGAGCAAGTACTCTCAGCACCCCTTGGCCACGGGTCCGTACAAGTTCGCCAGCTACTCTCCTGGTGAGTCGTTGACGTTGGTCCGGAATCAGTACTGGGACCCCAACACCGACCCCGGTCGCACCGCTTACCCGGACAAGTACGACATGCACTTCACCGAGAACAGCAAGCAGATCGACCAGACGATTCTGAGCAACAACGGTTCTGGTTCGTCGACGCTGACGTTCGACAATCTGCTGGCGGCTGACTATCAGACCGCGAAGGCAACGGCGAACGACCAGCTGACCATCGGCACTACGCCTTGTACGGCGATGTATCAGCCGGACTACCGGGTGATCAAGAACATCACCGTGCGCCGGGCGATCGGCTACGCCTACCCGTATCAGGACGCGTGGACCGCTGCCGGTGAGATCATCGGTGTCACCCGCAGTCCAGGTGGGTCGATGGAGCCGCCCGGTATCCCGGGTCGGGTGAACTACAACGTGCTCGGCAACAAGCCGGGAACGTTTGACCCGCAGAAGTCCATTCAGCTGCTGAAGAAGGCTGGCTACAAGCCAGGTGAGTTCGAGCTGAAGTTCCTGTACTCCACCGACGACCCGATCTCAGTCGATGTCAAGGACCAGCTGGTGAAGGGCTTCACCAAGGCTGGCTTCAAGGCCACTCCGGTGGCCACGACCACCAACCAGTACTACACGCTGCGTGCCGACCCGAACTACCACAAGATCAACATCCGGTCCTACGGATGGTGCTCGGACTGGCCGTCGGGGCTGACCTGGCTGCCGCCGATGCTCGGTTCTGATCACCGCGGTCAGACGAACCTGATGTTCTTCAGCGAGCCAAGCGTGGACAAGAAGATCAGTCAGATCGAGACCTTGCCGCTGCCCAAGCAGCCGGCTGCATGGGGCGCGCTGGACAAGCTCGTCGAGGCCAAGTACTACCCATTTGTCAACGTCGGCTACTACGGCGATGTGATGGCGCATGGTTCCTCGATCATGGGCATGAGCAATGACGCGATTTTCGCCATGCCGACATGGAAGGACATGTGGGTCAAGCAGTGACATCTCGCTGCAGCACCTGACATCATGTGTCACACGGTGGGGGGGGCCG
>JBBSHN010000053.1:0-16794 GCA_038252945.1 Propionibacteriales bacterium | reverse complement strand
TCAAGACATTCGCGTTCCGCGGGTCGATGCACTATCTCTCGCCTCAGGAGGGCGGAATCTATCTGGCCCTCCGATCGGCGGGCCGGCAGTGGGAGCTGCCGAGCTGGGTGGAGCACTACCGGCTCACTGCATCGGACTGGCCGGACTTCCGGGCCGCGGTGCGCGCGGCGCTGAGCGACGGACCGTTGACCGTCGTCGAGCTCGGCCGGGCACTGACCAGGCACCGAGCGTATCGGCACCTGAAGCCGGTCTTCGACGAGGGCGCGGGCACCCTGATCAAGCCGCTTACCTGGCAAGGCGACATGAGTTTCGGTCCGCCGCGAGACGGGCTCCACACGTTCCAGCTCCTCGACAGCAACCCGAGGTGGCAGAGCATCCCCGACCTCGACGACGCTGGCCCTCGCGCCATCACAGCGTACGTGCGGACGTATGGGCCGGCAACGCCGGACAACCTCCACTACTGGCTCGGCGACGGCCTCAGCGCGGGCCGGAAGCGGCTCACGACCTGGCTCTCCGAGCTCGGCGACCGGCTGGTCGCGGTCGATGTCGAAGGCACCGCGGCTTATGTGGCGCGCGAGGACGTCGACGCCCTCGAGGCCACGCTTCCATCGGAGGCGGTGCGGTTCCTTCCCGGGCACGACCAATGGGTGATCGGCCCTGGTACGAAGGACCTCCACGTCACCCCGTTGCCCCGACGAGACCTCATGACTCGCAAGGCCAACCCGGTGATCGTCGGCGGGGTCGTGTGCGGGACGTGGGCGCGAAGAGGTGACGAGCTGACGTTGACCTGGCTCGACAAGCGACAGCGACCTGAGGACGCTATCGAGCGCGAAGCTGACCGCCTGGCCCACCTCGTCGGCCGGGACCTGCATTTGAGTCTGATCTCGTAGTGGGCCAGCAACATGCGGGTACGTCGGGCCGACAGGCGGCGTAGCGACGCACCATCACGATCGCCGTGGGGCGCCGCATTCGATCTGGGTAGAGGCTTCGGCGCGGTGGGTGTCTGCTCTCCACGTAGCGCAACGGACCGACTAGTGCCCGCACGGGACACTAGTCGTCGATGAGCGCGAGCCCCTGGCGCTCCAGATTGGCAAGGCCGTCTCGCATAGCCTGCACCTGCTCGGACGAATGTCCCGCCCAGTCCACGAGCTCACCGATGACCTTGACCGGCTCCCGGCTGCGATACGAACGGGTCGGGTTGCCGGGGAACTTCTTGTCCGTCACGTTCGGATCGTCCTCGAGTGCGCCGAGGGGTTCCACGACGTAGATCCGGCCACGGCCCTCGCCTCGCGCGAGCTCCGCGCCCCACGCGGCGGCATCCAAGGTCTCCGTCACGTAGACGTGGTTCATCGTCCGACCCTCTTCGAAGTTCGAACGGCATCCCGGCACGAGTAGGTCGCCCACCGCAAGGTCGGCTTTCGTTCCATGAAGCAGCGCCCCCGAGTCATGCGCTTCAAACGGTTTCAGTCCACGTGTCATGCACGCCTCCCGCAGACTCGAATCTCGCGATCGATCCGAGCGTAGCCGCCAACTTGCGAGGTGGCGTCCCCGTGCCAGGCTCTGTGGAGGTGCATATGCGGTGAATTGACGCACCTCAAACTGACAGGTCGGCGTGTCTGTTGACAGCCGATCCCACCAGCACCGCGGTCAGGCGTCGGTCAACCGGTCCAGCGCTTTCGCTACACGTCCGCGCGGACTCCCCGACAGGCTGGGCATTCGTCCGGGTCGCCCGCGCGCCGTGCCGAGCCCTTGACCACCTTCCCGGCGAGCAAGACCCCGGCGAGCACCGTGGGTGCGGACTCGCTGCCCAACGGGGTTGGATGAGACCAACTGGCGCAACGCTGCATGCAGCTTCGTTCGTTTGCGTGGATGCTGCCGTCCGGGGGGTCAGATCGCCGAGACGATGGCCTCCCAGAGGTGACCGTCAGGGTCGGTGAACGTCCCGGTGTAGCCCCAGGCCTTCTGCTCGGGACCTGACACCACCCGACCGCCGGCCGCATCAACGTGCCCGACCAGGTCGTCGACCTCGCTGGTGGTGCCCACCTGCAGGCTGAGCAGGCACTCCGAAGTCCCTGGCTCCGCGGTGGCGCGGCCGTCAGTGATCCAGCCGAACCCTCCAGTTGGGACGTACATCACCGAGGCCCGCTCGTTGAGCTGCACCCGCAGCGGTTCGGGGACACCGTCCTCGGCCAGCTCGCCGGGCGTCTCAAGGCCTAGCGCCAGGGCGAATGCGTTGGCGCGGGAGCGGTCGGCTGTAGGCACGGCGATGACCATGTTGTAGGACGGCATGACCATGAGACTAACCGGCGCGCCGTACTCATCGTCCCGGTCGGCTCCGCTGCCCGAGCCCGAGGTCGCGGACGGCCGGTCCTGGACCTGACGAGCCCCGTGAGACATACGCCGCCGGGGTGCCGTTGACGGTGACGTCGAAGGGGCGATCTGTTGACTTAGACGCAATTTGCACTCTCCCTATCGCATGCTGGCTGGCGCCAACACGGGAGACGGGAGCGTGCGAGGGGGCAAGCCCCTCATCGGCTGGTAAGGCGGGGTGGCGCTGATCTCTGCACCTAGTTGGCCACCGCGTCAGGTCAACCTAAGGCGAGTCTCTATTCCAGCCCGACCGTCGCGGATGGTTCGATCTACATCGGCGCTAACAACGGCTACTTCTATCAGTTGGATGAGAAGACTGGTGTCGTCCAGCACAAGGTGTTCATTGGCTACAGCCCAAAGTTGACCTGTGGACGCAGCTAAGTCAGGCGCCCCTGGTCGCTGATCCGCCGTGCCGATGCGAGCGTGAACTGTGGTGGAGCCGGGACCGGGACGACGTCGGCACCGCTATCGCCGCGTGTCTGCGCTGTCCGGCGCTGCATCCATGCGACGCCTACGCCACCGCTGCCGGCGAGTCGTTCGGTGTGTGGGGTGCTGTCGACAGGGAGCGGCGAGGGTGCAGTTGCCGTCGTGAGTGACCGGCCGGACTGGCGGCGGTATGTGGCTCAAGACGGGCAACGCAAGTTGAGTCCAGCAGAGTGGTGTACGGCGTGGTGACGGCCCCGGTAGTAGACGCTGGTGCGGTCACCGCGTGATTCTTCGAGAGATCTCCTACAACCCACTCGAAGAGGAAGTTCACTGCGATGACCGCGAACCTCAGTATTGACCCTGCCGAGTTCCTGCACGAGCAGCTGGCTCAGGCCAGCCCGGATCTGCTGCGTGAGCTGATGGAGGGCTTCGTCAACACGTTGCTGTCGGCTGAGGCTGACAGCGTCTGCGGCGCTGCTTACGGCGCCCGCGACGCTGGCCGCAGGAACCGTCGCAACGGCTACCGTCACCGTGATCTGGACACCCGCATTGGCACCTTAGATGTCGCGGTCCCGAAGCTGCGGGAGGGCAGCTACTTTCCTGAGTGGCTGCTTGAGAGGCGTCGCCGCGCTGAAGCGGCACTGACGTCGGTGGTCGCGACCTGTTATCTGCTCGGGGTGTCGACTCGGCGGATGGACCGGCTCGTGCAGTCGCTGGGGATCACCGGGCTGTCTAAGTCGCAGGTGTCGGTGATGGCCCGCGACCTTGACGGCTTGGTGAGAGACTTCCGGGAACGGCCGCTAGACGCCGGGCCTTACACATTTATGGCCGCGGACGCGTTGACGATGAAGGTCCGCGAGGGCGGCCGGGTCATCAAGATCGCCGTCATGGTCGCCACCGCCGTCAACGCCGACGGCTACCGCGAGATCCTTGGAGTCACCACATCCACTGCGGAGTCTGGCGCGGGCTGGAACAGTTTTTTCAAGGACCTCGTCGCCCGCGGCCTAAGCGGTGTCGCGCTGGTGACTTCCGACGCTCACACTGGCCTGGTCGACGCGATCGGCGCGAACCTGCCCGGCGCCAGCTGGCAAAGATGCCGAACCCACTACACCGCCAACCTCATGTCGGTGTGTCCCAAACACGCCTGGGGTGGGGTCAAGGCGATGCTGCACAGCGTGTTCGACCAGATCGACGCTGACGCCGTTCACGCCCAATACGACAAGTTGTTGGACTCGGTCAAGAAGCTGCCCGACGTGCACGCGCATCTCGACGCGGCCCGCGCCGAGGTCCTCGCCTTCACCGTGTTCCCCAAAGGGCTATGGCGACAGATCTGGTCCAACAACCCCAACGAGAGGCTGAACCGCGAGATCCGTCGCCGCACCGACGTGGTCGGCATCTTCCCCGACCGCACCTCCATCATCCGACTCGTCGGCGCAGTCCTGGCCGAACAGAACGATGAATGGGCCGACGGCCGCCGCTACCTCGGACTCGACATCCTCCAGCGAAGCAGACTGATCCTGATCATGCCCGAGCACGACCACAAAACCGAGGAGGCCACCAACCCCGCCGGCGCCATCAGCGCCTAACCAGACAACGACGAATCACGAACGTCATACACCACGCACCCGGACTTGACCCACTGACGCTGGTCACCGACGCGTGCTAAAGGGGTTCAAGTCCCCCACCTGGTCCGAAGCACGATGAGCAATTGCGCCCGCGCCCGCACGCCACATCCCGGTAGTGGCGCTCAAGCGTCGGCTTGGGGCACCACGGGGGCACATCAGCGTGACCAACAGGGGTTTCGAGTGGTAGTTGCTGATACAGCAAAAGTCGCGCTGACCTGCCCATTCAGCGGTATTTGTGCTCCCCGATCGTCTCGCTGAACGGAACTTCTAATCCGCGGGTCAGGCTCCGAGGGTCGGATTGCGGGACCGCGAACTCGACTCACGGGAAAGCGCGGTACGGGCGGAACGGACGTGAATTTCGCCCTCGACCAACAAAGCTTCCAGTTCAACCAGCAGTACACAGGCAGTATGCAAGAGAACCCCCCACCAGTTGTCAGACGGTGCAGGTCAGTACAGCGGTGATTCGGCAGCAGTCAACGGCCACAAGCAGGGCTGCTTGGGTGCAAACGGTGGCTAACCCTGTCCCAACGTCTCCTTCGCTAGTGGCTCATATATGGCTCATAGGGAATTATCTAGATCGGATTATGAGTCTGAGCTGCAATTCTATCTGTGGGCGCAGCAGGGATCGAACCTGCGACCCCCTCCTTGTAAGGGAGGTGCTCTACCGCTGAGCCATACGCCCGATGACCGGGTCAGCCTAACGGCGCGCACCTGTGCGGCACCGTCAGTCAAGCGAGGCCAGCACCTTGCGGTAGTCGTCCACATTGCGTGCTTGCGGCATTTCGTTCTTGAGGTACCACTGCAGGGTCCCCTCGCGGTCGACGATGAATGTCGCCCGGCTCGCGCATCCCAGGCGGTCATTGAAGACGCCATACGACGACGCGACCGCACCGTGCGGCCAGAAGTCACTGAGCAAAGCGAAATCCAGGCCGTCTCGGTCGGAGAACGCACGAAGTGAGAACATCGGGTCGCATGACACGGCGAGTACCTCGGCTCCGGCATCCGCCAAGTCATCGATCGTGTTCCTGATCTCGTGGAGCTCGCGGGTGCAGACGCTACTAAAGGCGTACGGGTAGAAGACCACGACCACATGCCGCCTACCGCGGTAGCCGCTCAGCGCGATCGACTCGCCGTGCTGATTCGGCAGGACGAATTCCGGAGCTGACTCCCCCACCTCGAGCGTCATGCGGTCAGCGGCGCCCCGAACGAGCCGCCTTGGGAGCAACCAGCCGAGTCGCTGACCACTCAGGTCCCGCTGAAAGGCTCGTGGTAGTCGACAAGCCAGCCGTGGGCGCTGCCTCCGCAATGTCGCTGGCGTCCACATAGTTGGCGCGTCCAACCTTCGGGGTGAGCAGCCAGATGAGGCCGCCGTCAGCGAGATCGGTCAGCGAGTCAACCAGGCCGTCGACCAGGTCGCCGTCGTCTTCCCGCCACCACAGCAGCACGGCGTCTGCCACATCGTCGTACTGATCGTCGACAAGTGGGGACTCGATGACGGCTTCTATATCAGCGCGGAGTTCCTCGTCGACGTCTTCGTCCCAGCCCAGTTCCTGGACCACCATCCCGGCCTGAAAGCCGAACCGGCTCGCCGGTCCGCGCCCAGCGCCGCCCGTGGTCGCGGTCACTCGCCCTCCTTGCATCGAGGCTTTCGCCGGTGAGCATCGTCATCCGACGCCTGCGACGCAGGGTAGTCCACCGTGATCTGACGTGCTGTGCAAGTCCTTCGGTATGACCTCACCCGTTACTACGCTGGCGGCATGCCGTCTCCCGACGATCACCGCTCGGTCATTCACGAGGGCTTGCCGACCCAGCTGCCCGACATCGACCCCGATGAGACGCAAGACTGGCTCGACTCCCTCGACGCGCTGATCTCCGAACGCGGCAAGCAGAGAGCTCGCTACGTGATGCTCAAGCTGCTGGAGCGGGCCCGCGAGAGCGCTGTCGGAGTGCCAGCGCTTCGCAGCACTGACTACATCAACACGATCCCGCCCGAACGCGAGCCCTGGTTTCCCGGCGACGAGTCCATGGAGCGGCGCATCCGTGCGATCCTGCGCTGGAACGCCGCCGTCATGGTGTCACGGGCAAACCGCAAGGGTCTGGAGGTTGGCGGCCACATTGCGACGTACCAGTCCGCCGCGAGCCTCTACGAGGTGGGCTTCAACCACTTCTTCCGCGGCAAGGACGCCCCAGAAGGCGGCGACCAGGTCTACATCCAGGGTCACGGCTCCCCCGGCATCTACGCCCGCGCCTTTCTCGAGGGCCGACTGACCGAAGATCAGCTTTCCGGCTTCCGGCAGGAGGTGTCACGCGGACCGGGTCGCGGCCTTCCGTCGTACCCACACCCGCGGCTCATGCCGGACTTCTGGGAGTTCCCGACGGTGTCAATGGGGCTCACCGGGATCGACGCCATCTACCAGGCGCGGTTCAACCGGTACCTCTGCAACCGCGGCATCAAAGACACCGAGCAGCAGCACGTGTGGGCGTTCCTCGGCGACGGGGAGATGGGCGAACCGGAGTCCCTCGGCGCAATCGGGCTGGCGGCGCGCGAGGAGCTCGACAACCTCACCTTCGTCATCAACTGCAACCTGCAGCAGCTCGACGGGCCGGTGCGCGGCAACGGCAAGATCATTCAGGAGCTGGAGTCGATCTTCCGTGGCGCGGGCTGGAACGTCATCAAGGTGATCTGGGGCCGGGAGTGGGACGCGCTGCTCACCCGTGACGTCGACGGCGTGCTCGTCAACCAGATGAACTCGACGCCCGACGGTCAGTTCCAGACGTACTCGGTGGAGACCGGCGCCTACATTCGCGAGCACTTCTTCGGTCCGGACGCGCGGCTGCGGGCGCTCGTCGAGGACCTGTCTGATGACGCGTTGCGCAAGCTGCCGCGAGGCGGCCACGACTACCGCAAGGTGTACGCGGCGTTCAAGTCGGCCACCGAACACGTCGGGCAGCCGACCGTGATCCTTGCGAAGACGATCAAGGGCTGGACGATCGACGCTCTGGAGGGTCGCAACGCAACTCACCAGATGAAGAAGCTGACCAAGGACGACTTGAAGAAGTTCCGCGACCGGCTGCGGCTGCCGATCAGCGACGAGCAACTGGACAGCTCCGACCTCGCGCCGTTCTACCACCCGGGCGAGGACTCCCCAGAGGTGCAGTACCTGATGGAGCGGCGCCGTCAGCTTGGCGGGTCGCTGCCTCGCCGGGTCGTGCGGTCGTCGCCGCTGAAGCTGCCCGGCGACGAGATGTACACCGAGCTGAAGCAAGGCTCCGGCAAGCAGGCCATCGCCACGACCATGGCGTTCGTCCGGCTGTTGCGTGACCTGGTCAAGGACCCGGAGATCGGCCACCGCATCGTGCCCATCGCGCCTGACGAGTTCCGCACGTTCGGCATGGACTCCATGTTCCCGACCGCGAAGATCTACTCCCCCGCCGGACAGCGGTACGACAGCGTCGACCGCAAGATGCTGCTCACCTACCGTGAGTCCGAGCAGGGTCAGATGCTGCACGAAGGCATCAGCGAGGCCGGCGCAATGGGGTCGGTGATCGCGGCCGGCACGTCGTACGCCACCCATGGCGAGCCGATGATCCCGGTCTACATCTTCTACTCGATGTTCGGGTTCCAGCGCACCGGCGACTCCATGTGGCTGTTCGCCGACCAGCTCGGCCGCGGGTTCCTCATCGGAGCGACCGCTGGACGAACGACGCTCACCGGGGAGGGTCTGCAGCACGCCGACGGGCACTCACCGCTGCTGGCGACGACCAACCCGGCGTGTGTGACCTACGACCCCGCGTTCGCCTACGAGATCAGCTACATCGTCCAAGACGGCCTTCGGCGCATGTACGGCTCCAACGATGAACACCCCCACGGAGAAGACGTCTTCTACTACCTCACCGTCTACAACGAGCCGGTCGTTCAGCCGGCCGAGCCGTCCGGGGTCGACGTCGAAGGCATCCTACGCGGCATGCACTTGGCGAGTCCGGCGGAATCCGGAGCGGGGCACTCCCGGGTGCAATTGCTCGCCTCGGGTGTCGCCGTACCGTGGGCGCTCAAGGCGCAGCGTCTGCTCGCCGACGAGTGGGACGTCGCGGCCGACGTGTGGTCGGTGACGTCGTGGAACGAGTTGGCTCGCGAGGCGGTGCACGTCGACAAGTGGAACTTGCTGCACCCCGACGCGGAGCAGCGGACGCCGTACGTCACCACGAAGCTCGCCGATGCCCCTGGGCCAACTCTTGCGGTGACCGACTTCATGCGCGCGGTGCCTGACCAGATTTCGCACTGGGTGCCGGCCAACTGGCATTCGCTCGGCACTGACGGCTTCGGAATCGCAGACACGCGGGCCGCTGCACGGCGGTTCTTCCACGTCGACGCCGAGTCGATCACGGTGGCGGCTCTCGAGGCGCTGGCCGCCCGCGGCGATAGCACGCCGGAGCAGGCCGCAGAGGCGGCGAAGCGCTACCGCATCGACGACCCCACCGCAGTCGCCGGCGTGCGGCAAGAAGGCGGCGACGCCTAACCCCCTTCCGCCGACACGCCACCAAAGGCCCGGAGTTGTCGATGTGCCGGACGCGAATTGACGTCTCGGCGTAGGGCGGAGCGTCGCCTGCGGTCGGCCGCGTCCGTCGTTAGGCTCCTGAGCGGCGCTTCAAGCACCCGTGTTACGTCGACCGGTCCGCTGGGCAGGTACTCCGCACCCGAGCCTGAGCCGGCATTGAAAGGGGACAGATGTCTGAGCCGCCTGAGTACCCGCCGCCGCCCCAATACCCACCTCCTCCGCAATACCCGCCGCCACCGCAATACCCGCCTCCTCCGCCTCCGGGCGGCTCGACTGGCTACCCCACGGGCGGTTATGGCGACCCGGCTGGTCCCAAGCCCAATAACTACCTGGTGTGGTCGATCCTCACGACGTTGCTCTGCTGCCTGCCGTTCGGCATCGTCTCCATAGTCCAAGCGGCGAAGGTGGACTCGCTTTGGAAGGGCGGCGACTACACAGGCGCACAGGCGGCTTCTGACAGCGCAAAGAAGTGGGCAATCATCTCCGCGAGCGTTGGAGTGGTGCTCGTCGTGCTGTACCTGATCGGGGCAGTCGTCGCCGTCAACTCCAGCTCGGTGTCCAACACGCCGTGAAGCTTCCTGCGCTGCTCCACGCGTCTGACGCCGCAACCTCGGGGCCGGCGCAGCCGGTTAACGGCTTCACGACGCGCCTGACGCCGGGACGGGTGCGGCGCTGGTCTGTCCCCGTCGCGTCCTTGACGGCTGCGGCGGTCGCCGGTACCGCACTCGTCATCCATGATCCGCACACGGCCGGCTCGTGGGGCTCTTGCCCCTTCTACGCGCTGACCGGCTGGTACTGTCCCGGCTGCGGGAGCCTCCGTGCGCTTCACGACATCGCAGTGGGGCGGATCAGCGAAGCCGTCGGTCATAACCTCCTGGTCGTACCGGCCTTGGTGTGGCTCGGCTGGTGGTGGCTCGCGCAAGTGGCCGCGGCGAGCGACCGCCAGGTCATAGCGCCGCCATCGTCCGCCCGGTTCTGCAAGGTCCTTCTCGCCGTGCTCGCCGCTTTCGTTGTACTGAGGAATCTGCCGGGCTCTCCGCTCGCGCCGTAGCCGTGATGACCCTGCAGCGAGACGTCAATCGGAGGACGACGCGCCGGCGAACTCGGGCCCTTTGCTGGCGTGTCGGCGGAATGCGGGGTCAGCGTTTGGCGTGAGTCCAGTCGAGGAGACGGTCGAAGGGCCACGTGTTGACTATGCGGTCCGGCGGTACGCCGCTCGCCTCGGCGCGGGCACAACCGTAGTCCAAGAAGTCGAGCTGGCCAGGAGCGTGCGAGTCGGTGTCGATGCTGAACAGACAGCCGGCCGCTAGCGCGAGCGCGATCAGCCGTGAGGGTGGGTCGCGTCGTTCCGGCCGGGAGTTGATCTCCACCGCGACATCGAACTGCGCGCATGCCGCGAACACGACCTCGGCGTCGAACTGCGACTCAGGGCGTTGTCCCCGGCCACCCTGTACCAGCCGACCGGTGCAGTGACCCAGCACGTTGGTGAACGGATGAGAGATGCCGCCGACCATGCGGACCGTCATTGTTTCGGCGTCCGAGCGCAACTTGGAGTGCACGCTCGAGACGACGACGTCCAATCGGCTCAGCATGTCCGCCGACTGGTCGAGCCCACCGCTCTCGGTGATGTCGACCTCAATTCCGGGGAGCAGCCGAAAATCGTCACCATCGGCTTCGATCGAGGCGTTGATGCCGTCCACCACTTGCAGTTGCTCAGTCAACCGCTCGGGGCTCAAGCCGTTGGCGATTGTGAGGCGCGGCGAGTGGTCCGTCAGTGCCAAGTAGTGGTGGCCCAGCCGACGCGCTGCCTCCACCATCTCCTCGATCGGTGAGCCGCCGTCGGACCAGTTCGAGTGGGCGTGGAGGTCACCTTTCAGCTGGCTCCGGAGCTTCGCACCACCCTCGGTGAGCCGGGTGGCTCCAAGCTCGCGGAGCTCGAAGAGGTATTGCGGCACCTCACCCGCCGCCGCAGCCATGACGACGCCGGCAGTCTTTGTGCCCACTGACGGCACGTCGGTGAGGGTGCCCGCGGCCACTCGGTCCTCGACCTCGCCAGGCGGGAGTCCGGCGAGCGCCCACGCCGCCTTCCGGTACGCCTGCACGCGGTGCGTCTCGGCGCGGGACCGCTCCAACCAGAAGGCAATCTCTGACAACGCCTCGATGCCGTCCACCTCCCCATCCTGCCGCATGAGCCACCAACGCGCGGAACTCGACGATCCGACGGAGGGTTTGTTAGATGACTACAAAAAAGTGGGAGCGGGTGGCTAAAGTGCTTTGTCATGGTCGCCGCTTCCGCGGATGCAGCGAAACGGCTGGAAAGTGCGGTCAGCATGCTCTCGCACGCCGCTATCTCCCGCATGAACGCCGAGCTGCCGTGGTTCCGCTCCCTCGGCGCTGAGGCGAGGTCCTGGGTGGGCCTCATCGCTTCGGCTGGCATCTCGTCGTTCGTCGACTGGTTCAAAGATCCGGAACTGCACCACACGGTGACCGCGGACGTGTTCGGAACAGCGCCGCGCGAGCTCACCGGCGTCATCAGCTTGCACCAGACCGTCGACCTCGTGCGTACGACGATCGCAGTCGTCGAGGAGCAGGTCGACGCGGTGGTCGCCCTGGCCGATCGCGCCGCCGTGCGCGAGGCCGTCATGCTCTACTCACGAGAGATCGCGTTCGCCGCTGCCGAGGTGTATGCGCGCGCAGCCGAGCAACGTGGCGCGTGGGACGCCCGCCTCGAGGCGCTGGTCGTGGACTCGGTGCTGCGCGGCGAGGCAGACGACGCCGTCCGCTCCCGCGCCACCGCCCTGGGCTGGGCCTCGACCAGCGGTATCTGCGTCGTCCTCGGTCACACTCCAGATGGAGACTCGGCCGCCGCCGTCGATGAGATCAAGCGGTCGACGCGCGCGGCCTCGCTCGACGCACTTTGCGCGGTGCAGGGAGACCGGCTGGTGGTCGTGCTCGGTGGCGTTCATCATCCCGATGCTGCTGCCGCGAAGATCGCTGAGCACTTCGGCCCCGGACCCGTGGTCACTGGACCTGTCGTCGACGACCTGCTGAGTGCTGGCCGCTCAGCGCGGTCCGCGCTCGCCGGTCTCAGGGCAGCGGTCGCCTGGCCTGAAGCTCCCCGACCCGTCTCCAGCGACGACCTGCTCCCGGAGCGTGCCCTCGCTGGTGACGGTCACGCACGCCGACAACTCGTGACGTCGGCCTACACACCGCTCGCCGAGGCTGGATCGGGGCTGCTGGAGACCCTGGCGGCGTACCTGGACACGAGCGGTTCCATCGAGGCCACCGGACGCCGGCTGTTCGTCCACCCCAACACCGTGAGGTACCGGTTGCGCCGCATCGCCGAAGTGACGGGCCTCTCACCGACTGACGCTCGAGACGCATACACGTTGCGGTTGGCCCTGACTCTCGGCCGACTTCTGATCTTGTAGGAAACCTCCAACGACACTCCACGGGTTTTCGTGCTGGTGGCACCCCGGAGAAACCGCCTCGTGACGGCAGAATGGCCGGGTGCTTGTCATCGTGGCTCCGGGCCAAGGCGCCCAGACTCCGGGATTTCTCAAGCCGTGGCTCGAAGAGCCGGCGTTCGCCGACCGGCTGCACTGGCTCTCCGCCGTCTGCGGCGTGGACCTTGCCTACTACGGCACCGAGGCGGACGCCGAGTCGATCCGCGACACGGCGGTGGCGCAGCCGCTGCTGGTGGCATCCAGCTTAGTGACCGCACTGGCGTTGTTCCCGCACCCGGCAGACGCGTTCGGTCGTATCGGTGCACTGGCCGGACACTCCGTTGGCGAGATCGCGGCCGCCACGGGGGCTGGAGTGCTGACCGCGGAGCAGGCCATGGTCTTCGTTCGCGAGCGCGGACGAGCGATGGCGGCCGCCTCAGCCGCCACACCCACCGGTATGACGGCAATACTCGGAGGCGACCGCGGCGAGGTGTCAGCACTCCTGGACCGGCTCGGCCTCACAGCGGCGAACGACAACGGTGCCGGCCAGATCGTCGCAGCCGGCAACCTTGAGGCACTCGAATCGCTCGCTGCCGACCCCCCGGAGACGGCGCGCCTGCGTCCCCTCAGCGTCGCCGGTGCGTTCCACACCTCGTATATGCAGTCGGCCGTCGAAGCCCTCGGCCGCCTGGCTCTGGCGATCACCACCCACGACACCCGCGCGCGACTGATCTCCAACCGTGACGGCCAAGTCGTGCACAGCGGACGCGAGGTGCTGCGGCGGCTCGTGCAGCAGGTGAGCAGTCCCGTGCGATGGGACCTCTGCCTGGAGACGATGAGGGATCTCGGCGTAACAGGCGTGCTGGAGATGCCGCCGGCCGGAACGCTCACCGCCATCGCCAAGCGACAGCTCAAGGGAGTCGACACGTTCGCACTTGCAACGCCAGACCAGCTCGACGACGCCCGTACGTTCACCGACAAGCACGGCGATGCATCGCTACTGGACTCCGCACCGACCTGGCGCATGCTGGTCTCCCCCGGCAAGGGCACCTTCGCCCAAGCAGCCGATCTGCCGGAGGGCTGCCAGCTTTCGGTGGGCACCGTTGTGGGCGAAGTCGTCAACCTCCGTGGTACGACGCCAGTGACGGCGCCGTACGGCGGCACCGTCGTCGAGTGGACGGTCACCGATGGTGACCTCGTCTCCCCCGGTCAGCCTCTCGTCCGTCTCCACCCAGAGAACGAATGACATGACGCCACGAATCGCCACAACGACCGGCGCTGAGCACGCCGCCATCTTGGGCATCGGCGGTTACCGCCCGAGCCGCGTGGTGACCAACGCTGAGATCTGTCAGCACATCGACTCCACCGACGAGTGGATCCGCACCCGCTCGGGGATCATCGAGCGGCGCTGGGCTGAACCGCACGAGACCGTCCAGATGATGAGCGTGCAGGCAGCTCGCACCGCGTTGGAGCGAGCCGACATCGATCCGGCCCAGATCGAGTGCGTGCTGGTGGCCACGATCTCGCACCTCATGCAAACGCCCGCGGTCGCGCCGTTGATCTCCACCGAGCTCGGCTCGACTCCCGCGCCGGCTTTCGACATCTCAGCGGCGTGTTCGGGGTTCTGCTACGGCATCGGCATGGCCGCTGACTTCGTTCGCGCCGGGACCGCCAAGTGCGTCCTTGTCATCGGCGTCGAACGACTGTCTGATATCACCGACCCCAAAGACCGTGGCAGCGCCTTCATCTTCGCTGACGGAGCTGGAGCAGCCGTCGTCGGACCCTCAGACGTCGAGGGCATCGGACCCATGGCGTGGGGAGCCGACGGGTCGAAGTTCGACTTCATCCGCCAACGGGAGTCGTGGATCGACGTAATCGCCGCGGAGAAAGCCGTGATGCCTCATCTGCGGTTGGAGGGCAACCCGGTCTTTCGCTGGGCGTCGTTCGAGATGGCAAAAATCGCGCGGGAAGCCCTCGACCTGGCCGGCCTGAGTGTCGACGACCTCGACGTCTTCGTGCCGCACCAAGCCAACATGCGCATCACCGACGCAATGGCCAAAGCGCTCAAGCTGCCGGAGCGGGTTGTGATCGCTCGCGACGTGGCGTATCAGGGGAACACCTCAGCTGCCTCTGTGCCACTGGCTGCCAACGCCCTTCTGGAGTCTGGCGAGGCCCGAAGCGGACAGACCGCTCTATTCATAGCGTTTGGCGCCGGCCTCGCGTACGCCGCTCAAGCAGTGAGGCTGCCATGAGCCGCCGACAAGCTCGCAATTTCCCCCCGGGGCGCGCTCCAGCAACCGGCATCCCAATTCACTTCCGCGGGCCAGGCACGGCAAGCGTCCACCCCACACTGAAGGAGCAAACACCATGCCAAGTACCGACGAGATCCGCTCTGGCCTCGCCAACATCGTTAACGAGGTCGCCGGCATTCCGGCGGACGACGTACAGCTCGACAAGTCGTTCACCGACGATCTCGACGTCGACTCCCTGTCAATGGTGGAAGTCGTCGTCGCAGCCGAGGAGCAGTTCGGCGTGACCATTCCCGACGACGAGGTCAAGAACCTCAAGACAGTCGGCGACGCGGTCGCCTACATCGAGAACGCGCAGGCAGCCTGAAAGTCAGTCGTCGTCTCCAGCGGCGTGTCGGGCCGCATGCGTTTTCGGCAGCGGCTCGACGCAGTGACGCACTGAGCCGTACCCGCACCTCCGATTCGAAGGACATCTGTTCATGACTAGCAAGCGTGTCGTCGTCACCGGACTCGGTGCCACGTCACCGGTCGGTGGCGACGTACCGACCACGTGGGCTGCACTGCTCGCCGGCATCTCCGGTGTGCGCGCGCTCACCGAAGACTGGGCCGCGGACCTTCCGACACGCATCGCAGGGCGCATCGCCGTGGAGCCGGCCGACGTGCTCGACCGTGTCAAAGCGCGCCGGCTGGACCGTTCGGCGCAGTTCGCCCTGATAGCCGCCCGAGAGGCGTGGGCCGACGCCGGCCTGATGAGCACGTCTGCCGAGGAGGCGTCGGGCGCCGCGGTCGACGCTGATCGCGTTGGTGTGGCGATCGCGTCTGGCATCGGCGGCGTGACGACTCTGTTGGCCAACTACGACAGCTTGCTCGACAAGGGCCCCAGGCGAGTGTCGCCGCTCGCCGTGCCGATGCTGATGCCTAATAGTCCCGCGGCTCACGTGGGACTCGAGATCCAGGCCCGAGCTGGTGTCCATACGCCGGTGTCTGCCTGCGCTTCGGGCAACGAGGCGATCGCCCACGGGCTGGACATGATTCGGCTCGGCCGGGCTGACGTTGTCGTCGCCGGTGGAACCGAGGCCGCTATTCACCCGCTCCCGATGGCTGCCTTCGCGAACATGATGGCGTTGTCGCGGCGCAACGACGAACCGGAGCGGGCGTCGCGGCCGTGGGATGAAGCCCGCGACGGGTTCGTTCTCGGGGAGGGTGCCGCTGTGCTGGTGCTGGAGAGTGCCGAGCACGCCGCGGCGCGCGGTGCGAAGGTGTACGCCGAGCTCGCGGGCGCAGGCATCACAGCAGACTCGCACGACATCGCACAACCGGATCCGGTCGGCCGCGGCGCCTCTCGCGCCATGGTGCTGGCAATGCGGGCAGCGGAGTTGGACGCAGCGCAGATCTGCCACATCAACGCACACGCCACGTCGACTCCTCAAGGTGACGTGGCCGAGAGCATGGCGATCAGGCAAGCGCTGGGTGATACGACCGACGCGGCGATCCTGACCTCGACCAAGTCCATGACCGGTCACCTGCTCGGAGCCGCTGGAGCGCTCGAGTCGATCGCCACGGTGCTCGCGTTGCAGAACCGTGTTGTCCCCCCGACGATCAACCTCGAGAACCTCGATGTCGAGGTGCACCTCGACATCGCCGTCGAGCAGCGCAAGCTGCCCGACGGCGAGATCGCAGCGCTGAACAACTCGTTCGGCTTCGGCGGTCACAACGTGGCCATCGCGTTCCGGTCGGTCTGAGTCGTGACCACCACGGCACGCGACTCCGGCGCTGGGAAGGGCGAGGCCGCAACCGCAACCGCAACCGCAACCGCAACCGCCGGTACGAGGCCAAACGCAACCGCCGGGCAGGTTCCCTCGAGCGACACCTCAGCCTCGGTGCTAAAACCACCCAAGCTGCCCCGCCAAGACGACCCACGCAATCCGCGCAAGCGGCTGGCCGCGCTCTTCGACCCCGAAACGTTGGAGCTGATCAGCGCCGACGACGACAGCGGCATGCTCGCCGGAGTAGGGCTGGTGGAGGGCGTCCACACCGTTGCCTTCTGCTCTGACGCCACCTTGATGGGCGGGGCGATGGGGCACGCGGGCTGTCAGGTCGTCGTGTCGGCGTACGAACGAGC
>JBBSHN010000052.1:0-16876 GCA_038252945.1 Propionibacteriales bacterium | reverse complement strand
TCAAGGCCCTCCGGCCGCTACGCGGTCGGGCTACGCCCGAGCCTTGACCCCGCCCCCTTACCTCGGCGCGCTCGTCAGCCGGGTCGGGGCCAGGAAAATGGGCCGGTCTTCACTCTTGACCGGCCCCGCTCCTTCAGGGATGACCTGCGGAAACGACAAGTCAGAGGTTTTCTCATTCGGCGCGTGCCCACCATGTGTCCTTTACCGCAGCCGGACTGTCCAACGCGTTGGACAGTTATCCCTCCTAGAAGGTGGCGACCGTAGATCTTTGCCACCGTGGCAAATGATCCGCTGGCGCGGCACGCGAAGAGGGTGGCACCTCATCTCCCAACCCCCTCGCTATGAGCCCGGCTTGTCTTGCAGCTCGCGGTGCGCGCAAACTTTTGGGAGTCGTTCCCTGGGGCGCGACGGCGGGAGATCGTCGCCGCGTCAATGAAGGGTGACGGTCTTGCCGACGAAGCTTGGGCATGGGAAAGCCGGACCCTGCATCGGTTCAAGTGGAGCGGAGGGTCTGAGGATCCCCGTTCGTCGCTGGTGGCCGCGTGGGTGCTCCTGTTAGCGGGAAGGTGATCAATACGGAGTGGTGGTTCCGGTACTGACGGGTCGGCTCTCGAGGAGGTGGTCGACGCAGCGGACGTGCGGGGGCAGCGGTGCCGGTTGCTGCCGGCGCGGCTGGCCGCTATCTCAGTGTGATCACTTTGCTCGTCGAGATGTTGACGCAGTTGCTGTAGTCGGGGGCGCATGCAGAGAGGTACCCGTTCGCAACTGCGTCCCCGCGCTTCCAAGCGTAAGTGCCTGTCACGTATAGCGTGACGGTCTGAGAGCTCCCGGTACAGGTGATGCTTTTGCCGGCGCCACCGGTATTTGTGAGCCGGCTGCGGGTCACCTGCGAGAGATATGCACTTACATCCCCGGTGTAGCCGCTGGGGCAGGTGTAGTTCAATACCACCTTGGCCGCAGCGCCTTTCGCCACAATTTCGCCGCTACTTCCGATGTGCAGTGAAGCAGTTGACGCCGCCCATGCTGGACTTGCGCCCGCCACCGCTACAACGCTCGCCGCCGCTACTCCAACTGCCAACTGCCTAATTCGCATCGCTCTGCCCTGATTCAAGTCGTGAGGAACATTTTGCTGTAAATAGGATGCTAAGCACCCTATTCCTGTTCGACGTCGGTTACAACCCTGCGGCGGGTAGCGTCTCGGATGGACGTCGCCGAGATGGTGCGACGAGCGGCTCGCTCGAACGTCCTGCCGGAACCTAGCCCAACCTGCCGGGCACCTCGTCAACAGACCGCTCAGGGCCACCCTTTGTGACAGTTGTTGCAGAGTGTCGGCCGCCGAGTTCGCGGCCTAACTTCTCCTGCCGCTGCCGCTGCTGTGCGGCTTCGGCTATGTGGGGTGTGCGGCAGCCGTCCGCTTGGTCGCAGGCTTAGCAGCGGGTCGAGCTCACGGCTGACGATTGTCAGTCCGCCGACCTTCGCCGTCGTGACAGTGATTCCGCCAATGTCGGGTCCGAAGGTGTGATTTCGTCGCCTTCGGCGACCCACGCGGCGCTCGCGTCGGCGGTCACGACTGGAATGCGGAACGAGCTTGCCGACGTGGTGACGACGCGGCTGACCTTGGCGGCGACCGCTTGGTCAATCGTTGGTTGAACGACGAGTGGACCGAAGTCGTCTGGTTGGAGGCCACGCGTATTTGTGGTGGACGTGTAGAGCGGCACTTATTCACTCCTGGGATGGGCTTAGAACTATTCAACGGCCGCGTCTCCGTTGGACGGGGGGACGTTGACAACTGCGTGATGCCTAACCAGTTCCGGATACAGCCGCAACCTCAACGGTGCGGGACAGAGTCGACCCTTACGGCGGGGCATCCTGAGACACTCTGCGGCGCATCAACAACAAGCGTCTCAATAGTCTCGGTAGCTTAAAAACTACAGCAATTGTCGTATCGCCAACCGCCACCCGGCTTTCTAGCCTAAGTGATGACCCGACTAACAGAAGGAAGGGAAGGGGTCAGTTATGAGGTTTAGAGTTTTGCAGATGCTCGGCGCTGTCGTCGCGCCGCTGACGCTGATGTTGGCTGCTCCGCTCTGGGCGTCCGCGGTTCAGCCGACCAAGACGCCGCTGAACATCGACGCCACTTATGTCACGCAGACGCTGTGCGGGTTTCCGATCACAGTGCATGCGTCGCTGCATGGTTTCGAGATCCACTTCTACGACCAGTCTGGCAACGAGACTGGATCGCAGGTTCACGTCACCGAACAAGACGTATTTTCTGCCAATGGCAACAGCCTGGCCAGCCTGCTATACACAACCAACATCAAACTGGTTCGAGACGCCAACGGCGATCTGGTGAGTGCCGAAGCCAGTGGTGTAATCGCCGTGGTCCCGCTGCCGAATGGAGAGACGTTCTTCAGCGCCGGTCGGGTGGACTACCTCAGCCAAGTCGGTGACTTCGTCTACCAGGTAGACTCTGGCACTGTCCGTAACCACGACGCGTTCTGCGCCGCGCTAGCCGCCTAGTCCCAAAAATCGCCGGGCGTCCGAAGAGCAGCGTGCGGTGCTGGCGTTGCGGTTGCCATCACTCGGGCGATTCCTGCGCCGATAAGTGCCGGACGTGTGGCGTACCGGATCTTTCCCGCTCACCCGGACTGGCATCTCATTCGACGGGTTAGCGTCGCAGTTGAGGTCGGGCACCACTGGCAGACAGGGTGAGTAGCCAGGTTTGCAGTTGCCTAATCGACCGGATCCGACGTGCCGGCGGGCTGCACCGTGATGCGCCGACGCATGTGTCGCCGGGCCTGGCATAGGGGCGCCGACGTATCTCTTGTAGGCGTCGACCCAGTTGCTCGACTCGACATGTTGAGCGTGCCGCAGGGTCATTGAGCCCGCACAGACCAAGTCATGTAGCCGGTTCTCCAGCACATCCTTGGTGCCCGTGGCTCATAGGACAAGTGCACAGCGACGGAGACCGTCCGGCAACTCCACCGCGCCGAGTTCAGGATCGCAGTTGGTTGACGGTGGAAGGAACTGAGGAGCTGCCGAGGGCAGCATGGACCCCCTGGCCAAGGACTCATAGGGAAGAAATGGCCAGGGGGTCCTTTCCAAGTCTATTACACAGAGTTAGTCTTTGCATACGAGAAGTCATATTGGCAGACCATCCCGCCTTCTGTAGGGTCAGTTTGTGCGGGTCGCGGCGCATTAGCCGTCACATGGAGGCTTGCACCCGCGGCGTTCAGATGGAGGGCATCGGTGTCGAAGCAACATACGACGCCAACGGCAACGCGGTACCGCTGGACATGAATGGCCAGCCCATTCCGGTTGACGAGAATGGGGATGCTGACGAATCCCGATGCGCTTGTTCACACGGGCACGAAATACGCAGGCAACTTCCGCGACAACACGCAGCTCCGCACCCTGTCCGACGGAACCGTGTGGGCACACTTCACCGGCGGGTCGGTCATCAATGGCACGAACGGCACGGTGGTCTACGACGACCGGAGCAAGACCCCGTAGCGGCGACGGGTGACCTCTGCGTAATTGGGGCGGAGACTCGGCGGACAACCCCGCTGTTGCGTCCGCCTGATCAATGGCGGGACCGGCACCCAGCTGAATACGTCGTAAACCAAGCGACCCGCCCCAACACCCTCGGTACGATCGACGGACTCTCGTAGCGCCGTCCGGCGCTTGTCGACTGGAGGTGCCGCCGTGGCTGAGCTTGCCGTAACCCCGCCTGCGCAACCGCAGAACGGGCGCACGGTAACCACTGAGTCACAGCCGGCCGAATTGTTCCGGGGTAACGACTCCGTCATCGCTGCGCGTGTGAACGACAGGCTCGTTGACCTTTCGTCTCCAGTGTCCGCAGGCGACCTCGTCGAGCCCGTCGGCATCGACTCCGAAGACGGACGCGCCATCCTGCGCCACTCCACCGCACACGTTCTCGCACAGGCAGTGCAGGACCTATTCCCTCACGCCAAGCTCGGGATCGGCCCGCCGATCGCGGACGGCTTCTACTACGACTTCGACGTCCCAGAGCCGTTCATACCGGCCGATCTCGACGCCATCGCCACTCGGATGCGCAAGATCATCAAGGAGAACCAAAGGTTCGTGCGTCGCGAGGTGAGCGACGCCGACGCGGCCGCTGAGCTCGAGGACGAGCCGTACAAGCTCGAGCTGATCACGCTGAAAGGGTCCGGCCCTTCGGGCGTCGAGGGCGCAGCCGCCGAAGTGGGTGGTGAGCAACTGAGCATCTACGACAATCTGCGACGCGATGAGTCGCTCGCCTGGAAGGACCTGTGCCGCGGCCCGCATCTTCCCAGCACCAGGCGCATTCCCGCCTTCCGCCTCACGCGGTCGGCAGCGGCGTACTGGCGGGGAAACGAGAACAACCCCCAGCTGCAACGCATCTACGGCACCGCCTGGGAGAACAAGGAGGCGCTGAACGCCTACTTGGAGCGCCTGGAGGAGGCTGCGCGCCGCGACCATCGCCGGCTCGGTGCTGAGCTCGACCTCTTCAGCTTCCCCGACGAGATCGGCTCTGGACTCGCGGTCTTTCACCCGAAGGGCGGAGTGCTCCGCAAGGCGATGGAGGACTACGCGCGCCAGCGGCACGTCGAGGGCGGATACGACTTCGTCAACAGCCCCCACATCAGCAAGGCCAAGCTGTTCGAGACGTCCGGCCACCTGGGGTGGTTTCGAGAGTCGATGTATCCGCCCATGCACGTCGACGCGGAACCCGATGACGATGAGGTACGCAAGCCGGGACAGGACTACTACCTGAAGCCGATGAACTGTCCGTTTCACTGCCTGATCTTCAAGGCCCGTGGACGTTCTTACCGGGAGCTTCCGCTCCGCCTGTTCGAGTTCGGCTCGGTCTACCGGTACGAGAAGTCCGGCAGCGTGCACGGGCTTACGCGCGTACGCGGAATGACGATGGACGACGCGCACATCTATACGAGTCGCGAACAGCTGGAGGACGAGCTCAAGCGGGTCCTCCACTTTGTGCTCGACTTGCTCAAGGACTACGGCCTTGACGACTTCTATCTCGAGCTGTCGACCAAAGACCCCGACAAGTACATCGGCTCTGATGAGATGTGGGAGAAGGCAACGAACACATTGGACCAAGTGGCCAAGGAGTCAGGTCTTGAGCTCGTCCCCGACCCAGGGGGAGCTGCTTTCTACGGTCCCAAGATTTCGGTGCAGGCAAAGGACGCGATCGGCCGCACCTGGCAGCTGTCTACGATCCAGCTCGACTTCAACATGCCGGAGAGGTTCGGATTGGAGTACACAGCCGACGACGGCTCTCGTCAGCGACCGTACATGATCCACCGCGCCTTGTTCGGGTCGATCGAGCGCTTCATCGGCGTGCTCACCGAGCACTACGCCGGTGCCTTTCCGCCGTGGCTGGCTCCCGTGCAGGTCGTCGCGATTCCGATCGCCGAGCGGCACGTCGCTTATCTCGATGAGGTCGCGGCTCGGCTCCGCGCCGAAGACGTTCGGATAGCCGTCGACACGTCTGACGACAGGATGCAGAAGAAGATCCGGGATGCCCAGCTGCAGAAGGTGCCATTCATGCTCATCGCAGGTGACCGAGACGTGGAGGGTCGCGCGGTGTCGTTCCGTTACCGCGATGGACGCCAGGACAACGGCGTACCCGTCGACGAGGCGGTCAGCAGAGTTCTCGACGCCATCCAGCAGCGAGCGCAGGTGTGACGGAGTACGTCGAACAGCGAGGCGCCGGGGAGCCGGACGCGTTCGTGCGCTTGTGGACTCCGCACCGGATGGCCTACATCCAGGGCGAGAACCAGCCGACGTCTGATGCGGAAGCAGAGTGCCCGTTCTGCCGGATGCAGCAGCTCAACGACGCCGAGGGCCTCGTCGTACGACGCAGCACGGTGGCCTTCGCCGTCCTGAATCTCTACCCATACAACCCTGGCCACTTGATGATCTGCCCCTACCGCCACGTGGCGGACTACACCAGCCTCACCGGTGAGGAGGTGGTGGACGTCGCCCAGCTCACTCAGGGCGCCATGCGCGCAGTGCGGGCGGCGTCTGGCGCCCACGGCTTCAACGTCGGTATGAACCAGGGGTCGGTTGCGGGTGCTGGCATCGCCGACCACCTGCACCAGCATGTCGTTCCTCGATGGGGAGGTGACACCAACTTCATGCCGGTCGTCGGACACACGAAAGTGTTGCCGCAGCTGTTGCAGGACACCCGTCAACTGCTCGCCGCCTCGTGGCCGTCCGACGGCTCTTCGTGACCATCAGCGGTCCCGCATGAAGCGGCGTGGCGGCACGGAGGAGGGCGCCCCGGTCTTTTTGCACATCGGTGCCATGAAGACAGGAAGCACGTATCTGCAGCAGATGCTCTTGGCGAACCGCGAGGCGCTTGCCGAGAGCGGAATTCTGTTTCCAGGTGAACGGTGGATCCATCAGGTGCGGGCCGCCCAAGATGCCGTCGGCATCGGCCGCAAGGACCCGAAGATCCGGACCGAAGCTGCAGGAGCGTGGGATCGGCTGGCCCGCACAATGCGGGAACACCGGGGGAACGGTGTTGTCATGTCGATGGAGTTCCTCAGCTTCGCAACTCCGAAGCAGGCGACGCGCGTGGTGCGGTCATTGGCCGCTTGCCCGGTGCACGTCGTCCTGACCGTTCGCGACGCCGCTGGCGTCATACCGTCGCAGTGGCAAACAGGCGTGCGAACCGGCTCGACCACCTCGTGGACTGACTACATGGCCGGAGTGCGGATGGCTGAAACTCAGCCTCTGCTGCGGCGACGCCCCGGAAGGGATGACCGCGCCCTGCGGTCCTTCCTGCGGACACAGGACACAGTCCGCATGCTCGAGACCTGGGGCGCTCTGGTTGACCCGAGTCGGCTGCATGTCGTCACCGTGCCGCGTTCACCGTCCAGCTCTCGCGAGCTGTGGGACCGGTTCGCCGCAGCTGTCGGGATTCCGCCGAGCGTCGGAACGGCAGCACCGAAGCGGACAAACCAGTCGCTGGGGTTCGCCTCCACCGAGCTCCTCAGGCAGGTCAACCTCGCACTCGAGAAGCATCGACGCACGGAGTACAACCGCGTGATCAAGGACTACCTCGCTGCGAAAGTGTTGACGCGGTTGGCTGACGATGAAAGGCCAGCCCGGATCGACGTGGCCACCGGCGCGTTCGCTAACAGATGGAACGGCCGTGTCGCAGCCGCGATACAGGCCAGCGGATCGCACGTCGTAGGAGACCTGGCGGACCTGCCGACAACGGCGTTGGTCGAGCCAACCGCCTCGCCGCCCGCACCACCCAGCGATGCGGAACTGCTCCGTGCCGCAGGCACGGCTGAAGAGGCCCTGGAGAGACTGGTACGACGACTCGCTCGGCGTGTAGGCGCTCCTGGCGCCGATCCCGGGGGCTCATCCGGCGGGAGTCCTTCAGATGGTGTGGCGCCAGATTTCACGCCGACTGACGTCGCTGTTGCTCGGGTCGCTGCGTTGGCGGCGCAGGCGATCCAGCTGCGACGGCGCCTCAAGACCCCACAAGCCGGGCGGCCCTGACTAGGTTCCTCGCTCAGTGGGCGACGGCGACCTTGTCCGCGACGTGGCTCGGCAGTGCGTCGTACCGGCTGAACCTGCGGTGGAAAGTGCCTGTGCCGTGGCTCAGGGAACGTAGCTCCGTGGCGTAGCGCACGAGCTCCAGCTGCGGCGCCTCCGCCTTGACCAGTGTTCGCCCTGACCCCACCGGCTCGGTGCCGAGCACCCGAGCGCGACGCGTCGACAGATCGCTCATGATGGCGCCGACGTACTCTTCGTCGATCAGCACGTCGACCTCGTCGACCGGCTCCAGCAGCTGTACGCCGGCGGAGCCGGCAGCGTCCTTCAGTGCGAGCGCACCGGCTGTCTGGAATGCCATGTCGCTGGAGTCGACGCTGTGCGCCTTGCCATCGAAGAGGGTCACCTTCAGGTCGACAACCGGATAACCGGCCGCGAGACCCCTGTCCAGTTGGGCTCGCACGCCCTTCTCTACGCTGGGAATGAACTGACGCGGTACGGCGCCCCCCACGACCTTGTCGACGAACTCGAAGCCCCGTCCGGGCTCAGCCGGCTCTACCTCGATTTCGCAGACGGCGTATTGCCCATGACCACCGCTTTGCTTGACGTGGCGGCCACGGCCCTTGGCGTGACCGGCGAGCGTTTCGCGAAAGGGCACGCGAACCTCGACCTGATCGACCTGAACGCCGTATCGGTGCCGCAGCCGGTCGAGCAAAACGTCGGCGTGGGCCTCTCCCATGGTCCACAGGACCAACTGATGCGTCTCCGTCGAATGCTCGATGCGGACGGTGGGATCCTCTGCTGCCAGCCGCTGTAGTGCTTGTCCGAGCTTGTCCTCGTCGGCCTTGGCATGAGCGGTCATCGCGATGGGAAGCAGCGGCTCAGGTAGCGTCCACGGCTCCATGACCAGCGGGTTGTCTTTGTCGCTCAGCGTGTCGCCGGTCTCGGCGCGCGAGAGCTTGGCGATCACGCAGATGTCACCGGCAATGCAGCGTGACGCCGGACGCAGTGCCTTGCCGAGGGGAAACGAGAGCGCACCGATCCGTTCATCCTCGTCATGGTCTGCGTGTCCGTGCTCGGACACTTGGAACTGCGACAGGTGACCCGAGACGTGCACGGTGGCGTCTGGTCGAACGGTGCCGGAGAAGACTCGGACCAAGCTGATGCGACCAACGTACGGATCGGACGTTGTCTTGACGACCTCGGCCAGCAGCGGACCGCTTTGGTCGGAGGTCACATCGAAGACAGCCCTGCCGGCCGTGGTGTAGACCGCAGGGAGCGGATGTTCCGCCGGAGACGGAAAGGCTGAGGTCACAATCTCCAGCAGCTCACGCAGACCGACACCGGTGAGCGCGTCCACGGGCACGACCGGGAACAGGGACGCCTTCGCCACCGCCTGTTCCAAGTCGTCGACGAGCAGCTGGAAGCCGATCTCCTCGCCATCCATGTATCGGTCCATCAGGCTCTCGTCCTCGGACTCCTCGATCACCCCCTCGATCAGCGACCCACGGTTCTCCGCTATGAGCGTCGCTTCGTCGGGTGTCGGCTCGCGGACTTCACGCGAGATGCCGGCGGCTGCGCTACCCGCTCCGGCGGTCGAGCTTGTCGCGACCGCGGAGTAGTCGCACACGGTCTGGGAGAGCAGTGCGGCCAGGCCGGCGACCCCATCGGCTCCGGACCCGAGCGGCACATAGAGCGGCAGCACCTTGTCGCCGAAAATCGCTTGTGCCTCCGCAAGTACTGCCTGGTAGTCCGCGCGCAGGTGGCTCAATTTGCCGATCACTACACAGCGCGGCATGCCAACGGCCGCACACTCCTGCCACAGGGTCTTGGTGGCGCCATCCAGACCCTCGTTTGCGCCGATGACGAACAAGGCGCAGTCGGCGGCTCTAAGACCGGCTCTTAGATCACCCACGAAGTCGGCGTACCCGGGCGTGTCCAACACATTGACCTTGATGTCACCAAGCACGAAGGGTGCGAGCGCCAAGCTGATCGACCGTTGCTGTCGGAGTTCCGCCTCGTCGTAGTCGCAGACGGTTGTCCCCTCTTCGACCCGTCCGGTGCGGTGGATGGCCCCCGCAGCCGCGAGCAGGCTCTCGGCGAGCGTCGTCTTACCGGAGCCTGGCGGGCCGACCAGAGCGACGTTGCGGATCTGTGCAGGGCTGGAGGGTTGGAATGCCGGGCTCTCCGCCGCCCCTGAACTTGTGTTCTTGCCGGCCATAAAACGTGCTCTCCTTCACCTCGCTGTCTGCGCCAGGTGACGCTTCGGCGCCGATGTCTTTACCTTTCCGCTCCGACGCCGCGGGCACAAGCCGGGGTTGCCGTGCTCGACGGGTAGCATTCCCAAGAATCGGCCTCCGGCCTTTTCTGCCCAGGGAGACGGACCTGCTGCGATGCTCGACCGCTTTCGCCAGTTCTGGACGAACGTTTTCAAACCGGTCGCGCACCTGTTCATCAGGCTTGGCATCTCCCCCGACGCGGTGACCTTCGTCGGAACGCTCGGGGTGGTCGCCGGCGCGCTCGTCTTCTTTCCACGCGGGCAGCTGTGGCTCGGCGTTGTCGTCATCTCTGCATTCGTACCCTCCGACCTCATCGACGGCTACATGGCCAGGACGCTTGGGCGTTCATCGAAGTGGGGAGCCTTTCTCGACTCCACTCTCGACCGGTTCGGCGACGCGGCGATCTTCGCCGGCTTGGCGATCTGGTTCTTCGATGGTGGCAACGACTCGGTGCTCGGGTACGTCGCGTTGTGGACCCTGGTGATGGGCTCGGTGACCTCCTACACGCGGGCGCGGGCCGAGAGCCTGGGAATGCAGGCCACCGGTGGCATCGCCGAGCGTGCCGACCGACTCGTCGCCGTGCTCGTGGCGACCTTCTTCGCCGATGTGCTCGGCCTCCCTGTGCTGTTAGCGATCGTGCTGTGGGGGCTTGCAGCCGCGAGCACGATCACAGTCGTTCAGCGCATTGTGCTCGTACGCCGCCAGGCGCTCCCTGATCCTGCGCTGCACACCTGAACCGCGCCTGATGTACGGATGAAGCACGCGGCGAAGCGCTCCGTTCCGGCCGGCGGCCTTGGGTTCGGGCGGCTCGGGGAATGGATAGCAGAGGCAGGCTTCGCTGCCGGCTGGGGTGTCGGCTCGCGTGTGCCCGAGGCGCTGACCGCACGGCTGCTTCGAGGGCTCGCGGACGTCGAGTGGCGGAGGCGAGGCGGGGGAGTGCGCCAGTTGGAGGCCAATCTTGGCCGAGCTGCGCCCGAAGCGACGTACGACGAACTGCGGGCGCTCTCCAGGACCGGCATGGCGTCGTACTTCCGTTACTGGCACGAAGTCTTTGCGATATCGACCTGGCCGCCAGCAAGAATCGTTTCGTCGGTGGTGGCGGAAGGTGCAGCGGGTCTCCGCGAGGCCGTCGCAGCAGGTCGCGGAGCCGTGGTCGCGCTGCCCCACATGGCCAACTGGGACCATGCCGGCGCTTGGGCATGCCTCACCGATATGCCCGTCACCACCGTCGCTGAGAGGCTGCGTCCTGAGCCTGTCTTCGAGCGGTTCGTCGGCTACCGGGAGCGCCTCGGCATGGAGGTGGTACCGCTCACGGGCGGTACGTCGCCAGTCACCGCGCTTCGCGACGCGCTGCGCCGGGGCCGTGTGGTCTGTCTACTCGCCGACCGGAACTTCGGACGCAGCGGCGTACAAGTGGAGCTGCTCGACGAGGCAGCCGAGTTGCCACCGGGGCCGGCCGTGCTTGCTCGTGTGGCGGGGGCTCCGCTGTTTGCGGTCACACTCTGGTACGACGGGCCGATGCTCAGCCTGCACATCGGAGAGCCGATAGATCCCCGACCCGGATCCGAGGGCGTGGGACGAATGATGCAGAGCGTCGCTGACTTCTTCTCCGCGGGCATCCGACGTCGGCCGGCGGACTGGCACATGCTGCAACCCGTCTTCGCCTCCGACATCGAGAGTGCGGAGGCAAGGCTGCGAGCATGAGGGTAGGTCTGGTCTGCCCGTACTCCCTCGACGTGCCAGGGGGGGTGCAGAATCATGTCCGCGACCTCGCTGTCGTTCTTCGAGCCCGTGGCTATGACGTGGCGGTGCTGGCGCCAGGGGAGGGCTCGCCTGGCCTCCCGTCGTACGTGCAGACCGTCGGCAAGGCGGTGCCCGTGCCGTACAACGGGTCGGTCGCTCGGCTAGCCTTCGGCCCGCGGGCCGCAGCGCGGGTCCGGCGATGGCTGGCCGACGGCCGCTTCGACCTCCTGCATGTGCACGAGCCGTCAGTTCCCAGCGTCTCGCTGCTGGTGGTGTGGGCAGCAGAGTGCCCCGTGGTCGCCACGTTCCACACTGCGAACACCCGGTCGCGCACGATGTCCGCAGCTGCGGCCTTGCTGCGCCCCTCACTGGAGAAGATCTCAGCCCGCATCGCGGTGTCTGAGTCAGCACGCTCCACGCTCGTGCACCACCTCGGCGGTGAGCCGGTCGTTATACCCAACGGCTTGGACTGCGCCGCCTTTGCGGCCGCCGAACCACGCGCGGAGTGGCAGGGGCCTGAACCCACGCTCGGCTTTCTCGGTCGCATCGACGAGCCCCGGAAGGGGTTGAACGTGCTGCTGTCCGCTCTGCCGCTGCTGCTGGATCGTCATCCTGACCTGCGGCTCCTGGTCGCCGGTCGCGGCTCCCCGGAGGCCTTCGACCGGCTCGACGCGATGAGTCGTAAGCACGTCGAGTACCTCGGCTCAGTCTCTGACGCGGACCGGGCTCGGCTGCTGTCGTCGGTGACCGTGTACGTAGCTCCGCAGACAGGTGGAGAGAGCTTCGGCATCGTGCTCGCGGAGGCGATGGCTGCCGGCGCCGCCGTTGCGGCAAGCGATCTGCCCCCGTTTCGATCGGTGCTCGGAAACGGCGAGTACGGCGCCCTCTTCTCCGTCGGCGATCCCCTCGACCTCTCGCGAGTCGTCGGCAAGCTGCTCGCGTCATCCGACCACGGTGACGAGTTTCGCCGCCGCGCGAGCGCGGCAGCGTGGCGTTATGACTGGTCGAACGTGGTGCCGGCGATCACAGCGATATATGGCACAGTGACCGCGCCGCCTCCTGCGCAGTTGTCTTGACGTGGCGACATGGGTAGTCGAGGTCTGGGCAGCGGTCGTCGTAATGGTGTTGGTCACCGCCGCGTGGTGTTCGTGGACAGCGACGAGGCTGGACCGGCTGCACCTGCGCTGCGAAGGTGCCCGCTCCGCCTTGCGAGCGCATCTGTTGGAACGCTCCGCAGCGGCACTGGAGCTCGCCGCGGGCGGGCTGAGCGACCCCGCTTCCGCGCTGGTCCTGCTTGACGCCGCCTCCTCTGCACGGGAAGCCGAATCTCGTGCTGGAGACGGCGACAACGTCTGGTTGACAGAGTCCGTGTTGACGCAAGCGCTGCATGTCGTGGAGCTGCCATCGGCTGACGAGGAACCGCTGGTCAGCCAAGTGCTCGACGCGGCGACCAATGCGTCGATGGCCCGACGCATCCACAACGATCTCGCCGCGACAACCTTGGCGTTGCGTGATCGACTCCGGGTTCGCTGGTTCCAACTGGCCGGGCATGCCCGGGCACCGACAATGATCGACTTCGACGATCGGGTCCCTTGACCGTTTCCTGTCCCGGTCAGTTAGTGACGACCAACTACTCGAGCTAGCCCGGGCCGCAAAGCGGGGTACAGGCGACGTCGGTGGAGCAAAAGACGCCCGCGCCGTACCATGAAGGGTATTCCCTCACCTGCGACCTAAGGGTTGACGTGACAGACAACGGCTCTCGTTCCAGCGCGGACTCCAGCGGCCACAGCACCGGCACCGGCCGGGTCAAGCGCGGCATGGCGGAGATGCTCAAGGGCGGCGTGATCATGGATGTCGTCACGCCCGACCAGGCAAAGATCGCCGAAGACGCCGGCGCAGTCGCCGTCATGGCGCTCGAGCGTGTGCCGGCCGACATCCGGGCGCAGGGCGGAGTCGCCCGGATGAGCGACCCCGACATGATCGAGCGCATCATCGCCGCGGTGTCGATTCCGGTGATGGCCAAGGCTCGGATCGGACACTTCGTTGAGGCGCAGGTGCTGCAAAGTCTCGGCGTGGATTACATCGACGAGTCGGAGGTGCTGACGCCCGCCGACTACGCGAACCACATCGACAAGTGGCGATTCACCGTGCCGTTCGTCTGCGGCGCCACCAACCTCGGCGAGGCTCTTCGCCGCATCACCGAGGGTGCCGCCATGATCCGCTCGAAGGGCGAGGCCGGCACCGGTGATGTCTCCAACGCCACCACGCACATGCGCAGCATTCGAGCCGAGATGCGCCGGTTGACCAGCATGAACGCGGACGAGATGTACGTCGCCGCAAAGGAGCTGCAGGCGCCGTACGAGCTGGTCGAGGACGTGGCTGCGGCGGGCAAGCTGCCGGTCGTGCTCTTCACCGCTGGCGGCATCGCGACACCAGCGGACGCGGCCATGATGATGCAGCTTGGCGCCGAGGGAGTATTCGTCGGATCCGGCATCTTCAAGTCCGGCAATCCCGAGGCTCGGGCAGCCGCCATCGTTCAGGCGACCACTTTCTATGACGACCCCGACGTCATCGCGAAGGTCTCGCGAGGGCTCGGCGACGCGATGGTCGGCATCAACGTCGACGAGATTCCGCAGCCGCACCGGCTGGCTGAGCGCGGCTGGTAGACCCGTGGCGATCGGCAGTCCCGACCGAGCCGCCCGTCTGGAACAGCTGGGCAACTATGCCCGCGTGCTGGTGTGGTCCGGCTTTCGTCCGCTCGACGACGTACGAGCCGACGTCCTCGATGCCGTGCGCGACGAGGTCAAGGACAACGCGGAGGCGCGTCGCCTGACTGACGAGTTTCTCGGTGCAGCGGAGCGCTCGCTCTCCGAGGCAGCGGCGAAATGGCCCGACCCGACCGACTACGACCGACTGCAGGCGGCTCTCACGGAGCTCGAAGACGCGGGCATTCTCGTGCTGCAGGCGTGTGAGGACCACTGGTCTGCTCAGGAGATGCTGCAAACCACGGCAGCCGCAGGCGTGCGTCCCCGCGGCATCGCCTACTTCACACACACCGACGTGTGGCATGCAGTCGACCACGGCATGCTCGAGATCAACGTGTGGCACGGCGACAGCGCCAATGTCGCGACCGGCGATGAACTGCTCGCCTTCGTGCAGGCGACTCTTTCGCGCAACGGCATCGAGTCGCTGTTCGACGAAGGTCGAATCGAAGCCGACGTGACCTGGCAACGCCGTCCGGTGGCCGCTGCTTGAGGAGTCTCGTGACTTCTTCACCCGTTATCGGTGTCTTCGCTCTGCAAGGAGACGTCCGCGAGCATCTGCGCATGCTGGCGGAGGTGGGAGCCGAGGCTCGCCCGGTGCGCCGACCCGCCGAGCTTGCCGAGGTCGATGCCATGGTGCTGCCGGGTGGTGAATCAACGACCATGTCGAAGCTGGCGCATACGTTCGCGCTGCTCGGCCCGTTGCAGGAGCGGGTGGCGGCTGGGATGCCCGCACTCGGCACGTGCGCGGGCCTGATCTTGCTGGCGGACTCCATAGCGGGAGGCTCGCAGGATCAGCAGGCCATCGGTGGTCTCGACGTCGTCGTACGACGAAACGCGTTCGGCCGGCAGGTGGACTCCTTCGAGGCTGACGTGTCGTTCGCCGACTTCGAGGAACCGCTTCGTGCCGTATTCATCCGCGCTCCGGTGGTGGAGAAGGTGGGGAAAGACGTCGAGGTCCTCGCCAGCCTTCCCGCGGCAGCTGCGGCCGGTACGATTGTGGCGGTCCGCCAAGGCGTGCTCATGGCCACCTCGTTCCACCCGGAGATCACAGCGGACAACCGGGTGCACCGGTTCTTCGTCGATTTGGTCCGCAACAGCTGAAGGAGCGGTTCGTCATGTCCGGCCACTCCAAGTGGGCGACCACCAAGCACAAGAAGGCGGTCGTCGACGCCCGGCGGGGCAAGCTGTTCGGGAAGCTGATCAAAAACATCGAGGTCGCTGTGCGGACCGGCGGCGGCGATCCCGCCGGCAATCCCACGCTGTACGACGCGATCCAGAAGGCAAAGAAGTCCTCGGTGCCCAACGACAACATCGAACGCGCGATCAAGCGTGGTTCCGGGCTCGAAGCGGGTGCGGCTGACTATCAAACGATTCTGTACGAGGGATACGCCCCCGGTGGTGTGGCGCTGCTCATCGAGTGCCTCACCGACAACCGCAACCGGGCAGCCGGTGAAGTGCGGACGGCGATGACCCGCCACGGCGGCTCGATGGCCGACGCTGGATCCGTGGCGTACATGTTCGCCCGCAAGGGCGTCGTGAGCGTGCCCAAAGAACAAGACGGCAACGAAGTCGGTGAAGACGACGTCCTCACAGCGGTGCTCGATGCCGGTGCCGAAGACGTGGACGACCTCGGCGATGCGCTGGAGGTGACGTGTGAGCCGAGCGACCTCATCGCCGTTCGTACGGCGCTGCAAGAGCACGGGATCGACTACGAGTCGGCTGAGGTGTCTTTTGTACCCAGCGTGAACGTGGAAGTAGACAGGCACGCCGCCGTCCGCGTCTTTGGGCTCATCGACGCGCTGGAGGACTCCGACGACGTGCAGAACGTGTTCGCCAACGTCGACACCCCCGACGAGGTCCTCGCCGAACTGGCCTGACCCAGTCACCGGCGCCGCCGGTCGAGCCGGTCGGGACCAAGGCCGTTCCGGTCGGACGTGGCAGGGCTCTCGTGACCGCTCGCGGCGCCGGACGAGGGTGTGGAAGGCAGCGAGGGCGATGCCAGGCGCGTCGCTCACGGCGTTTGTCGGAGTCCTCCGCTACCTTGACGAGGTCGAACAGGTGTTCGGCCCGAGCCTGGCCAGACAGCGGCGCCATCCAGACAGGAGAGTCGAATGCGCGTACTCGGGGTCGACCCCGGGCTGACGAGGTGCGGCCTTGGTGTAGTCGAAGGCGCTACCGGCAAACAGTTGACTGCGCTGGCGGTCGACGTCGTACGCACGTCACCAAGCACCAGTCTCGGCGAGCGACTGCTGGCAATCAGTGGCGTCCTCGAGGCATGGGTGAGCCGTTACGAACCGGACGCCGTGGCAGTGGAGCGGGTGTTCTCCCAACACAACGTCCGTACGGTGATGGGCACCGCTCAGGTTTCCGGGCTTGCGGTCGTGGCAGCGGCGCGTCGGGACATTCCCGTGGTGTTACACACGCCGAGTGAGGTCAAGGCCGCGGTGACCGGCAGCGGCCGGGCCGACAAGGCGCAGGTCACGGCCATGGTGGTGCGGCTGCTGCGGCTGGCCACCCGCCCGTCGCCGCCAGACGCAGCAGATGCGCTGGCGCTGG
>JBBSHN010000051.1:0-17117 GCA_038252945.1 Propionibacteriales bacterium | reverse complement strand
GGTCGTCACAGCGGCGAGTGTAGTTTCTGGCCATGGAGCAACGTTTCTATTACTGCCTCAAACATTCCGCCGTCGAGGACAAGAACGGATGCCCTGCCTCGGACCGGCTGGGTCCGTATCCCACCCGCGAAGCGGCCGAGCGGGCGCTGGAGCGGGTGGTGGAGCGAAACGAGGCGTGGGAGAACGATCCGGCCTGGAACGATGACGCTTGATCGATGACTCGGACCGGCCGCCGCCGGGCGATCAGGACCCGGTCACGTTGAGCCGTCGGCCTCGCCGGGTTGTCTCTCTCGTTCCCTCACTGACCGAAAGCGTCGCCGTCACGGCGCCAGAGCTGCTCGTGGGTGTGACCGATTGGTGCACCCACCCTGCCGACTTGGCTGCCGCCCGGGTCGGCGGCACCAAAAATCCGCGGATGGCGGATGTCGTCGCGCTGCACCCCGACGTCGTACTCGTCAACACCGAAGAGAACAGGGCAGCCGACATCTCCCAGCTGCAGGCATCCGGCATCCGGGTCTGGATCACCGACTATGAGACGGTGGCGGCCGCTCTCGACGGTTTGACCGCCATGCTCGACATGCTGGGGCTGGGCCGACCGGCCTGGTTGGCCGACGTAACAGAGGTCTGGGTGGCGCCGTGGACCGGCGAGAGGCGGTCGGCGCTGGTGCCGATCTGGCGACGCCCGTGGATGGCGCTCGGCCGCGACACGTTCGCTGGTGACGTGTTGGTGGGGGTCGGCGTCGACAATGTGCTCGCGGGGTCGTCGGAACGGTATCCGCGCTTCGATCCTGACGACATACCTCGCCACGACGTCGTCGTACTGCCCGACGAGCCTTACCGATTCACAGCAGGCGACGGCCCGGAGGCCTTCGCGGCACCGTCGAAGCTGGTGTCCGGCCGCCATCTCACGTGGTACGGGCCGTCTCTTGCGCAAGCGAGGCAGCACCTCACCGAAGCGCTGTGGGGCTGACCTCAGCGCTGTTCAGTCGCCGGTCTTGCCGTCAATGCGTTCGCGGAGGAAGTCGGCATGACCGTTGTGCCGTGCGTACTCCTCGAGCATGTGGACGTAGATCCAGCGGAGCGAGACGTCGTGGTCGCGTCTCTGCCGCGCTCCGACCGCGTCGAGATCGGCGTACCGGGCGGCGAGCTGTCGGCAGCAGGCCACTTCGTCGTCGAACGCAGCGAAGGCGGTCTGCACGTCGGCGTCGTCGGTGTCGTTGAAGTCGGCATCTGGATCGGCTTCAAAGTCGTACAGGGGTGGGGGGTCCTCACCGGCAAGGCAGTGGCGGAACCAGCCCCGCTCCACCGAGGTCATGTGGCGGACCAAACCGAGCAGCGTGAGCGACGACGGCGGCACGGACCGCATCTTCAGCTGCTCGTCACTCAGCCCGTCGCACTTGACCAGCAACGTTGCCCGGTGGAAGTCGAGCCACGCCTCCAGCATGGTGCGCTCGTCGGCCTGGAACGGCGGATCGCGGCGGTTCTTCTCTGGCGGAAACTCTGGTTCTTCAGTGGTTTCGTTGCTCATAGCCGCAAAGTAGACCCCTGTGCCGACAAGCATTCGCCCGGACAAAGGTCTATGCGCGCGTGTGGGGCGAGTCGATGTGCGGCAGCACGGCCGAGTAGTCGAGGTCAGACTTGTGCGGTTCCGTGATGGAGAGGGTCAGAAAGTGTGTTCGGCTGACGGGAAGGTGCCCGCTGCGACGTCCGCAGCGAACTCCTGCGCCGCGGTCAGCAACGCGCCGTGCAGGTCGGCGTACTGTTTGACGAACCGTGGCAGCCGACCCGTGCGCATGCCTGCCATGTCCTGCCATACGAGCACCTGGGCGTCGCAGTCCGGTCCGGCGCCGATGCCGATAGTGGGAATGTCGAGCTCATTGGTCACTCGCGCCGCGACGTCGCCTGGGACCATCTCCATCACGAGGGCGAAGGCGCCCGCCACTTGCAGCGCCAACGCCTCGTCGACGATGCGCTGCGCGGCGTCGCCGCGCCCTTGCACGCGATAGCCGCCGAGATTGTGCTCGGACTGTGGAGTGAAGCCGATGTGCGCCATGACGGGGATGCCGCCGGACGTGAGCAGCTCCACCTGCCGAGCCATTGCCAGGCCGCCCTCAAGCTTGACCGCGGCCGCCCCTGTCTCCTTCATGAACCGGACGGCGGTGTCGAACGCCTGCTCAGGCGACCGCTGGTAGGAGCCGAACGGCAGGTCCGCCACCACAAGCGCCCTCTGCACCGACCGTACGACGGCGCGGACCAACGGGATGAGCTCCTCGACGGTGACGGGCAACGAGGTTTCGTTCGCGTAGACGTTGTTGCTGGCGGAGTCCCCGACAAGCAGGACCGGGATGCCAGCTTCGTCGAATGTGGCGGCGGCGTACTGCTCGTATGCCGTGAGCATCGCCCACTTCTCCCCGCGCTGCTTCATCTCGCGGAGGTGGTGGGTGCGAACCCGCTTGACCGGTGAGTCAGCACTCGCGCTGTGCTTGGGGCCACTTCCGTGCGGCGCCGATGGTTCAGTCATCGGGGCTGCTCCTCCTCCGGAGGCGCCGGGCGCTCGCGCCAAGCGTTGGTGATCGGCACCCGCCGGTCACGGCCGAAGTTGCGGGCGGAGATCTTCGGTCCTGGCGGGTATTGGCGGCGCTTGTACTCTGCTCGATCGACAAGTGTCGCCACCTCCTCCACAAGGCGAGCGTCGAAGCCCTCGGCAACGAGGTCGGCGGAGCCGAGGTCACGTTCGACGTAAGCGTCGAGCACCCGGTCGAGCAGCTCGTACGGCGGCAAGGAATCGGTGTCCAGCTGACCAGGACGCAGCTCGGCCGACGGCGGCTTCGTGATCACCTGCTCCGGAATCGGAGGCACCTCACCGCGACGGGTGGCCTCCTCGTTGCGCCATCGGGCGAGCCGCCATACCAGCGACTTCGGCACGTCCTTCAGCGGTGCGAACCCCCCGACGGCGTCACCGTAGATGGTGGAGTACCCGGTGGCGAGCTCACTCTTGTTGCCGCAGGCAAGCACCAGGTGGCCGTGCTGGTTCGACAGAGCCATCCAGATGACCGCCCGCACTCGCGCCTGAAGGTTCTCCTCGGCCAGCCCGTCGACGTACACCTCTTTGGTGAACGCGTCGACGATCGTGGCGATAGGCACCGTATCGAACTGGAGACCGGTCCGCTTCGCCAGCTCGGCCGCATCGCTGCGGGAGTGTTCGGTCGACCAGGCGCTGGGGTTCGAGACCCCGAAGACCGCGTCCGCACCGACCGCGTCGACCGCGATCGCTGCGACGAGGGTCGAGTCGATTCCGCCGGAGAGGCCGAGCAGCACGGATTTGAAGCCGTTCTTGCGCACGTAGTCCCGCAGACCCGTCACCAGCGCTGCGTAGATCTCGGCAAAGTCGTTCAGACGCTCAACGACGGGTGCCAGCTCTGGGTCGTAGGCACGGACCGGTTCGTCGGAAAGGATCGTGTGCTCGACGCGGAGACCGTAGATTCGCTCCTCGCGCCGGTCGTCACCGTGCTCACGTCGGTCGAGGTTTTCGAGGCCTAGTGGCGCCGAATCCGCGAGCGGCAGGTCGAGGTCGACAACGAGAAGCTCCGGCTCGAACTGCCGCGCTCGCGCGACCAGCTCGCCCCGACCGTCGACCACCAGCGAGTCACCGTCGAACACGAGCTCGTCCTGGCCCCCGACGAGGTTGACGTAGGCAAGCGCGCAGTCGCCCTCTTGTGCACGTCGGGAGCACAGTTGCAGGCGCACGTCGTCTTTGTTGCGCTCGTACGGCGATCCGTTCGGTACGACGAGCAGCGCCGTCTCCGCCTGGTCGGCCACGGCAGCCGGGCCGTCTTGCCAGAGGTCCTCACAGATCGCGATGGCCACGTCGATCCCTCGCACACGGATGATCTGCATGGTGTCGCCCGGAACGAAGTTGCGCATCTCGTCACCGACGCCGTAGTTCCAGAGGTGGTGCTTGGCTTGGCGGGCGACAACCTGGCCGCCGTACAGCACCGCGACGGCGTTTTGCGGCAGGTTCTTGGGCAGCCAAGGCTGTGGGTCCTGCCAGGGAGCCTGGTCCAAGAAGCCAGCGATCACCGCGATGTCGCCGAGCCCGTCGGCGTCGAGGTCGCGCGCGAGCTCCGTGATCGCCGAGAGCGACGCGTGGATGAACGCCGCCCGAAACGCGAGGTCCTCGATCGGATACCCGGTGAGAACCATCTCCGGAAGTACGACGAGATGGGCACCTCGCGCTGCGGCGTGCTGCACGGACTGCTTGATCAGCGCTGCGTTGCCCGCAAGATCACCAACCGTCGGGTTGACTTGTGCGAGTGCAACGCGCAGCGAAGCCACGGTGTCAGCGTAGTGCTCGCGCCGTACGTCTGCGCCCAGACGTCAAGCTGGGGCCAACACTCCGGGAGACCTGGGCCTGGTGGGGCGTGTCGGCGGAGGGGGGCGGCGGTTAACGCGGCGGAAACACGCCGTCGGCAGGATGAGGACAAGCGCAGTGAGCGCGAGTAGTGCGGTGAAGGAGGAGGCGTGGGCGAGCAGGAGGATTTCGTGCTGCGGGCGCTCGAGGAGCGCGACGTACGGTTCGTGCGGCTGTGGTTCACCGACGTTCTGGGCTTCCTCAAGTCCGTGGCGGTGGCTCCGGCCGAGCTCGAGGGCGCCTTCGCTGAAGGCATCGGCTTCGACGGGTCGGCGATCGAGGGATTCGCCCGGGTATACGAGGCCGACATGCTCGCGAAGCCCGACGCCTTGACCTTCCAGATTCTGCCGTGGCGCGGAGACGGGCCGGCCACGGCACGCATGTTCTGCGACATCGTGATGCCCGACGGCTCAGTGTCGTACGCCGACCCCCGATTCGTACTGAAACGGGCGCTGGCGCGGGCCGCAGAGCAGGGTTTCACCTTCTACACGCACCCGGAGATTGAGTTCTATCTGTTCCGCGAGGGCACCACCGACGGCGAACCGCCCGTGCCGGTCGACCGCAGCGGCTACTTCGACCACACACCCCAAGGCGTCGGCCACGACTTCCGCAAGCAGGCAATCACGCTATTGGAGTCCATGGGCATCTCAGTGGAGTTCAGCCACCACGAGGGTGGCCCCGGTCAGCAGGAGATCGATCTGCGGTACGCCGACGCGCTCAGCACGGCCGACAACATCATGACGTTTCGCGTTGTGGTGCAGGAGCTCGCGCTCGGGCAGGACATGTATGCGTCGTTCATGCCCAAGCCGTTCACGGAGTTCCCCGGGTCAGGCATGCACACGCACCTGTCGCTTTTCGAAGGTGACCGCAACGCCTTCTTCGAGGCCGGCGCCGAATACCACCTCTCCAAAACCGGCCGGGCGTTCATCGCCGGGCTGCTTCATCACGCGGCCGAGATCACGGCGGTGACCAACCAGTGGGTGAACTCTTACAAGCGCCTCGCCGGAGGAGGCGAGGCCCCGGCGTACGTCTGTTGGGGCCACAACAACCGCTCCGCCCTCGTGCGCGTGCCGATGTACAAGCCGCTGAAGGGCCAGTCCACTCGGGTGGAGCTCCGCTCGGTTGACAGCGCGGCCAACCCTTACCTCGCCTTTGCGGTCATGCTGGCCGCCGGAATGAGGGGCATCGAAGAGAGCTACGACCTTCCTGCGGGAGCTGAAGACGACGTCTGGTCGCTTACCGAAGCCGAGCGCGCTGCCATGGGCATCGCGCCGCTTCCGCAGAACCTCATCGAGGCAATCCGGCTGATGGAGAACTCCGAGTTGGTGGCGGGGACGCTCGGGGAGCATGTTTTCGACTTCTTCCTCCGCAACAAACGACGGGAGTGGGACGAGTACCGGCGCCAGGTGACGGAGTTCGAGCGATCGCGCATGCTCCCCGTGATGTAACAGCGCCCCTCGGTCGTTGATGCGCGCCTCTCGGGAGGCTAGGCCGGGGAGGCGTTCAGTTTCGGCGGGATATCGGTAGCCTCGGGGGCATGACTTCTGCGCGCTTGCTGTTCATCCAGCACGCTGACGACGCTCCTCCCGGATGGGTCGGTAAGTGGATCCGAAAGTCGGGAGTGGAGTACGACGTCGTGCACGGTGACCGCGGCGACGCGATTCCGGCGGAGCTGGGGGGGTACGCCGGCCTGGTAGTACTCGGCGGCGAGATGGGCGCCAACGACGACGCTGACAACCCCTGGCTCACCCCGACCAAATCGCTCATCGCGACGGTGGTGCGATCTGGTCAGTGCTTTTTCGGCATCTGCCTTGGCCACCAGCTCGCGGCTGCGGCTCTCGGTGGGCGGGTGATCCGCAATCCGCACGGAAACGCGACCGGCTTGACACCTGTCACCTTGACCGCGGACGGGCGCACCGACCCGATGCTTGGTGCGGTACCTCAAGGTGCACGGGCTGTGCAGTGGAACCGCGACGTGGTGTCGCTACTTCCCGGGGGCGCCACTCTGCTGGCCACGTCGCCGGACGGCACCGTGCAAGCGGCTCGGTACGGCGAACGCGCCTGGGGTGTGCAGTTCCACCCCGAGGCGTCTCCTGCCATCTTTCGGACCTGGACGGTGGACTGCCGGTCGGCCCATGTGCCACCAGGAATCGACCTTCAGCAGATCGCTGCCGACGTGGCGGCCGCCGGGGAGCAGCTCCAGGTCGCCTGGGCGCCTATGGCGACCCGCTTCGCACACTGCGTGAGGCGAAGCGCCAACGCGAAAGCGTCGGCGGACGGCCAACCGGCCACCACTCCAGCCAGCCTGGCTTCGTGACGGCGGGCCGGGTCAGCGAGACCGGCCACTTCGCGCGGCTCGGCTTCGTCGACGCGGCCGCCGCCTTACGTCACTGGGGCGAGCTAGGGGTCGAAGTCCAGTCCGACTCCCTGATGGCCAGCGTCGCTGCCGCCGCGAACCCCGACCTGGCTTTGCGCACCCTCACCCGAGTGCTTCACAGCGCTGCATCACGGAGGCCGACCGGCGTCGCGGAAGAAGGCTTCGGCGTGCGGCAAGCGGTGGCGACGGACCCACCCTTCGCCACCCGCCTGTGCCTGGTGCTGGGAGCCAGCGCGGCACTGGGCGAGCACCTTATCCGACATCCAGCGGACTGCCGGGACCTTCAGGGAGACAGCTTCGGCCGGACGCGACACACCGCGGCCACCCTCCGGGCAGTTCTCGAGGAGGTCACCGACCGCAACGCACTGCGCCGGACATACCGGCGCCTGCTCCTCGGGCTCGCTGCGCGTGATCTCACCGGAGACGCCGACGTCGGTGACACCGCGGCTGAGCTGGCTGACCTGGCTGCCGGAGCGCTTAGTGCAGCCTTGCGCCTCGCCCGCCACGAGGCGGGTTCGCAGGGAGAGTCGTGCCGATTAGCGGTCATCGCCATGGGCAAGTGCGGGAGCCGCGAGCTGAACTACGTGAGCGACGTCGACGTCGTCTTCGTGGCGGAGCCGGTCGCTGGCGTTGACGAGGTCACCGCGCTACAGGCAGCCGGATCGGTCGCCGCCAGGCTGATGCAGATTTGCTCAGACCACACCGCCGAGGGAACGCTGTGGCCGGTCGACGCCTCCTTGCGTCCGGAGGGTCGGTCCGGCCCGTTGGTGCGGACCCTCGCAAGCCACGTCGCCTACTACGAGCGCTGGGCCAAGACGTGGGAGTTCCAGGCGCTCCTGAAGGCGCGCTTCGTGGCCGGCGACGCTGACCTCGGGAACCGCTATTCGGACTCCATCCGCCCGCTGGTGTGGACGGCCGCCGACCGGCCGAACTTCGTAATGGACGTGCAGGCGATGCGGCGCCGGGTGCTGGACCACCTCGAACACCGCGACGCCGACCGCGAGCTCAAGCTCGGACCCGGTGGTCTGCGCGACATCGAGTTCGCCGTACAGCTTCTGCAGCTCGTCCACGGCCGCACGGACGTCTCACTGAGAGTTGCCGACACGCTGTCCGCACTCGAGGCTCTGACAGCAGGCGGATACGTCGGGCGCGAAGACGGTGCCAGCCTCGGGTCGTCGTACCGCTTCCTCCGGACGCTCGAGCACCGACTTCAGCTGCGTCGGCTGCGACGCACCCACGTCGTGCCGACCGATCCTGGTGAGCTGCGGGTGCTCGGTCGGTCGATGGGTCTGGTCAGTGATCCGGCGCAGGAGCTGGTGGAGGAGTGGCGGCGGCATGCCCAGCAGGTACGCCGGCTGCACGAGAAGCTCTTCTACCGTCCGCTGCTGGCCGCGGTGGCGGCACTGCCGGCTGACGGCGTGCGCCTCACCACTGACGCGGCGCGGCAGCGGCTGGAGGCACTCGGGTACGCCGATCCCGCCGCTGCACTGCGTCACCTCGAGGCGTTAACGAATGGGATATCGCGACGGGCTGCCATTCAGCGCACTCTGTTGCCCGCTCTGCTCGGCTGGTTCGCGGACGCCCCTGACCCGGACGCCGGATTGCTCGCCTTTCGCCGTCTCAGCGAGGCGCTGGGCGGTACACACTGGTATCTGGCGATGTTGCGCGACGAAGGTGCCGCGGCGCAGCGGCTCGCGGTGTTGCTGGCCAGCAGCCGGTACGCCGCCGACCTACTCATGCGGGCGCCCGAAGCGTGCGCCATTCTCGCCTCAGACGAAGAGTTGCTTCCCCGACCGGCCGAGCTCTTGGCACAGGAGGCGTGCCGATCGGCACTTCGGCAGGTGCACCCAGCAGATGCGATCGCCGTGGTCAAGGCGATCCGGCGGCGTGAGCTGTTTCGCACCGCCTCAGCAGACGTCCTCGGAATGCTCGAGATCGAGTCGGTCGGTACTGCGCTCGCTGCCATCACCGCGGCGGTCCTTGAGGCAGCGTTGGCCGTCGCCGCTCGTGAGGTCGAGGAGCAGCGCGGTGGTGCGCTGCCGACGCAGCTCGCGATTCTTGCCTTGGGTCGGCTGGGGAGCGAGGAGATGTCCTACGCGAGCGACGCTGACGTGCTGTTTGTGCACGATCCGGGACGAGACGCCGAAGAACAGGACGCCCAGGAGGCGGCGCTGGCGGTCGCCACGGAGCTGAAGCGGTTGCTGGCAGAACCGGGTCCGGACCCCGCTCTGGTCGTCGACGCTGATCTGAGACCCGAAGGCCGACAGGGTCCGCTGGCTCGCAGTCTGTCGTCGTACGCCGCCTATTACGCCCGGTGGTCGCAGATCTGGGAGGCGCAGGCGCTGCTGAGGGCGCGGCCGATCGCCGGCGACGCTGCTGTGGGGGAGCGGTTCATCGATTTGGTGAATCCGCTGCGCTATCCCGACGCCGGACTGAGCCGCTACGACGTCGCGGAGATCCGACGGATCAAAGCACGGGTGGATTCCGAGCGGCTGCCCCGTGGCGCCGATCCGAGTACGCACCTGAAGCTGGGCCGCGGTGCGCTCGCAGATGTCGAGTGGACCGTGCAGCTGGTGCAGCTGAGCTTCGCTGGCACCAACAAAAGGCTGCGCGAGAGGTCGACGCTCACCGCCTTGCGCGCGGCCACCGACGAGGGTCTTGTCTTGGCGACTGACGCGCAGTCTCTGGCGGCCTCGTGGCGGTTTGCCAACCGGATCAGGAACGCGCTGATGCTGGTGCGCGGCCGTCCTGCCGACTCCTTACCCAGCGCGGCTCGAGACCGCCGCGGCGTGGCTTATCTCTGCGGCTATCGACTTGACCAAACGGAGCGGCTGGCCGACGACTACCTGCGGACGGCGCGCCGCGCGTCGGCTGCCGTTGCGCGTGTCTTCTGGGGTGAATGGCGCGAGCCCACCGACTGAGGAACAGGGCGCTGGCGCAAGAAGAGCTCACGCTCGCGTGCAGTCATTCCGCCCCAGATCCCGTACGGCTCATGCATCTGCAGAGCGTGGGCGCGGCACTGGTTCAGCACCGGGCACGACTGGCAGTACCGTTTTGCCTCGAGCTCACGGCGTAGTCGCTTGGGGCCGCGCTCGGAGTCCGGTGGAAAGAACACCTCCGGATCGACCTTGCGGCACAGTCCCTTATACTGCCATTCCCAATGTTCTGCGAAAGGTGCGGGTAGCCGGTCAAAGGCTGCCATCGCTCCCCCTTTTCGAATAAGCGAGTCAGGTGGTCCGGGTCGCCATTTCTGCAACGTCACAGAATGCACTCTCCGGTCTTTCTGTGGCTCTCGAACACTAGGAGCCGGATCTCTACTCCGTCGAGGCCTTGTAACGAAGCGTAATCAACTCGTTACAGTCTTGTCCAGTCGGGTTTCTGACCACCACATGCACTTAGCTGAATGCCCGTACGGCCAATTGGCCAGAATTCCGCTAAGCGTGGAGAGTGGCAGCGATGTTGTTGCTGAGCGGCCAGCCCCACGGAGCTGCTTTGCCGATACTGGCCCGATCGGGTGTTGACTTCCCGGCGGAACCGGGCACAGTGACGGGGTGCTTACCGTTGCCATCATCGGCTCTGGACCAGCGGGCATCTACGCTGCCGAGGCGCTTGCACGCGTCGGCGACGTCCGGGTGGACGTCATCGACGCCTTGCCAAGTCCGTATGGCCTGGTCCGGTACGGAGTGGCGCCAGACCACCCGAAAATCCGTTCGATCATTGCGACGTTGCGCAATGTTTTGGAAGATCCGTCCGTTCGGTTTCTCGGCAATGTTCAGGTCGGAAGTGATCTCACCTCTGACGAGCTGAAGTCGCACTACGACGCAATAATCGTGTGCACGGGAGCGGCCGTGGACCGTCGCCTGGGAATACCGGGTGAGGACTTGCCGGGAAGCGTCTCGGCAACAGATTTTGTCGCCTGGTACAACGGCCACCCGGACACCGCTATTGACCGCTTCACTCTTGACGCCGAGAAGGCAGTGGTGATCGGTGCCGGCAATGTGGCGCTCGATGTGGCACGCATGCTGCTGAAGTCCTCCGAGGAGCTGCGGACCACGGACCTGCCTGACCACGTGCTCTTCGTCTTGGCAGCTAGCCGAATGCGAGATGTCAGCATCGTCGCGCGAAGGGGCCCGGTTCAAGCGAAGTTCACCACGAAGGAGCTGCGTGAGCTGGGCGAGGTGTCGGGCCTGACGGTCGCCGTGGACTCGCGGGATCTCGACCTCGATCCCACCAGCGAGCAGATGCTGGCGTCGTCGCAGGTCGCACGGCGCAACCTCGATGCACTGCAGAAGTGGGCCACCGCTCCGGCGACCGACGGCACCCGGCTGCTCGAAATCGCGTTCTGGTGGCGGCCCCTCGAGGTGCTGGGCTCCGATCGGGCAACAGGGCTGATGGTCGAGCGCACACGCCTGGACGAGAGTGGCATCGCTGTGGGCACGGGAGAGACCCGCTGCCTCGCGGCCGACATGGTGTTCCGTTCGATCGGTTACCTCGGCGTCGCCTTCCCTGGCCTGCCTTTCGACGAGGGCGCCGGCGTTGTCCCCAATCTGGATGGTCGAGTGCTCAATGAAGGTGTGCTGAAACCCGGTTGGTACGTCGCCGGGTGGATCAAGCGCGGGCCGACCGGAGTTATCGGCACCAACCGTCGCGACGCACACCAGACCGTGACCGCACTGCTGGAGGACGCACCAACACTTGCCCCAGCGCCTGTTCGGGATTCGGACGCCCTGCCGGAGCTGCTCGCTGAGCGAGGCGTCCCTGTCGTGACCTGGGAAGGCTGGAACGCGATCGACCTCGCCGAGATCGAGCTCGGCCAAGCGCAAGGCCGCGAGCGTGCCCGGCTCGTGTCTCGGGATGACCTGCTCCGTACAGCGTCGGTTGGCGCGGAATCGGCTCCAGCCGACAGGGTTTCCGAACCTCGGCCATCTACAGCCCTGCCGAACCCCTGACCTATGTCGCGCTTTTCTGCGCGGGCTTGTTACCAGCTCACGAGCTTCCATATCTCTGATAACCGGGTTGCCTCTTCCCCACCGATGCTCGAGAAGATGGCAACCGCACGTTTCAGGTGCACGAGCGCTTGCTCCTCTCGCCCGGCGGCGTGATGGAGGTCAGCGAGGTTGTTCTCCAGCGCGGCCTGACGATGGCGGTCTCCGTACGCCGTACACAACCCAAGAGCCCGCTCGGTCAGTGCCAGCGCAGTGCTGAGGTTGCCAGCCTGGCGGTGTACCAGCGCGAGGTTGTTCAGGGCGGCCGTCTGCGCCGGCTCGTCGTCGAGGTCAACGCTCAAGGCGAGGCTGATCTCGAGTTCCGCAGATGCCCGATCGAGGTCGCCCAAGGTGCGGGCCAAGATGCCTCGAATGTTGTGAGCTTGGGCCTGCGCCGCGCGATCGTCGGCGCCTCGAGCCTTCATCAAGGCCGCATCGGTCATCTCGTCTGCCGCCTCAAGTTGATGGGTGGCAAGAAGAGTGAGTGCCAAGTCCGCAGAGATTCGAGCTACCAGAGCCGGATCATCTGTCAGCTGGAGTGCCGCCCGGTAGTGCCGCGCAGCCCGCTCCCAATCACCTCGCCGTTGATGTACGTCACCGATCTTGTGCTCGATCGCGACCGAACTCACCGTTTCGTACAGCGATGCGCTCTGGAAGGCGTCAAAGGCGCGCGCATAATCGCCCTTCAGAGTGGCTAGGTCGCCGATGGTCTCGTGAAGAGAAGCGACGTCTGGATGGCCGAGTGCGATCGCGGCTTCCAGATGACTGATTGCATCCTCCGTTGCCTGCACTTCGGCTGCCAAGAGAGCGGCGATGCGATGCTGCTCGGCTGACTGCGCCTCCGCCCCTGCGGCTTGTAGGTGGCGCGCGGCCTGTGCCGCCTCGCGTGCGCCCCGTGGGAGTCGTGCAATCTCCTCGGCGGCTCGGCGATGTAGGAGGCGGCGCCGTCCCAAGCTGAGCTCGTCGTACACCATCTCGGCGAGCTTCGAGTGCGTGAACTCATACGTCGGTGGGTCCTCGCGGAGTTCGTGCAGCAGTCCAGCCGACAGCGCCTCCTCGACTGCTGCCACTGTCTCCTCCTCGGCTCGGCCGCTGACCGCGCGCAACGTGTCCACGTTGAACTTACGACCAAGCACGGCCGCCGCATCGAGCACCTGACGGCTCAGCTCGCGCAGTGGTGCCAGCCGACTCTCCAGCAATCCTCGAATCTCTGTTGGCATTCCAGCGTCGGACCGTTCGCCGAGCCGCATCGCGGTGAGGTACTCCGTCGCGAACAGTGGCAGGCCTTCGCTTTCTAGATGCACCTGTCGGGCGACGTCGTCGTCGTAGCCAGCAGCCGCCGCAATGACCGAAACGTCGCCGGGGGAGAGCCGCTCGGGGCGTACGACGGTCGCCAATCCGGAGCGAACCTGCTGCATGAGGAGCTGCCGCATGCGGTGACCAGGCGGAATGCGTTCGCTGCGCCAGGCCAAGACGACCAAAAGGCGAGAATCTGACAACCGTCGGACCATGTACTGCAGCGTGTCGAGCGTGGCGTCGTCAGCCGCATGGACGTCGTCGACCACGACCAGTCCTGGGGCTGGCCCACGACAGGCAGCGGCCAGGATGGCGACGACCGCCTCCAGCAGACGAATCTTGGCGGCGGAGCCCTCCACGGGACGCAGGGGAGGCAAGTGCCGACTTCGGGGTATCTCTGGCATGAGACCTCCAGCATCTGCGAGTTGCTGATCGGAGATCGTCGCCAGCCAGCCCGGCGTAGCTGAAGAGGCTTGGACGGTCTCCCGCAGGAGGTCGACGATCGGCCCGTACGGAATGTCGGCCGCACCTTCATACCCACGAGCGATGAGCACCCGACCCCCGCGACGCATAACGTCGGCGGCCAGCTCCTGACTCAGTCGCGTCTTGCCTATTCCCGGTTCACCTTCAATCACGGCCAGCCGAGTGCCAGCACGCGAGTCGGCGTAGGCAGCATGCAACGCTGCGAGTTCAGCCAGCCGACCCACCAGCGGCAGGTCCCCAGGTGCGCGGGCGTGAGTCGCGGGGAGCGGCGCCGGGGGAGTGGGTGTGAGCGTCCCCTCGTCAATCTGGTCGCGGAGCGCGGCGGTCTCCGAGACCGGACGTACACCTAGCTCGTGGTGGAGGATCCGCACACAGCTCCGGTACTGTTCCAGGGCCTCAGCACGATGCCCAGTCCACGCCAGCAATCGAATCAATTGCCGGTGCGCTGGCTCGTGCAGCGGGTCCAGCGTCAGCCACCGTTCGGCCACCGGGATCGCTGAGTGCAGGTCGTCGGCCGCGATGAGACCGTCGACCAATCGCCGCAGTACCGAAGTGTGTTCGCGTCGCAAGCGGACGGATTGGACCTGCTGCCAGAGGTCGAAATTTGCACTATCTCGGACCGAGAAACCTTCCAGGAACTCGCCACTCAACATGTCGCTGGCCGCCGCCAGCTCCGACACAGTGGCGCCTTCAGCGGTCAGGCCCCGAACGCGCATCACATCAATGCTGAGCCCCGGCTTGGGGAGTAGCGCCACCGTCTCCCCGGAGGTGTCCAGGTGCTCGGCGCCGAGTCCGCCACGAAGCGTGGACAGGGTGCGCCGAAGGGCGCCGCGAGCACTCTCCGGGTCGTACTCCGACCAGAGCAGCTCGCAGATGACCTCCCTTGGCCGTGGGCGGTCGCTCAGAGCGAGATAGGCCAGCAGGGCGATCGCCTTGCGGGTGTCGAAGCGCGCGCTGACGCCATCTCGGGCCACCAGAGGCGGCCCGACTAACCGGACCTCCACTACCACGGCGACACGCTACTGCGGTCGGCAAGTGCTGGCTTTCGTCACCGGGGAGTAGGTGGCGACCGCCGCACGAATTCGTAACGCTCAGCGGACCCCGCTGGAGCAGACTGAGGGTGAGCTGCGGGGCGAGTGCTCGCCGAAGCAGGTGGAGGTTCTAAGCGCGGGATGTCTTGGCGAGTTGCAAAGTCCATTGTCGTTGCTTCCGGGCTGTTGGCGGTCACGCTCCTGGTCACCGCCTTCGGTTACCAGTCGGCGAGCGGCTTGGGTATCCCGTCGGAGGCGCTCGTCACCGTGGCTATCGTCGTGGTGTTCGCAACGGTCGGCGGCGCGATCGTGTTCCGACATGCCACGAATCCGATCGGCTGGGTGTTCTGCAGCACCTCCGTGGCCGCTGGTTTGGGTGCGGTGAGCGGCGCCTACGCCGAGTATTGGCTTTCCGGCAACCGCGGTGACGCCACCCTTGGACGAGTCGCCGCGGTCTACGAGTCAAGCTCCTGGATCCCCGTTGTACTTCTGCCGCTCATTGCCGTTCTCCTTCTCTTTCCGGACGGCCGATTGCCCTCTCCTCGGTGGCGCATCCTCGAGTGGCTTGCCGTCATCGGACTAACTGGCTTCCTCTTAGCCGCACTGCTTCGTCCGGGTCGCCTGGAGGATTTCCCAATCAGCAATCCGTACGCCGTTGACAACCCGCTGCGCACCGTTATCGAAGCCACCTGCGCTGTGTTCCTGGTGGTGGCACTCGTCTCGAGTCCGGCTGCGCTTGTCGTTCGGGTTCGCTACGCCGACGTGATGCAGCGCCAGCAGATCAAGTGGTTGGCGTGGGCAGCCCTGTTGGCCGTTCCCACCTTTCTTCTGGGAGTGTTTGTCGGATATCCGTTGCTCGGCAACGAGGTGACCAGCACCGTCATTCTGACCAGCGTGCTCAGCTTGCCAGTGGCGACCGGTATCGGCATTTTGCGGTACCGGTTGTACGACATCGATGTCGTGATCAACAAGACGTTGGTGTATGGCGCGCTGACTGTGGTGTTGGCGGCAACCTACTTGGGCAGCGTGTTGGTGTTGCAGTTGGCGCTGCAGAGTGTGACTCATGACTCGGGTCTTGCGGTGGCGGGGTCCACGTTAGGGGTGGCGGGGTTGTTCCGGCCGTTGCGTGATCGAGTGCAGGCTGGAGTGGATCGGCGGTTCTATCGGCGCCGATACGACGCTCGGCTGGCGGTGGAGTCGTTTGCTGCCCGGATGCGGGAGACTGTGGTGCTGGGCAGTGTGGAGCGGGAGCTCACCGGTGCGGTCGCCGACACGGTGCAGCCCGCGTCCGTCACGTTGTGGCTCCGCGGAACGGCGTCATGACCGACCGACTGTCGGACTCGACGCTGCGTCGGCTCGCATGGGCGATGCTGGGGTTCCTCGTTGTGATGTTCGGGCTCGGAGTGCCGCTGTCATTTGCCGACGGAGTGAGGAGCGGCCTCAAGCTGTCCGACCTGCCTTTTGTGCTCCTCGTGTTTTCGTTTCCGGTGACGGGGCTGCTTATCGTCAGACGGCAGGTCCGCAATGTCATTGGCTGGCTGATGTTGTGGGTCGGTTTCTGCTGGGCCCTATCGGCTTTCGTCGACGACTACTCCCGCTACGGATTATTGGTCAAGCCAGGCGACTTGCCCGGACCCGACGTTGTCGCGGCGCTTGGACAGGCCAGCTGGGCCCCGCCGATCGGCATCATGGGAACCTTCCTGATTCTGCTGTATCCCGACGGCCGCCTGCCGTCGCCGCGTTGGCGGGCGGTCGCCTGGTCCGCCGGTATTTCGATCGGGCTGCTGGTCTTGGCGATCGACCTCTCGCCGGGGCGCCTTGGTGAGAGTCCGGTGCCTTCGCTCACAAGCCCGCTCGGCATCGAGCCCGCCAGGTCACTGCTCCACGCTGCGTTGTTGGTGGGGATGGCCTTACTCATGCTGTCGTTTCTCGGCTCAGCGGCCGGATTGATCCACCGATTCCGCCGGTCGCGTGGTGTGGAACGCCAGCAGCTGAAGTGGCTGGCAACGGCTGGCAGCTTCGTCGCGGTCATGTTCGTGAGCTCTATGACAGGCAATGCGCTCCGTGGGTTTGCTCCGACTCAGGCGAAGCCATTCTGGCTCGACGTCATCGAGTCGGTGGCTATCGAGTCCTTTGTCCTCATTCCCGTCTCAATCGGCGTCGCGATTCTGCGCTACCGGCTCTACGACATCGACGCCTTGATCAACAAGACGCTGGTGTACGGCGCGGTGACTGTGGTGTTGGCGGTGGCGTACCTTGCTGGCGTCCTCCTGCTGCAGCTGGCGTTGCAGGGGATCACCTCCGACTCCGGGATCGCCGTCGCAGGCTCCACGTTGACCGTGGCGGCCTTGTTCCGCCCGCTGCGCAACCGGATCCAGGCGACGGTCGACCGGCGGTTCTATCGACGCCGTTATGACGCCCGCCTGGCGGTCGAGTCGTTCGCTAGGCGGCTTCGGGAGACGGTTGAGCTTCCCAGCGTGGAGCGAGAACTGACCAGCGTGGTGGCAGACACCGTCCAGCCCGCGTCCGTCACG
>JBBSHN010000050.1:0-17599 GCA_038252945.1 Propionibacteriales bacterium | reverse complement strand
GACCCGTGCCTGCCCTGCGGCGTCCACATGTACCTCGGCGACGGCAAGACCTTGGAGAAGATGCACTCACCAACCCAGTCCGACACCGGCGAATAGCGGTGGAGCACAACGCGCACACGGAGGATGCCGAGATCCCGCAGTTCGACGTCCAGGCGGCCGGAGACCGGATCTCGGCGCTGGTCGACGCCAGCGCGGCCGGTGGTGCGTTGGCTCGGGAGCGGGCCGAAGAGTTGGTGCGCACTGTCTCCGACCTTTACGCCGCAGGTCTGGAGCGCGTTCTCGACATCATGTACGACCAGTGCCGGCTCGACGCTGAGGCGCTAGCTGCACTCGCCGATGACGCCTTGGTTTCCAGCCTGCTGGTCGTCCACGGGCTGCATCCGTACGACGTGCGCACCAGGGTCGAGCAGGCCCTCGACAGCGTCCGCCCCTACCTCGGCTCTCACGGTGGTGACGTCGAACTTCTCGATGTCACCGACGAAGGAGTCGTGCGGCTGCGGCTGCTCGGCAGCTGCGACGGCTGCCCGTCGTCGTCGGTGACGTTGACGCTGGCCGTCGAGGGAGCCGTCGAGGCCGCAGCGCCGGAGATCACCGCAATCGAGGTCGACACTCCTGACAGCCAGCCGGCTGCGGGACCGCTGATCTCGGTGGACTCGCTGAGGTCACGCCTCGACGAACCGCCTCCGTCACCGGGTGGCTCGTGGGAGCAGATCATCGAGCTGGCCGAGCTGACGTCTGGAGCGGTGGCTCACTACGTGGTGAGCGGGACGCCGATCCTCGCCTGCCGGGTTGGCTCTGACCTGTTCGCCTTTCGTGACCTGTGCCCCCAGTGCGAAACGGCGATGCCTGGCGCCACACTTTCCCGTCGCCTGGGCGGTAGTGCCGCCGATGCGGTTCTCCTGTGCCCCACCTGTCACGGTCACTATGACGTACGTCGAGCCGGCGCGAGCGTTGACGTGGACGGTTCGCACCTGCAGCCGCTGCCACTGCTGGCAGGCGGCGGGAGCATCGCGGTCGCCGTACCCACACCGGTCTCGGTATGACGATGACGTCTGGGAACGCTCGCGCTGAGCCGCTGGCTGTCCTTCGGCGGATCACCAGCACCCGACCGCCGCCGGTCGCCGAGGAGCGCTGTGAGATGTGCGCGGAGCCGTTCCGCGACGCTCACCAGCACGTGGTCAACCTCGAGAGCCGAGCGCTGATGTGCAGCTGCCGTGCGTGCTATCTGCTGTTCACCGACGAAGATGCGGAGCTGCGATTTCGGGCCGTTCCCGACCGTTACCTGTCGTTTCCCGACTTCGCGATGGGACACGGACTGTGGGACGAGCTCGAGATCCCAGTTGCGCTTGCCTTCTTGTTCCGCAACTCCGTCCAGGGCCGCACGATTGCCTTCTATCCAGGCCCAGCCGGCGCCACCGAGTCGGAGCTGCCGCTTGCGGCCTGGGACTCTGTCGTCGCCGCGAATACTCAGCTCGACGTGCTCAGGCCGGACGTCGAGGCATTGCTGATCAGAGCCCCGGAGCGGCGCCGGGGAACCGACGACTTCACGTGCCACGTGGTGCCGATCGACGCATGCTATGAGCTGGTCGGCCGGCTTCGTCAGCTCTGGCGCGGCTTCGACGGTGGCCAGGACGCCCATGCGGCAATGGACGAGTTCTTCGAGCAGGTCTCGGCCCGCAGCCGCCCAGTGCTGGCTGCTGACGGAGCGCCGCGATGAGCGACCTCACGTTTTCCGTCGTTGACGTCTTCGCCGAGAAGTACGCCGCTGCGCCGCAGCTGACGGCTCGGCTGCGCATCGAGGAGCGCAGTGGTGAGGTGATCCACGCCATCGCGCTGCGCTGCCAAGTGCGCATCGAGCCGCAGCGGCGCCAGTACAACGAAGACGAGGAGAGCGGGCTGCTCGACATGTTCGGCACCCGTGACCGGTGGTTCGACACCCTCAAGCCGTTCATGTGGATGCAGTGCAACGCCATGGTGCAAGGCTTCACGACCATCACCGAGGTCGACATGGTGATGCCGTGCACCTACGACTTCGAGGTGACGTGGTCGAAGTATCTGCATGCGCTGCGCAACGAGACGATCCCGGTGAACTTCCTTTTCTCCGGCACGGTGTTCACCCGCGGCGTCAGCGGCTTCGGTGTCGACCAGGTGCCGTGGGACCGGGAGTCGCGCTACCAGATTCCGGTCTCGGTGTGGCACCAGATGATCGCGCACTACTTCCCCAACACCGGCTGGCTTCGGCTCAGCCACGAGACGCTCGAGTCGCTGGCTCACTACAAGTCCGTGCGCGGCCTGACGACGTACGACGAGGCGCTCGACGCCCTTCTCACCACGGCGAGGAGCCCGTCGTGACCCTGGAGCTGGCGCGCACAGTGGCCGACGCGGTCCTCTTCGAGGGCTACCTGCTCTACCCCTACCGGGCGACCTCGCGCAAGAACCAGGTGCGCTGGCAGTTCGGCGTACTCGGTCCGCCGGGTGCGGCCGAGGCAAGCCTCGGGGAGGAGTCGGAGATGTCGGCGCAGTGCCTGCTGCGCGGCGGGGCGAACGCACGGGTGACGGTTCATCTGCGCTTCCTCCAGCTGCAGACGCGGACCGTCGAACGCGCCACCGAGGAGCCCGGGCGGTTCCAGCCGGTCGAGGAGCTGACGGTGGGAGATCGCAGCTGGTTGCGGTGGGACGAGGCGGCGGAGCACGAGATCGAGCTCGAGCCGTTTCTCCTCGGCGGCCTGAAGGAGGGGGGCAGCGACGTTCCTGTCGGTGTCGCCGGCGACGAGACGATCGAGGCCCTGATCGACGACGCCGGCGTGCAGCAGGGTCGGCTCGTGCGCCGGACGGAGCCGCTTCGCGCTGTGGTCAGCGTGACAACTGCCCCGGTGGGCGAACTCGTGCGGCTGAGCCTGTCGGTGCGTAACACGGCCGACTCGGTCAGTGACAAGGATGCGGCGATCCGGTCGTCGCTGATCGGTGCGCACCTGCTGGTCGAGGCCGAGGACGCCAGCTTTGTCTCGTTGCTCGAGACACCATCCGAAGCGGTCGCAGCGGCTGCAACTTGTGAGCAGCACCGCTGCTGGCCGGTGCTTACCGGTGAACCGGGCGACACCGACATCGTGCTTGTCTCGCCAATCATCTTGTATGACTATCCAGAGGTCGCGGAGCAAAGTGCCGGTGCGTTGTTCGACTCCACCGAGATCGACGAGATCCTCACGCTTCGGGTCATGACGCTCACCGACGAGGAGAAGGCCGAGGCCAGGGCGACCGACCCGCGTGCGGCCGAGATCATCGACCGGTGCGAGTCCATGTCGCCGGAGGCGTTGGCCTCGCTCCATGGCATCCTGCGTGACCCGCACGCCGGAATGGCCGTTCCCATTCCTGCACCCGACCCGCTCGAAGGGTTCCAGCCGCTGACCGATTCCTCCGACGGGTTCCTCGAGGTGCGCAACGTGGAGCCGCCGTCGTTCGACACAGGTGGTGTCCCGTGGTGGGACCCCGAGGCTGACGCAAGCGTGCAGCCGGGTGTTGACGCCGTGCTCGTCAACGGGGTCGCCGTGGCGCGTAACAGTCTGGTGCGGCTGCACCCGTCGAGGCGCGCCGATGCCCAAGACCTGTTCTTCGCGGAGAAGGAGGCGCGGGTCACCGCCGTGCTGTCCGACGTCGACGGCAACGTCCACGTCGCCGTCACCTTGCTCGACGACCCCGCCGCAGACCTGCACGACTGGTATGGCCGCTACCTCTACTTCGCGCCAGAAGAGCTCGAGCCGTTGGGCGCACCACTCGGTGGGTTCCCAAACCATGAAGAGAGAAAGGAGAGTCGATCATGAATGCCCTAGGACGAGCCACCGCCTGGCTGCTGGCCGGGGTGGCCCTGGTCGCTGTTGGTGTCGGATGGCGATCCATCCCCGATGTCCGGCGCTACCTGAAGATCCGCGACATGTGAAAGAGGAGGAGGAACGACCATGAGTGAGACACCCGGCGCGCACCTCGAAGAGGAGCCGCAAGAAGAGCGCGGAGCACCCGGCTCCCGCGACACCGGCTCCGACGACCCGGCCGGAGGACCAGCAGAGCGGGCGACTGGCACCTCCGACCATGAGAGCGACAGTTCGGTCGACGCCCAAGGAACCATCCACGGAGACATGCCGGACATGCCGGCTGGCGACCAGGGTGGCTGAGTCGCCCTAGACGAGGAGCATGAGATGACCAACCCCAACGAAGTCGAAGGCGACCCCACCGACCGGACGATGCCGCCGTACGACGATCGCCGCACGTCCGCTGACGTCGATGGTGAGGACGAGCTCCACAAGGACGGGGCAAACGTCGGTGGAGCCACCGGGCCGGTCGAAAGCGACGAGATGAAGTCGACGCCGAAGGAAGATACGCCCCGAGGCGCCGAGGCCTCGCCCGGCGACGAGCAGCCGGCCAGCGAAATGCCGGAGACCGACCTCGACTCCGACATGGTCGGCCCGGACCACTACAAAGGCACCGTCCGCGGTGAGGACAGAAGCGAGGGCAAGCGCTAAGTGAGCTCTCGCGTCTTGGTGGCCGGGGTCGGCAACATCTTCCTCGGCGACGACGGGTTCGGCTCCGACGTGGCCCGGCGGCTGCGCACGGAGCCGCTGCCCGACTCCGTGCGGGTGGTGGACTACGGCATCCGGGGCATGCATCTCGCCTACGACCTGCTTGACGGGTACGACGCGCTGGTCCTGGTCGACGCCCTTCCCGGCGGCAAGGCGCCGGGCGAGCTTACGGTACTGGAGGTCGGACCCGACGATCTCGGTGAAGGGGAGTTCGACGCGCACGGCATGAACCCGGTGGCGGTGTTGGCGAGCCTCGGCACGCTCGGCGGTGCGCTCCCCCGCACGTTCGTCGTCGGTTGTGAGCCGCTCGATGTGGGCGACGGCATAGGGTTGACCGCGCCGGTCGACCAAGCGGTCGAGGCAGCTGTGCCGCTGATTCGACGGCTTGTCACCGAAGTCTTGGCCGAGTCACCCGCCGACTCACCGGCAACCCAGGACGCCTGAAATGTGTCTCGGGATCCCGGGTCAGGTCGTGCGAAAGCTGGACGGATACGAGGGTCAGCTGGCGCTCGTCGACGTCGAAGGAGCTGAGCGCAAAATCAATCTCGGAATGATGGAAGATCAGAATTTCCAGCCGGGTGACTGGGTGCTGATCCACATGGGCTTCGTCGTCGAGCGGATCGACGCGGCCGGTGCCGAGCAGGCAATGGTGGGGTTGGAGATGATGGGCCGCCGCCGAGAAAGCTCGGGGCAGCCGTCGCCGTGACGCAGGCGCCGGTCCAGCCGCTCGCTGCTCCGCAGACTACCGATCGGGTGCGGCGCCGATTTCGGGTGTCCGGAGTCGTCCAGGGGGTGGGCTTCCGACCGTTCGTCTATGTCACCGCCACCTCGCTTGGCCTTGCCGGAGACGTGTCGAACGACTCCTCCGGAGTGGTAATCGAGGTCGAAGGCGACCGCGCGGCACTGGACAAGTTCGAGGCCGCCCTGCGCAACGACGCGCCACCGCTCGCCCGAGTCGAGCGCGTGCTGTCCTGCGATCTGCGCGCCGAGGGCGGCACCGGCTTCACGATCTCCGGGACACGCTCAGCCGAAGGTGGCCGTACTCTGGCCGGTCCCGACGTCGCCACCTGCGACGACTGCCTGCGCGAGCTGGCCGACCCAGCCGACCGCCGCTATCGGCACCCCTTCATCTCCTGCACGAACTGCGGCCCGCGCTTTACGGTCATCACGGCACTGCCCTATGACCGAGCCACCACAACGATGGCTGATTTCCCGCTCTGCGATGCCTGCGCCAGGGAGTACGCCGACCCAGCCGACCGTCGCTTCCATGCTCAGACGATCGCCTGCCACGACTGCGGCCCGACACTGGAGCTGATCCAGCCTGGGCAGGACGCACTGCCCGGTGAGAAGGCGCTCGCCGCCACCCGCGCGCTGCTCAGTTCCGGAGGGATAGCAGCGGTCAAGGGCATCGGTGGCTACCACCTCGTCTGCGACGGCACCAATGCTGCCGCGGTCGCTGAGCTGCGCCACCGCAAGCGTCGCGGCGACAAGGCCTTCGCCTTGATGGTGCGTGATGTGGAGGCAGCCAGGTCGGCCACGGAGGTCTCAGCAGCCGAGATGGACCTGCTCACCAGCCCAGCCCGTCCCATCGTGCTGCTGCGGCGCCGCTCCGTCGCGCACCAGCGGGTTGTGGACGCGGTCGCCCCGCGCAAACCTCACCTGGGCCTGATGTTGCCTTACACACCGCTGCACACGCTGCTCTTGGGCTCAGCCGATGACCCGGCCGCGCTCGAATACCTGGTGATGACGTCGGGCAACCTCGGCGGTGAGCCGATCGCCTACCTCGACTCTGACGCGATGACCAGACTGGCGCCGCTGGTCGACGGATGGCTGCGCCACGACCGCCCGATCGTCGTACCGTGCGACGACTCGGTGGCTCGTGTCGTCGATGGTGACGAGCTTCCGTTGCGCCGCTCACGCGGCTACGCGCCACTGCCGGTCGCGCTGCCGGCGCCGGTACCGCCTACCCTCGCCGTCGGGGCTGACTTGAAGAACACGTGCTGCGTCGCCGACGAGGGCTACGCCTGGCTGAGCCAGCACATCGGCGACATGGACGACCTCGCGACGATGGAGGCGTTCGGTCGGACCGAGCGGCACCTCCAAGAGCTCACCGGTGTCGAGCCGCAGCGGCTGGTGTGCGACGCGCACCCCGGGTACCGCTCCGCCGGCTGGGCGCACAACGCTCGCGGCACCCGACCGGTCCGATCAGTGCAGCACCACCACGCGCACATCGCAGCGGTGCTCGCCGACCACGGCTACGACGGCACTGAGCAGGTCATTGGGGTGGCCTTCGACGGCACCGGGTATGGCACCGACGGAGCGATATGGGGTGGAGAGGTGCTGCTCGCCGACTACTCCGCCTTCCACCGGTTCGCCCACCTGGCCTACGTGCCACTGCCGGGCGGCGACGCTGCCGTCGACCGGCCCTACCGCATGGCGCTGGCGCACCTTTGGGCTGCCGGCGTCGACTGGGACGGTGATCTCGCCCCGGTGCTAGCCTGCCGTCCCGGGGAGCTCGGCGTCCTCGCGCACCAGCTCGACAGCGGCTTAGGGTGCGTTCCCACGTCGAGCATGGGCCGGTTGTTTGATGCCGTGGCATCGCTTGCCGGTGTTCGGCAGGTCGCCGATTACGAGGCGGAGGCCGCGATCGAGCTCGAGGGAATCTCCGCCGACCTCCCGCCCGACGAGCCCGGCTACCGCTTCCACATAGAAGCCAGCGACCTCGTTGCTGACGCCGCGCCGGTGATCCGGGCGGTGGTCGACGACGTGCGGGCAGGGGTCCCGGCCTCGGTGGTCAGCAGCCGTTTCCACGCCGGGGTATCGACGCTGGTGTGCGACCTGGCTGAGCGTGCCCGTGTCCTGCATGGTCTGCACACCGTTGCTTTGGGTGGTGGGGTGTTCCAGAATGCATTGTTACTCAGCCGCACCAGGTCGCAGCTGAGGCGCAATGGGTTCACGGTGCTGGTCCCGCGCCGGCTGCCACCAAACGACGGCGGAATCGCGCTCGGGCAGCTGCTCGTCGCGACATCGGGTCATTGACCCGCACAGGAATGGGTCACTGACCCAGGAGGAGACCGACATGTGTTTGGCAGTCCCCGGACAGGTCGTCAACGTGGAGGACCGCGACGACACCCGTATGGCTGAGGTGGACTTCGGAGGGGTCCGTAAGGACGTATGTCTGGAGTACGTTCCCGACGTGAGCACCGGCGACTACGTCATCGTGCACGTGGGGTTCGCGATCCAACGTCTCGACGAGAAGTCCGCTCTTGACACACTCGCCAGCTTCGAGAAGCTCGGCGTCTTGGAAGAGGAGTTCGGCGACGGCTTCGCGCTCGCCGCTAAGCAAGCAGGCATGGAGGTGCCGAAATGAAGTATCTAGAGGAGTTCAGCAACCCCGAGCTGGCCAAGCACCTGCTCGACCAGATCTCCGCCACAGCAACCCAACGCTGGGCGATCATGGAGGTCTGCGGCGGCCAGACGCACTCGATCATCCGGCACGGCATCGACCAGCTGCTGCCCGACCAGATCGAGATGATCCACGGTCCGGGCTGCCCCGTGTGCGTCACCCCACTGGAGATCATCGACAAGGCGCTGGCGATCGCCGCCCGGCCGGACGTCATCTTCTGCTCGTTCGGCGACATGCTGCGGGTGCCCGGAAGCAGCTCCGACCTCTTCCGCATCAAGAGTGCTGGAGGCGATGTACGCATCGTCTACTCGCCGCTCGACGCGCTCAAGCTGGCCCGCGAGAACCCCGACCGCCAAGTGGTGTTCTTCGGCATCGGCTTTGAGACGACGGCACCGGCCAACGCGATGACGGTCTACCAAGCCAAGCGGATGGGTATCGAGAACTTTTCACTGCTCGTCTCCCATGTCTTGGTGCCGCCCGCGATCGCCGCGATCATGGAGTCGCCGACCTGCCGAGTGCAGGCGTTCCTTGCTGCTGGTCACGTCTGCAGCGTGATGGGCACCGGTGAGTACCCCCCGCTCGTCGACAAGTACCAGGTGCCGATCGTGGTCACTGGGTTCGAGCCGCTCGACCTGCTCGAGGGGATCCGGGTAACCGTGCGTCAGCTGGAGGAAGGCCGCCACGAGCTCGAGAACGCCTACCCTCGCGTCGTACCACCGGAGGGAAACCCAGCCGCCAAGGCGATGCTGAACGACGTCTTTGAGATAACCGACCGCGCCTGGCGAGGTATCGGCGTCATTCCGCAGAGCGGCTGGCAGCTGTCGCCGAAGTACAGCTACTTCGACGCCGAGGCGCGCTTCGACGTTGGCGGCATCCACACCGCCGAGTCGGCGATCTGCCGGTCTGGCGAGGTGCTCCAGGGACTCATCAAGCCAAACGAGTGTGCGGCCTTCGGCAAGGAGTGCACGCCCCGCAACCCGCTCGGCGCCACGATGGTGTCGTCGGAGGGTGCCTGTGCGGCGTACTACCTCTACCGCCGGCTGGAGCCGGTTCGCGAGGCGGTGCCGGAGCCGGTCGGCGTGGCCAGCCATGGCTGAGCCAGTCGCCATTGTCGACATGGACTCGTGGGTGTGCCCGGTTCCGCTACGCGACTTCCCCAACATTATGATGGGGCACGGTGGTGGCGGCGCGATGTCGGCCGAGCTGGTCGAGCACTTGTTCTTGCCGGCGTACGGCGCTGCGGCCGACACCGCCCTCGGTGACTCGGCCGTTCTGGAAGTCGGCGGCACCAAACTCGCGTTCTCGACCGACTCCTACGTCGTCCGGCCAATGTTCTTCCCCGGTGGCTCGATCGGCGACCTGGCCGTCAACGGCACCGTCAATGACCTTGCCATGTCGGGCGCCCAGCCACTGGCGCTCTCCACGGCGTACATCCTCGAGGAAGGCACCGCCCTCGCTGACCTCGGCCGGATCGCGGAGGCGATGGGCGCCGCGGCGTCTCGCGCTGGCGTCCGGCTCGTCACTGGTGACACCAAGGTCGTCGACAGCGGACACGGCGACCAGGTCTTCATCAATACCGCTGGAATCGGCGTGGTCTCTGATGGCGTGGACATCCACCCCGGCCGTGCCCAGGTCGGTGACGTGGTCATCATCAGCGGTGATATCGGCGTGCACGGCATAGCGGTGATGAGTTGTCGGGAAGGGCTGGAGTTCGGCACCCTGGTCGAGAGCGACACCGCGCCGCTCCACGGTCTGGTGGACGCGATGCTGGCCACCGGCACTGACGTGCACGTCCTTCGTGACCCGACCCGCGGCGGTGTCGCCGCATCGCTGAACGAGATCGCGCGGGCTGCTCAGGTCGGTGTGGAACTGGTCGAGCGTTCGCTGCCGATTCCGCAGGACGTCGCAGACGCGTGTGGACTGCTCGGGCTGGATCCGCTCTATGTCGCCAACGAAGGCAAGCTCCTCGCGTTCGTCCCGGCCGACGCCGCCGACGCTGTGCTCCAGGCCATGCACGCACACGAGTACGGCAAGAGCGCGACAATCATCGGGTCGTGCGTCGAGGCACATCCCGGCATGGTTGTGGCGAAGACCGGACTTGGAGGCACCCGCGTCGTCGATCTCCCCTTGGGTGAACAGCTCCCCCGGATCTGCTGAATGTCGGGTGCCTCGCTGTTCGCTCGCTACGCGTTTCCGCCGAACGAGCTCGGCTACTGCGGTCCCGACGGCGCCGAGGTGCTGCTCGAGCACAGCGGCCCAGAAGGCGACGAGATCGAGGTGGCGCGGCGTGCCCGAAAGTTCGACGGCGCTTGGCCGTATCTTGAGATCATCGCGGCGGCCAGCGGGATCACGGATCCGCTGGACGAGCGAGTCGTCGAGGCGTACTGGATCGGCAACGACTTGCTGGACGCGGTCGACCCGGTCGCTTGTGCGGAGGAGCTCCGGAGCCGGTTCCATGGCCAGGTCACCAGCAAGCTGGGCGAGGCAGAAGCGGCTCTCCCCCACCACAGCTATCACGTTTTCGGGGTGTATCCGTGGGTCGGGATGCTGGGCCGCGGCAACGACGCAGTTGCGCTCTCAGTACTCGAGCGGTGTCGGATCCGGTGGGGCACAGTCAGAGCGCTCGACGGCGAGCGGGTGACGGTGAGTTCCCAACCCCTGGCCCTGCTCGACGGAGCACTGGGACTCGGAGAACTCCGGGAGGAGTCGGTCCGCTGGTCGGTCGGCGGCCGGTCCTCTGTGAGCGGCCTCACCGAGGGCGACACAGTCTCGCTGCATTGGGACTGGGTGTGCGACACCGTCGAGGCCGGTCAAGTTGCGGCGCTGCAGCGTTGGAGCAAGATAGCTCTGCGGCCGAGTCAGCCGATAGCGGCCTCCACCAGAGCCTGAAACAGCCGGCCATCGGGACCGACCTCGGGGTGCCACTGCACTCCGAGCCGAAAGCGTGCGTCGGGATCCTCAAACGCCTCCAGCAACCCGTCCCCCGTCGCCCAGCCGACCGGCTCGTAGCCGGGATGCGACAGCACTCCCTGATGATGGTAGGTCGCCACGACCGCCTTGTCCCCCAGGATGGATCGGAGCCGAGAACCCGGCAGCGTCGCCACCTCATGCTCGCCATACGTGCCGGGAGGGCCGCAGTGCAGGGCAGTGCCGAGCCGATCCGGAAGGTGCTGCTCGAGGGCACCGCCGGCGGCCACCGCCATGACCTGCATCCCACGGCAGACGCCGAGCACGGGCAGGTCGGCGACGGCGGTGGCGGCCATCAGAGCGAGCTCCCATTCGTCCCGGTCTGGCCGTGAATCCTGGACGAGGGGATGCGGCTCGGCGCCGTACCGGCTGGGCTCGACATCTGCCCCTCCGGACACAATCAGCCCGTTGAGCTGGGGAATCAGCTGGCCGGCTTCGCCGGCGGGCAGCGGCGGAAGAATCACCGGGAGGCCACCGGCGTCGAAGACGTGGCGAACGTAGGCGTGCGGCACCAGCGCCGCAGGGACATCGCGCCACACCCGCCACGACGCCGGCTCGACGTAGGCGGTGATACCGATGACCGGCCGGTCCATGTTTCAGGTCGCCTTACAGCGGCGTGACGTAGGCGCCGGAGATGCCGCCGTCGACGAGAAAGGTCGACGCGGTGATGAAGCTGGAGTCGTCGCTGGCCAAGAAGGCAACCGCCGCCGCGATCTCCTCGACCTCGGCGAAGCGTCCCATCGGAATGTGCACGAGCCGCCGGGCCGCCCGCTCAGGATCCGCGGCGAACAGCTCCTGCAGCATCGGGGTGTTCACCGGACCGGGGCACAACGCGTTGACCCGTACACCGTCGCGGGCGAACTGCACTCCGAGCTCGCGTGACATCGCCAACACGCCGCCCTTGCTGGCGGTATAGGAGATCTGCGACGTCGCGGCGCCGAGGACGGCCACGAACGACGCGGTGTTGATGATGGAGCCACGCCCTTGTTCACGCATGTACGGGATGACGGCCTTGCAGCAGAGGTAGACGCTGGTGAGGTTGACATCCTGCACCCTCCGCCACGCCTCGATCTCCGTGTCCAGGATCGAGTCGTCGTCGGGCGGTGAGATGCCGGCGTTGTTGAACGCGACATCGACACTTCCGTAAGCCTCCCGGGATGTCGCGAACAGAGCTGCGACCTGTGCAGCGTCGGTGACGTCGCAGTGGACGTACCGGCCGCCCACGGAATCGGCCACCTCAGGGCCGCGCGCGTCGTCGACGTCCCCTATCACCACCGAGGCGCCCTCGTCGGCGAGCCGCCGGACCGTGGCGAGCCCGATGCCAGAACAACCACCGGTGACGACGGCGGTGCGGCTCTCCAGGCGTGGCGAGGGCATGCGGGCCTTCTTCCTCAGGGTGTGGTTGCGGTCAGTCGGTCGAGATGAAGACGTTCTTCACCTCGGTGAAGGAGTCAAGCGCATCCGGCCCCAGCTCGCGACCGAGCCCGGACTGCTTGAAGCCACCAAACGGCGCGGAGTAGCGCACGGACGAGTGCGAGTTGATGCTCAGATTGCCGGCATCGACGGCACGCGAGACCCGCAGCGCGCGGCCCACGTCCCGAGTCCAGATCGACCCGGACAGGCCGTAGTTGCTGTCGTTGGCCTTGGCGACCGCGTCTGCCTCGTCGTCAAACGGCAGCACTGCGACCACCGGACCGAAGACCTCTTCGCGCCACACGCGGTCCTGCGCGCCGTCAGGCAGCACGACCGTAGGCGGGTACCAGTAGCCGGGGCCATCCGGTGCCTGGCCCCGAAACGCCACCTGAACGCCGTCCTCCTCAACGTAGGAGCGCACGCGATCACGTTGGACGTCGGAGATGAGCGGACCCATCTCGGCGTCCTCCTCACTAGGGGAGGTCACCCGAACATTTTTTACGGCCGGCTCCAGCAGCTCAAGGAAGCGCTCATGAACGCTGCGCTCAACGAGGATTCGGCTCCGGGCGCAGCAGTCCTGCCCGGCGTTGTCGAAGACTCCGTAGGGAGCGGAGGCGGCGGCGACCTCCAGATCGGCGTCAGCGAACACGACGTTCGCGCTCTTGCCACCGAGCTCAAGGGTCACGCGCTTCACCTGTTCGGCGGCACCGGCCATAATCCGTCGGCCCACCTCCGTCGAACCGGTGAAGCAGATCTTGCGGACGTCTGGAGAGCTGACGAAACGTTCGCCGACGACCGAGCCACGCCCGGCGAGCACGGTGAAGACTCCCTCAGGGATACCCGCCTCGAGAGCGAGCTCGCCGAGCCGCACTGCGGTGAGCGGTGTGATCTCCGCCGGCTTCAGTACGACGGTGTTTCCCGCTGCCAGCGCCGGGGCGAACCCCCAGCCGGCGATGGGCATCGGAAAGTTCCACGGCACGATGACCCCGACGACGCCCAGCGGTTCCTTGAACGTCACGTTCAGGCCACCGGCTACCGGGATCTGCCGACCGAAGAGTCGCTCCGGTGCCGCCGAGTAGTACGTGAGGACGTCGCGGACGTTGCCGGCTTCCCACCGCGCGTTGCTGATCGTGTGGCCGGAGTTGCGCACCTCGAGTTGCGCCAGCTCCTCGATTGAGGAGTCAACCGCCTCGGCGAACCGCCGGAGCAGCCGGGCCCGATCCGCTGGAGCGACCTGGCGCCAAGAATCGAACGCCGACGACGCAGCCGTGATCGCCCGGTCGGTGTCCTCTACGGACGCCAGAGCAACTTCAGTGATGACCTCCTCGGTCGCCGGGTTCACCACCTCGCGCGTGGTGGTCATGGACGTCTCACAGCCTCTCGAAGCAGCGGATGCGCTCCCAGTCGGTGACCGCGGCGGAGAACGCGGACAGCTCGACGTCCGCGGCGTTCACATAGTGGTCGACGACGGCGTCCCCGAAGCTCGACCGGGCCACCGCCGACGCGGCGAATGCGTCTCGGGCTTCGAGCAGTGTTGTGGGTACATGCGGCTTGTCCGACTCGTAGGCGTTGCCCTCGAACACCGGCTCCAGCTCGAGCTCGTTCTCGATGCCGTACAGTCCGCCGGCCAGCATCCCGGCGAGACCCAGATAGGGGTTCATGTCGCCCCCCGGGACCCGGTTCTCCACGCGCAGACCGGCACCGCGACCCACGACTCGTAGCGCGCAGGTCCGGTTGTCCCGTCCCCACGCAATCGCGGTGGGTGCAAACGAGCCTGGTTGGAAGCGCTTGTAGGAGTTGATGTTCGGCGCGTACAGCAACGTGAAGTCGTTCAGTGTCGTCTGGACGCCGGCGACGAAATGCTCGAACACAGGCGTCGGGCCGTCGCCGGCGTCGAACACGATGTCCCCGTTCGTGCCCCGCAGGCTCATGTGAACGTGGCAGGAGTTGCCTTCCCGCTCGTTGAACTTCGCCATGAACGTGAGTGCCTTGCCGTGCTGGGCGGCGATCTCCTTGGCGCCGTTCTTGTACACCGAATGCTGGTCGGCCGTGCGGACGACGTCGTCGTACCGGAAAGCGATCTCGTGCTGGCCGAGATTGCACTCGCCCTTGACCGACTCGACCGCCATCCCCGCGCCGTACATGCTGTTGCGAATGTCCCGAAGCAGCGGCTCCAGTCGGCTGGTGTCAAGCAGGGAGTAGTCGACGTTGTACTGGTTGCTTGGCAGGAGCCCTCGGTAGGTCGAATCCCAAGCGCTCTCGTAGCTCTGGTCGAAGACAAGAAACTCGAGCTCCGTGCCGGCGAAAGCCTGCAGCCCCCGCTCCGCCGCACGCTCCGCCTGTGCCTTCAGGATCGAACGTGGGGACTCAGCGACGAGGCTGGAATCCTCATCCAGCCAGGCCAGGTCGCACTGGACCATGGCCGTGCCAGGCAGCCATGGAATGCGCCGCAGCGTGCCTATGTCGAGCGCGAATTCCATGTCGCCGTAGCCGCGCTCCCACGAGCTGATCGCATAGCCGCCGACCGTGTTCATCTCCACATCCACCGCGAGCAGGTAGTTGCAGCCCTCCGTGCCGTGCGCGAGCACCTCGTCGAGAAAGAACCGGGCATGGATTCGCTTTCCCTGCAGGCGGCCCTGCATGTCGGTGAAAGCCACCACAACGGTGTCGATGTCGCCGGCGTCGATCTCTCGCCGAAGGTCGTTCACCGACAGTGGTCCGCCTGACTTCGTCACGGCGAAGGAGTCTAGACCTGGACGTCCGGAAGCCTCTAGCATCCAGCCAGGCCACGTAGCTACGGAGAGTTGTGGCGAAGGTCGAGGCAGGGAGGCGGCGCGGGTGGTGCGATCCGACACGCTGCCAGCCGACGTCGACCTCCTTCTCGATCAGCTGGAGTGCGTGCGCGACGCCCCGCGCACCGTCCGTGAACTGTCTGGTGGGCTCACCAACCGCAATCTGCACGTGACCACCGCCGCTGTCGACGTCGTCGTTCGGGTGTCAAGCAAAGACGCCGGGTTGCTCGGCATCGATCGGGAGGTCGAGTACGCGAACTCCTTGGCAGCCGCGAGATCCGGAGCGGCTCCCGCAGTCGTCGAGTACGTCCCGGACGCCTCGCTGCTCGTTCTCGAATACATAGAGAGCGCCACGTTGCGCGAGGCGGACGTCCGCGAGGAGGCCAATCTGCCCCGAATCGCCGAAGTGTGTCGCCTCCTCCACTCCGGGCCACGCTTCGTCAACGATTTTGACATGGTCGCGGTGCAAGAGCGTTATTTGCGGGCGGCCCACGAAATCGGTGCCCGGATACCCGCCCGCTACCTCGATTTCGTCCCACAGGTGGAGCGGATGCGGTCGGCGCTCGCCAGCCGTCCGGCAAGAACCGTCCCGTGCAACAACGATCTGCTGGCTGCGAACGTGCTGGACGACGGTTCGCGGCTGTGGCTCATCGACTTCGAGTACGCGGGCAATAACGACCCATGCTTTGAGCTCGGCAACCTCGCCAGTGAGTCGCACCTTTCTGCCGATGCACTCGCGGCGCTGGTGACGCACTACTTCGGGCGTGAGCTGCGGCACAAGATCGCCCGGTCGCAACTGCACGGAATTCTGGCGAACTACGGCTGGACGTTGTGGGCGGCGATCCAAGCCGCCACGAGCTCTCTGGATTTCGACTTCTGGTCGTGGGGCATGGAGAAGTACGACCGAGCGGTGGCTGCATTCACCAGCCCGGATTTCGACTCACTGTTGTCCCACGCCACCCGACCCGACTGACCTCGCTCCCAAACCACGGAGGACTGCATGGCACACACGGAAACGCTCACCGAGGACGAACGCCGCCTCGCTGAACTCGGTTACAAGCAGGAGCTGAACCGCAACTGGTCCAGCTTCTCCAACTTCGCGATCTCGTTCTCGATCATCTCGATCCTGGCCGGGTGCTTCACGACTTTCGGGCAAGCGTGGAACAACGGAGGGCCGGTCGCCATCTCCTGGGGCTGGCCGATCATCTCGTTATTCATCCTGCTCATCGGATTCACGATGTCAGAGCTGGTGTCCGCGTATCCCACGTCCGGTGGGATCTACTGGTGGGCTTCAAAGCTCGGTGGTCCGCGGGCCGGCTTCTTCACCGGGTGGCTCAACCTGATCGGCCTGCTGGCCGTAACCGCCTCGGTTGCTTATGGGTGCGCCACCTTCATCGACTTGACGATCAGCACCTTCAGCACATCCTGGGCGAACGGCTACTCCCTCAACCGAGTGTTCATCATCTTCCTCGTTGTGCTCGCGCTCGCCTCGCTTCTCAACATCTTCAGTGGCCATCTGATGGCGGTCATGAACAACGTCTCCGTGTGGTGGCACGTTTTCGGGGTAGCTGTGGTGGTCTTGATCCTTATCTTCCTTCCCGACCACCACCAGAGCTTGTCCTTCGTGTTCACCGATCGCATCAACAATTCGGGCTACTCAGACTCGACGTACTGGATCCTCGTGCTGCCGTTGGGGCTGCTGCTCACTCAGTACACAATCACCGGCTTTGACGCCTCGGCCCACCTGTCGGAGGAGACGGCCACTGCGTCGCAAGCGGCAGCCAAGGGGTTGTGGCGCTCGATCGCATACTCAGCGATCGGCGGGTGGATCCTGCTGCTGTCGTTCTTGTTCGCAGTGCAGGACCCGCAAGGCGTGACTGACGGTGGCGGGGCGGTCGCCACAATCTTCACCCAGGCGTTGTCGAGCAGGTGGGCCGGCACCGTCCTGCTGATCTCCGCCGCCGGGCAGTTCTTCTGCACGACGGCGTGCATGACAAGCACTTCGCGGATGACGTTCGCGTTCAGCCGGGACGGCGCCATGCCCGGGTCCCGGTTGTGGTCCAAGCTCACCGGCAGCCGAGTGCCCGCGAATGCCGTGCTGCTGACGTTCGTGGTCAGCGTGATCATCACTCTGCCGGCGCTGGTCACCGTCGACATCAATGGGGCGCCGGTGCCGGTCGCGTTCTACGCGGTCGTGTCGGTCGCCGTGATCGGGCTGTACCTGGCGTTTGCCATCCCCATCTGGCTGCGGTGGAAGGCCGGCGACGACTTTGTGCCCGGCACGTGGAACAACGGGTCGAAGTACAAGTGGATGAACCTCGTGGCGGTCGCCGAGATCGCGATCATCTCGATCTACTTCATCCTGCCCTTCACGCCGGCGGCGGTCCCGTTCAATCAGGACTTCTCCTGGAAATACGTGAACTACGCCCCGATCCTGACGATCGGCGCCT
>JBBSHN010000049.1:0-17757 GCA_038252945.1 Propionibacteriales bacterium | reverse complement strand
CGGCGACACTCCGCCCTCGGCCAGATCGCCCCGGCCGTGTTCGAGGCCAAGCACTTCACCGAAACCCCTGCGGCATGACCATGACCGTAGAAACCCGGTGTCCACCAAACCGGGTCAACTCCACAACGGCGCTGCTGGCTGAGCTGGTGCGGCGTGAGGTCCTCGGAGTCCGCGCCGACCCGCTGTCCCCGCAACGGGGCCACTACGGGTTCGTACAAACCATGTTCCGCCAAGTCGCCTACGACACCTTGTCCCGGCGGGAGCGCAAAGCCCGCCACCTCGCCGTCGCCAACCACCTCCGCTCGGTGTTCGCCGACCAGGGCGAAGAAATCACCGAAGTCATCGCCACCCACCTCCTCGACGCGCTGGCCGCCGTCCCCGACGACCCCGACACCCCCCAACTCCGTGACGAAGCCGTCGCCATGCTCACCCGCGCCGGCGAACGCGCCGAACGCACCGGCGCCCCCACAACCGCCGCAACCAACTACCAAAAAGCCGCGGAGCTGCTGGAAGAACACGCAGCCGACGATTCACAACTAAAAGCCGCTGGATTGTGGGAACGCGCAGGCAAAGCCGCAGAACTCACAGATTTAGACGCAGCGATCTTGAAGTATCAGAAGGCAGCCGACCTGTATCAGCCGCATGATCATGCCCGAGCAGGCGCCCGCTGCCTCACCGGAATCGGACGCAGTCTCCGGTATTTGGGCCAGCACGAAGAAGCCAGGAATAGGCTGCAAGACGCTTTGACGGTGCTGCAGCCTGAGCCTGACGTTGACACGGTAGAAGCCCTTGCATCGCTGGCATCTCTTGAGATATTCGCGGGAAACCTGACGGACGGTGACAGGCTCTCCTCGGCCGCCCTGACAGCGGCTCAAGCGATAGGTCTGTCGGACGCCGTCTTGGCGGACCTGTTCGTGACCCGGGGATTGCTGCATATCTTCGCCGACCGAACCGCCCAGGCCGGTATGTACTACCGCGAAGCAATCCGTCGTGGTGACGCCTCCTCTTCCGCAGTTCCCACGGTCCGAGCAAGAATAAACCTGGCTGAGGTGTTGCTGAGCAGCGACTCAACGTCAGCGGTTGAGACCGCACGGCAAGCTGTCGAGGAGGGGCGACGGCTCGGTCACCAGACTTATCTTCGACTGGCGATCAACAATCTCCTACAAGCGCTCTTGCTGGCTGGGGAGTGGGATGAATTCGTCGCCACCTACGACGATGCGGTGGCCGAGGATCGTCTGGAAGACGACCCAACGCTCATCTGCATCAGCGCCCTGCTGAGAACCTTCCGCGGCGACCGGTTTGGGCTTCAAGAAACCCGCCCGGTATTTCTTGCGTGGGCCGACACAGAGGATCCGACAGACCTGGCGCAGCTAGCACTCGTGTCCGCGTTGTTCGCCAGCATGCAAGGAAACGCCGCCGAGGCACTGGCTCAGGCTGAGCGAGCAATCAGTTACACCGATGCTGTAGGACTTAGTGCGGAGCCCCTGCGGTGGGGATGGACATTAGCTGCCGACGTCGCTCTCGCGCTCGGCGACCACGCCAAAGCCGCAGATCTTCTTGGCTGGCTCGACCAACATCCACCTGGACACATCCCAGCCCTCACACGTGCGGAGGCGAAACGTATCAGAGCTCGCCTGCTCGCCGTCAAAGACGACGCAGCAGCCCCGGACGAGTTCGACGCCGCAATTCAAGCACTACGCCAGGTTGGCTCGCCGTACCACCTGGCCGTCGGACTCCTCGACCAGGCCGAATACCTAGGCCGCCAAAAAGACCATCCCGAGGCGGCAACGCAGCTCGCCGAAGAAGCCGTGACAATCGCTCAACGGCTACGCGCCGCCCCTCTCCTCCAAAGGGCCACCGCCTTCTCAGCCACAGACTCCGACGCGTCGCAACTTCCGGCCTTCACCGTTCTGGCTGAACCGCTTTAGGCGCCACAGCGCAAGAGTTGCGGAGAAAAACCAGTCAAGATCGGCCTTTTGCGGATGAGCGCTTGCTTGGGCGTTGCCCAAGGAGTCGACCTCAGCTACGAGGCATGTGCCCTTCGACGTCGTCCCCTTCAATTCGCTCCGCGTCGGCACCGCCTACACGTGGCATGTGGCCTTCGACGTCGTCCCCTTCGACTCGTTCGGCGTCGGACAAGACGCGAGGCATGTGGCCTTCAGTGTCCTCCACTGGCTGGCCACTGAGGTTTTGCTCGGTCATGACGACCTCCTATCTGCGTCACTCAATGCGACTAGAGGGAGTGTGACACTGATGAGGGTTGCGTTCTGTCATCTTGCTGACACAACGGATGTTGGGTGGCCAACACAGGACGCGACCAACGACACGCGGACGCCGTCGCTGCTCCGAGTCACCGCTTACAGCCAGCTTTGCGGGTTGGGCTGTTCGGCTTCTGATCTACGTGGAGGCATGCTGGCCTCCCAGCCCGTTCAGGAACGGTGCGCCATCAGGGACTCGAACCCCGAACCCGCTGATTAAGAGTCAGCTGCTCTGCCAATTGAGCTAATGGCGCTCGAAGCATAATTGGGTCGAGCGACCGCTCAGCATACCAGCGTGCGACGAGGCCGGATATCGGTGCGGTCGGCAGAACAGCAGCGACAGCGCTTCTCACGACCCCAGCGATTGTATGCGTCGGCGGCCAGGAAATGGGCACCGAATTGGCACGGTTAGCGGTTGTCCGGGCTGCCCGTTGACCGAGGTGTCGGTGTTGAGCTCAACAGCACCGAGGCCGCCGGCCGGACGTGGGGGCGCCGCCGTGGCGTTTTCCCGTTCGACTGGTGCCACGGGCGGTGAGCCGTTGACCACAACGGCGGCTGACTGGGGTGAACGACGGGACTCGAACCCGCGACATCCGCGACCACAACGCGGCGCTCTACCTACTGAGCTACGCTCACCACGCTCCTGGCCATGCGCTAGCGGCTCTGCCAGAGCGGCTGAAGTCTATCGGCTCCTGCGGCTTCGTCAGCTCTGCGGCTCGGGATCCGTCAGTAGCGCCCCGCTGTGCTTGACCGCCAACGCACGCACCGTGTCCGAGTCGGGTCCGGGTGGCTGAACGAACACCGCCTCGCGGTAGTACCGAAGCTCCTCAATGCTCTCTCTGATGTCTGCGAGCGCACGGTGGTTGCCGCCCTTACGGGGGCTGGCGTAGTAGGCACGCGGATACCAACGGCGCGCCAGCTCCTTGATCGACGAGACGTCGATGATGCGGTAATGCATGTGCTCCTCCAGACGTGGCATGTCCCGAGTGAGAAACAGCCGATCCGTGCCCACGGAGTTGCCGGCCAGCGGAGCCTTGCGCGGGAGCTGTACGTACGCCCGCACGTAGTCCAGTACGGCGTCTTCGGCGGTGGCCAGGTCAACGCCTGAGTCAAGCTGGTCGAGCAAGCCTGAGGCGGTGTGCATCTGGCGAACCACGTCGCTCATCTGCTCCAAAGCAGCGGCCGGCGGCTTGACGACGACGTCGACACCGGTCCCGAGCACCGTCAGCTCAGAGTCGGTAACAAGCGCGGCCACCTCGATCAGCGCGTCGTTGATGACATTGAGGCCGGTCATTTCGCAGTCAACCCACACCAACCGGTCAGTCACCCGCGTCACCCTACGCCTTTGTCGCTGCGCTCACAGCAAGTCAACGGTGTCCCCTCGTTGTACCGGGCGAAGCACGCGTTCAAGGTCGGCTCCCGAGCCGCCTTCACGAATGCAGACAGCGGCGACTTGAAAATCTTGTAGTCGTCGTAGTGAACAGGGATGGCGGATCGAGGCTGCACACGCCGGAGAAAGTCGACGCCTTGAGGGGCGTCCATTGGTCGCGCTTCCGGTGAACGTCAGGGAGGCGGCTCGAAGGGGTCTGGTCTCTTCCCGGCTCACTGCGAGGGTCATGCCCCGGCCGTTACCCCGCTCCTCTACACCTAATCTGGCTTTCTCCATGCCGGTGACGTGTGCCGGCACTGAGGTCGATCTCGACCTCGAGTTAGGTAGTCGGTCTACCGCGTAAGGCGATCAGACAGCGCTCGATCGGTGACTTGCTGTAGTGGATAAATCACACAATCGGGGCTATCGGGGACCACCATCCGTCTCTAGTGTGTCCAAGTGACAGTGCGGCCGACTGGTTCGGTCATGTTGGGCTGGCCATCGGGTCTTACAGAGCGCGAAAGCGCGGATAGGCGAGGTTAGATGTCGACGTTACGTAGGCGGCAAGTGCCAGTGTTGGCTTCGGTCGCAGCGCTTGCCCTGTACGCCGTGGGGGTGTCCTCGATGGGGTCATCTGCGGCTTTCGCGTCGGGTCACGGTTCCCGGCCTGACGCTCGCACTGCGACAGTCAAGTCCAGTGTCAAAAGCGTCACGCATCGCTACCACAGCACAACGGGTTGGCCGCGTTCGACGGGTCACCACGGCGGTGGGGCGATCAACCTGAGCGAGAATGGCACTTTGCAGCGCTTCGTCAACCGCAGCAATTCGCCGCGACCCAAAGCGAACCGTTTGCTTGCGAGCAAGATCGGTGGCTGGTTGCCGCAGGTCACCTCAACACCGGTGACCAGCAAGCCGACCAATGCCGGCATGGGCTGGCAGGGTCTGAACGAGTACGACAACCAGAAGTTCGCCGGCTTCAACGTTGAGCCTCCTGACCAGGGGCTGTGTGCAGGCGGCGGCCACGTATTCGAGATGATCAACGACGTCGTGCAGGTCTACTCCACGAGTGGTGCGCCTCAGACCAAGCCTGTGTACATCAACAAGTTCTTCGGTGAGAAGGGCTACCAGTTCCTTACCGACCCGAGCTGTGTCTACGACGCAGGCTCGCAGCGCTACTTTGCGACCGAGCTGACGCTCGTCGTCAACCCGAAGACCGGCGGTCTCACCCTCGGCAACCGGCTGGATCTCGCCGTCAGCAAGACCAGCGATCCACGTGGCGGATGGAACTTCTACCGCATCCCCACGACAGACGCCGGGGGCAGCTCAGGACCGCAACACCGCAGCTGTCCCTGCATCGGCGACTATCCGCACTTGGCGACTGACGCCAATGGCGTCTACCTCACCACGAACGAGTACCCGTGGTCCGGCAAGGGCATCTTCGGCAACTTCTTCAACGGTGCCCAGCTGTACGCATTGAGCAAGACCGCCGTCGTTTCTGGCGCCGCCTCAACCTCAGTGGTGCACTTCGAGAACCTGCGCGTGCCGAGTATCACCGGCAACATTCTGGTCGGGTTCACGGTGTGGCCAAGCATGAGCGCTGGGACCGAGTACGCCACCGCGAACAATGGGACGGAGTACTTCACGTCGTCGTTCGCCGCCGACGAGGCACGGCCGGGATCGTTCAGCGGGCACGGCAACCAGATCGGTCTTTGGTGGCTCAGCAACACGGGAAGCCTGAAGTCCGGTACTCCGAACCTGTCACTGCACGTGAAGGTGATGAACTCCGAGGCGTACGGCATACCTCCGCTGTCGAAGCAGAAGGCGGGTCCGACCCCGCTGCTGGACTGTCTGCGGGTCACCAAGTGTTATGGCTTCGGCAACCCCTACCAGTCCAACGAGATAGGCAGCCTGGACTCCAGCGACAGCCGAGTCCTCACGTCGGTCTACTCCAACGGTCACGTGATCTCGGCACTCGACACTGCGATGGTCGTTGCTGGGAACGTTCAGGCCGGGTTGGCCTGGGTCGACATCGCGGCTTCTGGCACCGGCAGCAGCATGGCTTCCCAGGGCTACGTGGGCACCCGCGGCAACAACATCACCTACCCCGGTATGGCCACCAACCCAGCGGGGGCTGGCGTCGTCGGTGTCACGCTGGTCGGCAACAACTGGTACCCGAGCCAGGCCTACCTGCGTTGGAACAGCTCCGCTCTAGGTGGCATCAACGTCGCCGCAGCTGGCAAGGCGCCGCAGGACGGATTCTGCGAGTACGCAGCATTCGGCTGTGGTGGACGCAACGTCCCCCGCCCTCGCTGGGGTGACTACGGGTCCGCGGCGTGGGATGGCCACAACTTCTACGTTGCCAACGAGTACATCGCCCACCGGTGCACCTTCGACCAGTTCATAGCCGACAACACCTGTGGCAAAACCCGGACGTTGTTCGGGAACTTCTCCACCCACATCCAGCGACTCAGCCCGTAACCGACGAGCAACATCGCCAAGAGGCGCCTTCCCATCTACGCGATGGGAAGGCGCTTCCTTGTACAGCAACGGTGTTAGTGGCTGTTTGTGCGCTACGGAATGCCGACTTTGGCGTCGCTCGGAATCCAATCCGAGCGGCCGCCGGTGTCGAACCAGCTTTGTCAAGAATTCATCGCGGGCAGCTGCCACACATGTGCGGTTGTCCGCACTCACCAGGAGGTGTGATGAGGGAACCTCATCCAAGCCCCACTCTTAAGTCGCGGTCGGTTGCGATCGCGTTAGTGGGCCTGCTGGTGGCAGGGCTGGCCGCTATCGCCGGACCGGCGTTGGCGGCTTCGCACTCGGCCAGCATGTCGATGTCCAACAAGCCGATGGCGCGCGTTGGCACCACGGCCGGCTGGCTGAAGGGAAGCACAGTCAAGTTCCGGTATTCCAAGCAGTTTTTCTGCAGGCAGCCCCCCAGTAGCAAGACTGCCTCGAAGTGTGAGATCGGTGCGGAGTACAAAAGCACACCGGCCAACAACTTCGACCCGCTGTTCGTCGTCGTACCCATCGGGTTCACGCCGGCGAAGCGGACCCTGCAGTGTCCCGTTGCCGGCCGCTGCATCGACCACCCGCACCGCGTTGACCTGAGCCGAGTGTTCGGCAAGGGAACGGGGCACGCGCTCCTGCCAGCGCACAGCCACATCGTGACGACTGCGTTCAAGCACCGCGCTGAGTGGTGGGACGTTTCCGTCGTCGGCGTGACCAACCAGAAGGCATGGCACCGCATCGTGCATGGCAAGAGCTACAAGACGATTCAGATGATGCGCAAGAACCACAACAAGCACATCACGGCGAATGTGCCGTCGAATCTCTTCTTGTACTTCTCCGTGCTCTGATCCATGTGACCACTGGGTAGTCAAGCTTCGGTGGCACCGCGTGTATGTGCGATGCCACCGAAGACCCCCAAACTGAAAGCTTTCACCCATGACTTCACTCACTCGTCCGCTGCCGTCGACGGAATCGTCTCTGGCGCCATCCGGCCCCCTTGAGCGGTCGCTCGGCTGGAGGATTTTGGTTGCAGTGACGGCACTCGCTGGTGTCGGATCCACCGTGTACGGCGTCAGCACTCCGTGGCTCTCGACGTTCGCCGGGATGCTGTCCCAAAGCGGATGGGGCACGCATAACGGCGATATTCTGTTGGTGCTGTCGGCGACCGCAGCCGTGATCGCGATTCTGCAGGCCATGCGAGCATCCACTCTCCTCCGCTGGGCGCTTGCGCTCACCGGCTTCGCCATCGCCGGCTATTCCGGCTATTTGCTGATTCAGTTGTATGGCGTCACCTCGCAGCTTGACGGCATGGTGCTCGCGGCGAAGGGTCCAGGCCATTACTTCGTGGCCGCCGGCGGCTTACTCGTGCTCGCCACGATCTTCTTGCCGTTGCCTCAGCCCGAAGCCACCGAGCGCGCTGAGCCGGTTGGAAGGACCTCGGTCGTAACGCGGGGCGACGGCGTTCTAGCTCTAAGGCCGTTGCGATCCCGTCTGCGGTATCCCGCCGCAGCGTTGGCGGTTGTCGCGGGACTCGCTCACGTGCCGGTAACACCGCAACATCTGCAAGAGGCTCGGTACATCGGCGTGCTGTTCATCGTCTTCACCGTCATCTCCGTACTGACGGGGACCGCCTTGTTCATCAGCGACGTGGCGCCGGCATGGATTGTGCTGGGCGTCAGCTCTGCGCTCGCCGTTGCCGCCTACCTGGCCAGCCGTTCCATTGGGCTCCCTTCGATGGCTGACGACATCGGCAACTGGCTTGAGCCGCTTGGCGTGCTAGCAGCCGTCACCGAATCGCTGGCTGTCGTGCTGTCGGCCGTCGCGCTCGTCAAGTCCCGTCGTCACAGCGGCCGACCCGTGCCACCTCTCCAGTGACTTACGCGGCGACGGGTGCGTGATCAGACGTCGGCCGGAAGTCGGCGTTGCCCAGCAGGGCTGCTGTGCGAGCTGCGCTGCGCCTGGCCCGTGACGTAGTCGTGAGTACGCCGAGCAGTGCCACGGCGAGACCGCACCCGATCACCACCATCCATGCCAGCGGAGCGGTGGCCAGCAAGTGAGGCCCAACATTTGTTGTCGTGCCGGGATTAATGATCGAGCCGATGACCGCCACGCCTAGCGAGGCGCCGACCTGGCGACTGGTCGAGGCGAACGCGGCAGCGACACCGGCTCGCTCCAGCGGCATTCCTGAGACCGCAGCGTTGGTGATGGGTGGGTTGACCAGGCCGAAGCCGGCGGCAAAGACGCTGTAGCTGACAATCAGCCACCAGTAGCCGGTGTCTTTGGAGAGGCCAAGGAGACAAGCGGCTCCCGCCGCCAGCAACAGCCCCGCGGCGATCAACGGGAGCCGCGGCCCACGCGAACCCACAAGCCGGCCGGAAAGAGGTGCGAACACGATCACCATGACTGCCATGGGCGTGGTCATCAGGCCGGCCTGCAGAGCGGACAGGCCGCGTACGTCCTGCAGATACAGCGTGCTGAGGAAGAGAAAGCCACTGAAGGCTCCGAAGCCGCACACCGCGGTCACGGTCGCGCCGGAAAACGGAATGCTGCGGAAGAACCGTACGTCGATCAGCGGCTCGATGCGGCGCCGCTCGTAGCCGATCAGGGCTGTTGTCGCGACGACAAACATCGACAACGGAACCAGCACGTGCGGTGATCTCCAGCCGGCCTGCGGCGACTCGATGATGGCGTACGTCACCGAACCGAGCGCGACGATGACCAGCAACTGGCCCACCGGGTCGACACGTCGAGCCCCCGGGGATCGCGACTCCGGCACAAAGACAGCGGTGAGCACAATCGCGACGATTCCAATTGGGGCGTTGATCCAGAAGATCGCGGGCCAATCAATGCTGTCGATGAGGGCTCCGCCAATGAGAGGCCCGACACCGATGCTCAGGCCGATGACACCGCCCCAGACGCCGATGGCCCGGGCCCGCTCACGCGGTTCGGTGAAGACGTTGGTGATGATCGACATCGCGACTGGGTTCAGCATCGATCCACCGACGGCTTGAACGATCCGAAACGTGATGAGCCAGCCCAGAGAAGGGGCAGCGCTACACAGCAATGAGCCGATGGTGAATGCGACAAGACCGACCTGAAAGGTGCGTTTGCGGCCGAAGCGGTCGGCTGTTGATCCGGACAGAATGAGCAGCGACGCCAGAACCACTGTGTAGGCGTCGACGATCCACTGCAGGTCCGAAACCTCACCGGAGAAGTCCGCTGCGATGGACGGCAGCGCAACGTTGACGATGGTGACGTCCATGCCAACGATGAGCAGGCTCATGCAGCAGATGGCCAAGACGGCGTACCGCCGACGCCGACTGAGCTCCGGGGGCGCCGCTTCGTTTGTCATGAGCCCTTGATGCGTTGAGTGATCCGTATCGTCCGGCGAGCGTGTGCACGCCCAGTCGACGTCACTGTCAAGCCACGTCACTGGCTTGGACGCCGTGGGAGCCACTCATCGGCTCTGGTAGCGACGCGCTACGAGATCTGGTAGCTCCAGCACTCGACCGGCGTGCAGGTTCCACGCCAGCCGCACATATTGAGCGTGCGTCCACAAAAGAGGCGTCGCTGACATGGTGGCCTTGGCGAGGCGGTGATTGTTGCGTCCGGTCGGTGGACGGCCGTCCCACACCTGCTCCGGCAACAGGTAGGAGCCTCGTTTGGCTGTCGAGGCCATCGTGCGGAGGTAGTGTTCAGCCGGCTTTCCGGCCGCGATGGCGTACTCGCCGCGTTCGCCCGTCAACACCGGCCACACCCGTCCGTATGTCTTGGGGGTGTTGGTCCCTTCGATGACCCATTGGCTACCGGTCGCAGTTTCGCCGTACCCGTCGTAGCTGTATCGGTGCCAGAGGTCGCCAGCGGGTGTCGAGACTTTGAGCGTCTGGTCGACGACCTGCAAGGACGACAGAACAGCGGGGTCGTGCGGACTCAGCACGCCCAGCCGTACCAACTCCAGGAACGACGGGTCAACGACACGCCTCTGGTCGACGCTTGCGGGGCCTGAGTCCCCGATGGCGTACTGGATGTCTTGGTTCGGTTCGCCGCGTTTGGCTAGCCGCAGGAAGTATGGCTGGTCCGAGAGCGGGCCGTTCGTGGTAACGGTCCACCGCTTCAGATTGGCCTGCCACCGGTCGGCGACGGCGAGATACCTCTGGGCCACCGCGTCGTCTCCGTTGGAGCGGGCGAGCGACGCCCCGCAGACCAGACCGGCGATTCCCGCGGCGATTGTGGCGGGACTGTACCCACTCTGGTTCTCCCAGCGCTCCTGCTGCGACGAGGGGCCGCGCTTGATCACCGCGTCCTCGGCTCGCCGTACGTGCTGCCAGGTGTCGGTGGAGGTGTCGCCCAGCTGCCATGCGAGCACCGTTGGCAGGGACCACTCGTCGAGCTGCTTGCCGGTCCAGTACGGCGTGCCGTCGGCGGTCGAGTTCTGCGGAAACCGCCCATGCGGCTTCTGCTGTTGTTGGAACAGGAACTGTTCAGCGCGCCGCGCCGCGCCTTCGTCGCCGGCGAGAAGGAGAGCGGTAGCGATCTGGTAGAGGTCGCGCGCCCAAACCAGGTGGTAGGGGCCGGTCGGAAGCGGCGCGTTCGTCGCCGGGTCACGCCACACCCACGGCATGCTGGGTGACGCAACGAATGCGCCTCGGTGAGTCTTGTCCTCGCCGGCGGCCAGCACCATCACCGAGACGTCGTAGAGCCGCCGCTCGTGACGTGTCTTCAGGACGTCGTTTGGTCGAGCCTTGAGGCCGTCCAGGTACGAGTGCCATCCCTTCTGGTACGCCTTCTCGACCGTGCGGAATGGCGTCTTGGTCGTCATCGCAGCGTTGGTGCGCGCCAGCGCCGGAGACGCGCCGAAGCCGAGGCTGAGGCGCAGGGTCTGGGAACCTTTGGTGCCGTCGACAGCGGTAAGAGCCGTCTGCTCGACAACGCCGTTCTGGGCGACGGCGCTGTGCTGCACAAGCTGGTGGTGCTGCTGCAGCTGCGCAAGGCCGCCGTTTGGTCCCTCATACTCGTTCGTCCAGGCGACCAGCGCCGGCTGTGTAAGCAGGGCGCTGGCGGAGCGGACTCCCTTCGCGATCAACGTCGAACCGTCGCTGCGGGCGGTGACGTGGCGGGCCTGATTGTCGATCGCGGGCAGGTAGTCCAGATACACCTGGTAGGGCTTGCCGGTCAGGGAGATGAACCGGACATGCACGGTGAGCGTCGAGCGGCTCGGGTCGAGCACATACGTCTTGACGACGCGGTACTTGCCCGACTTGGCGCTGTCGATCTGGCGATACGTGAGGCTGCGCGGGTCGGTCAGCGACACAGAGTGGCGCATGTCCGCACCCTCGATGTCGGTGAACGTCTTGCCGTCGGTCACGACGAACTGGAGGCTGCGAACACTCGGCGTGCTGACATTGGGGTAGTAGACGTCGGTCAGCATCCCGTTCTCGAGGGTCAGCCACACCTTGCTGCGGCTGTCGTAGGCCGTTGCGTACCCCTGCTTGTCGGCCGGCCGGAACACCGCAGGATGGGACTCCGTGCCCGCTGTCGACGACTCCGTCGATGCGGCAGCTGCTGCGGATGGAACCGCTTTCGCCGTCGGCACAGCCGCGAGAGCTGCGGTGGTCAAGGAGCTGGCCGCGACTGCAGCGACGACGCCGGACGTGCTGCGCAATTGTTTCTCCTCGGTTCACGAGTTGGCGGCTCGTGGCTGAACAATCCCATGGCAAGTCGACTGAATCAATGCCGGAACGGTGCTGCTCACTTGACCGTCCGGTCCAGGGATCAGATGAGTGGCCGATGAGCCGGCTGTCGGTAATTCGGTATGGGGCGAATTGAAGCGGGTCTAAAGTGGTGCGCGCGAATGTCCAAGGCGCGACACCGGAAGGACCTATGCGTTGCGACTCATGCGGGACGAGTAATGAGGCAGCCAACCGGTTCTGCGGTCAATGCGGCTCTGCCTTACCTCTGATCTGCGGGTCTTGTGGTAGCCCCGTCCCCGGCGGGCAGCTTTACTGCGGTAATTGCGGCGCGTCCATGTCGACAGCCGTCTCGACCGCCCGAAGGGCTTCGCCGCCGTACTCAGCACTCGACGCGGCGAACGTCTCGTCGTCGGTGGAATCACCGTCAGAGTCGAGGCCGATGTCGGAGTTGCGCTGGGCATCCGTGCTGTTCGTGGATCTCGTCTCCTACACCCCGCTCACCGAGGGTTGGGACGCGGAAGACGTCCGCGAGCTGCTCACCGGTTACTTTCAGGTGGCCAATACCGTCGTCGAACGGTACGGGGGTAGCGTCGAAAAGTTCATCGGTGACGCGGTTGTGGCGGCGTGGGGAGCGACGACGTCCCGCGAGGACGACTCTCAACGGTGTGTGCGCGCGGGCCTGGAGATCTTGGAGGCTGTGGCGGGCTACGGCGAACGCCGCCAGCTTGCCGGATTGACGGCGCGTGCAGGAGTTGTCACCGGACAGGTCGCTTCGTGGGTTGGCGCGAAGGAAGGGTTGGTAGCTGGCGACCGGGTCAATCTGGCGGCACGGGTGCAGTCAACGGCAGAGCCGGGGACCCTTCTCGTTGACGAGGTGACCATGGGCGCTACCCGTGCGACGGTGGCCTATGCCGATGCCGGGACACATGTGCTCAAAGGCGTTGCCGAGCCGCTGCAGCTGTGGCGGGCGGTTCGGGTGGTGGCCGGTGCGGTCGCGAACCAGCGCGCCGATGGCCTGGAGGCTGCGTTCGTCGGCCGGGCCCGCGAGCTGACCCTGGTCAAGGAACTCTTCCACTCGACAGTTGAGGAAGGCCGGGCCCGGCTGGTCGCCGTCTCCGGAGTTGCAGGCGTCGGAAAATCCCGTCTCTCCTGGGAGTTCGAGAAGTACGTAGCGGGCCTGGCCGGACCAGTCTTCTGGCACCGCGGCCGGTGCCTGTCGTACGGCGACGGAGTGGCGTTCTGGGCACTGGCGGAGATGGTCCGGCAGCGGTTCGAGATCGCCGAGGATGATGCCGCGGACGTTGTGGCGAAGAAACTTGCCGAGGGACTGCGCCTGTGGGTTCCGGTAGCCGAGGAGCGAGAGTTCGTCGAGCCACGGCTGGCTGTGTTGGTCGGCGCCGTCGATCGAGATCTCTCGCAAGAGGATCTGTTCGCCGGTTGGCGGCTGTTCATCGAGCGTTTAGCCGCGCTTCGACCGGTCGTGCTGGTCGTCGAGGACCTGCATTGGGCAGACATTGGGTTGCTCGATTTCGTCGACTACCTCCTGGACTGGTCAGCCGGGTTGCCGATCTACGTGCTCACCCTCGCCCGACCAGAACTAGCGGAGCGTCGCCCTGGATGGCACGCCGATCGGCGCAACTCCACCGTGATGCGCCTCGAACCGCTGTCGGACTCCGCGATTCGAGAGGTGCTGGAAGACCTTGTGCAGGGAATGTCTGAGCCGGTCAAGGCCAAGATCACCGCCAACGCTGGCGGCATTCCGTTGTACGCCGTGGAGACCGTCCGGTCACTCGTCGACAAGCGCCTCGTGGCTGTCCGCGACGACGTCTACTACTTCGAAGGGGAAATCGACGATCTGGATGTGCCGGCCTCGTTGACAGCCGTAGTGGCCGCCCGCATCGACGGGCTGCCACCTGACGAGCGCGAGCTGGTCAAGGGCTTGGCAGTGCTCGGTGACTCGTTCACTCGTCGCGCCGTGGGAGCCGTCAGCGACGCACCCGACGAACGGATCGACGAGTCGCTGCGGACACTGGTTCGCAAAGAGCTCCTGGCGGTGCGCTCTAATGCACTGTCACCAGAGCGGGACCAGTACGAGTTCGTCCAGGCCGTGGTCCGATCAGTCGCGTACGGCACGCTCAGCCGTCGTGAGCGCCAACTCCGCCATGTGGCCGTCGCCGACCACCTGCGGTCTGCATACCCTCACGACGGGGCCGACGTCGCCGAAGTGATCGCGGCCCATCTCTTGGACGCCTACACGGCCGCCCGCAATGACCCAGAGGCGGAGGCGTTCCGAGCCGGGGCCGAAAAGGCCTTCGAACGAGCCGGTGCGCGTGCTGGAGCAGTGGGGTCTCCGGACGCGGCCGAAAAGCACTACCGGACTGCCGCGGAGCTCGCGACGAACGAGGCCGACCGCACCAGACACATCGGCAATGCGGCATTGATGGCCGAGCGGGCAGGCCGTCCGATGGACGCCCTCGCGCTTCTCGATGAGGCCGCGAACACAAATCACGAAGCCAGCCGCGACGTTGAGGCCGCCCGCCTTGACGCTATGTCGGGCTGGATGCGTCTGAACCACCTCTCGGAGCGGGAGCAGACGTTGCAGCGGCTCAATGCCGCTTTGCTGGTGCTCGAACGTGAGGGCGCGCAGGAGGTCCTTCCTGAATTGCACGCCTGCCTCGCCTCAGCCCTGATGAGCGAGAAGTCAGACCGAGCGGCGGCGGCTGAGCATCTAGAACGCGGGCTGGTGTTGGCAGCCGCCCTGGAGGACCATGCCGCGCTCATGGCCGGGCTTCACACCAAGGCGGAGCTGCTCGTCCTCGAACACCGCACCACAGAAGCCGCGATGCTCTTCTCGGCGGTCGCGGAGCTCGCCCGACAACACGATGACACCGAGATGGAGGCCCGTGCACGTGGCAACCTCGGGCGGCTGCGAATGCTGGCCGACCTCGACGAGGCCGCAGCGCCACTAGAGGCGTCGCGGGCGCTGTCCATCCGCCTGGGTCACGTTTACTTTCAAGCCGACGCTGATGTCCTTATTGGGCTTCTTCACTTTCTTCTCGGCCGCTGGGACGACGCTGAACGGTGCTTGTTGCAACCGGAAGTAGCGGCTAACGCTGACCATTTTCCGCTCGGAATACTGGTGCGAGTCCTGCTGCTGGTTGGTCGCGGCGAGTTCGACAATGCGGAGCGAGAGGTCGCTGCCCTCGACGAATTGGCCAGCCGTGAGGTGCCGCAGTCTTTGGTCATGCAGGAGGTCGCCCAGTCCGCAACTCAGCTGTCCCGAGGCGCTCCCGAACTGGCATTGGAGTCTGCTGGAAATGTGGCTCGCGAGTCGGGTGCGACTTCGGGACTGCTCTGCCTGGAGTTTCGGCTGGCCTGGCCGCTGGCCGCGGAAGCCGCGCTGTCGGCCTCTCGAGTCGAAGAAGCGGCAGAGCTTCTCGGATTGGTGGCGAATGCCCCGAAGGGCCATGTCCCTCCGTACCTGAGCGCTCAACTGACGCGCTTCCGCGCACTTTTCGCTGCCGCCCGTGGCGAGCACGATGATGTGGAGCACGACCTGAGGTCAGCCGCGGACGGCTTCCAAACGCTCGGTTACCGCTATTGGCTCGCCAAGACTCAGGTCGATCTGGCGCGGTGGCTAATAGACCAGCATCGTTCGGATGAGGTCGGGCCCGTTCTCGCTGAGGCCACCGAGGTTTTCTCGGAGTTGAGGGCCCAGCCCGACCTGGACGACCTGCATTCGCTTGAGAGTTCGGGTCGTGCCCAGCAGGACTCGACCCTGCACCCAGCGGATTAGGAAGCGCTGTAAGGCGTCCCGTTGCCCTTTTCACAGGTCGTCAACCCAGAGCAGCATTGCGTCCATAGTGCTCGCGTCGGCATAGCGCTCGCGTCGGCATACCTGGGTGGTGCCTGCTTCTTTGTCCGAGTACTCCCTTCCTGGTCATCGGCGGCAGGTTCGCCAACCAACCCGCATCTTCCGTGGTGTCGGGGGAGGTGACCTCGAGATCCGTTTCCCGCTCAAAGTCGGTGGGAGCTCTTGTCGGCTGAACAAAACCAGAGGAGGCTTCCTACGCCTGAGACATCAAGGAGATGGTGTCGCCATCGAGCCGAGGAGACGAAGATGCGGATGATGATGAAGGTTCATATGGATACCGCCGCGGCTAGCGACGCAATTCGATCTGGGCGGATGCCTCAAGTCATAAAGTCGTTGCTCGATCAAATACAGCCGGAGGCCGCGTACTTCGGTCCCGAGGGGGGTAAGCGAACCGCTTTCTTGGTCTTCGACATGGACGACCCTGCCATGCTGCCAGCACTGAGCGAGCCGCTGTACCAGAACTTTCATGCGGACGTCTCATTCTTTCCCGTGATGAACCGCCAGGACCTAGAGCGTGGCCTGTCCGAAGTCGCAGGCAGTTAGCAGGGAGTGCGGCGGCTGCTGAAAGATCAGGCGTCAGTCTGCACCTTCTTGTCGAGCGGTATCCCGCTCGCAGACCGCGCTGATCTGGGGTTTCTCGGGTGCGCCCCGGCACGGCAACCAGGTGGCTCATCCGTTGTAAACCGAGCAACGGTCGCACGCCGGGCTGTATCCAAGAACGTCGACAGCGGCGACTTGAACACCCGGTAGTCGTCATAGTGAACCGCTTCGGCGGACCGCGGCCCGCGCCCGGCGCAGAAAGTCCACGCCTTTCGGGGCGTTCATCGTCACGGTCGATGCGTTGGCCATTGATCAGGCTGGTGATTTGGGTAAAGCGGGAATGACCTTTCCGAGCGTCCGGGCGTTACGTGGCTGGCTTCGCCAGCAGCTCGGCGAGGGTGTCGAGGTTCGCGCGGACTGTACGACGCTGCGCCTTCTCAACGATAGGGTCGGACAGACGTCCGAAGATCCCACCCAGGCCTGTGACGGCGTCCACCCTGTAGGTGAACCGCGTACCACCGTTCTCGGGTTTGAATGTGTTAGTCACCGTGAACGACAGCTTGCCTTCCACGGCCCGACTCACAGTACGCGTCGGAGGTTCCAACTCGGTCAGCTCCGTGGTCCACTCGAAGCGCCGGCCCAGTATTTTGCTGGCTCCGCGCCAACGAGTGCCGACGGCAACCGGTTCTGAGCCGACCTGCTCAGCCTCCATGACGGATGAGTCCCACACCGGCAAATTTTCGGCGGTGTTGAGATAGTCAAAAACCTCCTCCGGCGGTCGGCCGATCAACACACTCTCTTCGACAACTGGCACGGCGACATTCCTTCCAGGGGTACTGACAGACAACCCCCGACATGACCAACAGCAAGCCACACCGCTTTGGATCGCGACACCATGAGCGTATCGGTGACTCTGCCAGCCGCCAACAGTGAAGTTGACTTCGACCTTGCCTGGGAGCTTGCCGGAGCGGCTGGGCTGAGACCTCACGAGTGCGGGCCTCGTCGGTGAACATTTCGATGCAGGCCGTCCGCGGGTTCTTCCGGTTCGCTGTCACTGAGCCCGGTTATAGGCGGCCGCTCAGGTGCACGCTGATGCCGCGCTCCGTTCGCGCTAGAGCCATGTTGATCGAGTGGTTCGGGTTCTGCTGGCGCAGTGGTGTGTAGTCGGGGGTATGGCGATTGTGTTGGGCAAGCCGGGAGTCGAGGGGCTGATCCAGGCTGTGGGCGTGCTGCGGGAGTGGCAGTGCGACGGAGCGCCGATGCAACTGCATCCGGGGGATTTGGGCTGGTTCTGGCGGTTCGGTGCAGAGGAGACGGCCGCGGCGGTCCGGGCCTGGAGCCGGGACGGACAGATTCTCGCCGTCGGGCTGCTGGACGGTCCCAAGCTGTTGCGGCTGGCGATCGCGCCAGAAGCTCAGCTCGACGAGGAGCTGGCGCAACGGCTGGTTGACGACGTGACCGAGCCGGAGCGCGGCGTACTGATCGCGGGGAAGGTGTCCGTCGAAGCGCCAATGG
>JBBSHN010000048.1:0-18267 GCA_038252945.1 Propionibacteriales bacterium | reverse complement strand
TACTGCACGACGACCGGCTCGCTGAGTGGGGCGACGCGGCAGTGCATTTCGGGTCTGTAGAGGTCACGACGCAGATCGTGAGCTTCCTCAAGCGCCGGATCGGCAGTGGCGAGGTGCTCGGCGAGGAACGCCTGGACCTGCCGCCTCGCCACCTGGTGACGAAAGCGACGTGGTGGACGTTGTCCGACAACGCCGTGGCGGCCGCGGACGTCGCACACAAGGACATACCAGGATCGGCGCACGCGGCCGAGCACGCGTCTATCGGGTTGCTCCCGCTGTTCGCAACCTGCGACCGCTGGGACATTGGCGGCGTGTCGACAGCCCTGCATTCCGACACCGGGAAGCTCACCGTTTTCGTGTACGACGGCCACCCGGGCGGTGCGGGATTCGTCGAGAGGGGGTTCGCCACCGCTCAGGCATGGTTGACGGCGACCCGGGAGGCGATCCGGTCTTGCGCGTGTGACAGCGGCTGCCCCTCCTGTGTCCACTCCCCGAAGTGCGGGAATGGCAATTCTCCGTTGGACAAGGACGGCGCGGTGCGGCTGCTCGGTGTGTTGCTCGCGTGCTCGACCGCGACGATGCCGGCGACTTAGGGTGGACCATGGTTATTTTCGGGTTGTTGCTGCTCTTGCTCGCCGTCTTGGTGGCCCTCGCGGCGATCTCCAAAGGAGGCGACCCGGCGCAGCTCAACCTGCAGCTGTTCACCGTCAAGACCAACGTGACCGGCGTGTACGTCGCCGGCGCGCTGACGCTTCTCGTCGGTGTGCTGGGACTGTGGTTGGTTCTGGCGGGCATCCGGCACGACCGGCGCCGCCGGGGTCAGATCAAGGACCTGAAGAAACGGGCGGCCAAGCCTGGCGGCGGACCGCAAGCGGAGCCCTCGTCATCAGCGGGCGATGACGACGACGGGTACTTCCGGAGCGCACCGCGGGATCCCAACGCCTGAGCTGACCGTAGACCGCCGTAGACCGCTGCTCCTACACCGGCCCGGCCCGCGCGACTGCCTTCAGTGTCAAGCGGAACGGCACTGTCACTGCGGTCGCGACCACCACTTGCACGTCACTACCGCTGACCGCGCAGTTCGCAAGTCGAACACCATTGGCGGCTGCGGTGGAGGCGGCCGTGGGACAGCCGTTCCCGCTTCGCTGAAGTTCCGCAGCGGCGGCCACCGCCGCGAGGTCGGCGGCTCCGTCAAGGTGGTGTTGTGCGGTGACGACGGCTGCTGCGGCGACGCCAACCCAGCCCAGCGTGAGGCACGCGGCCAGCCAGGCAAGCGCCCAGATCGTGGCGTAGCCGGTTTGGCCTCGCGCATTACGGGACTGCATCTGCGCCGCTCTCCAGCGGTGTCGTGGCGGTCGAGCTGACCGTGACAGCGGGAAGCTGCACGAGGAGCCAGCCCGGCGGTGCGGAGCTGACCGAGACGGTCACAGTGACCTCACCCTGCGAGGAGGCCACCGTCACATCCGCCCCAGCTGGTGCGGTGGCAAGGGCGTGAGCTCGCGCGACCGACGGATCATCACCGCGGGCAAGCGACCGAGCCGCATCGCGGGCTGCGTCGACGGTCTCGACCTTGGCGATGCCGATCGACAGCACCCACAGCAACGCCAACGCAAATACGGCGATCATCGGCAGCACCAAGGCAGCCTCCGCAGTGACAGTGCCGTGCTGATGTCTCCGGCCGCGGGGCCGAGCGGGTGGGGTGGGCACGGTGCCCACCCCACGGCGCCGGATCAAAACGGCAGGAGCCCGATGGCCTTGTCGAGAATTCCTCGAAGCAGATCCTGCCCCCAGCTGGAGGTCAAGATTTTGTAGAGAAGCCCCGCGAAGCCGCACGCCGAAACTGTGCCTACGGCGTACTCGGCGGTGGTCATGCCGTCTTCGCTACGAGCTGACATCGCGGTGGTGATGTGCGCTGCGATCCTGGCGGTCATCGGGTGTCCTTTCGACGATCTCGGGCTCTCGTAGCCCGAGGAGGTGGTTGCCTTCAAGCGTCGTCGGGGGCCTGGATCGGTGCCATCGGCGCATCGGTACCTGTGCAGAACGAAGAGATCGCAAGATCTTTGGGGACAGTCACCACCCCAGGTGCTGGAAGGCTGAGGCGACCGTCGGCACCACGCCGATGAGCATGAAGGCCGGCAAGAAGCACAAGGCCAACGGACCCGCTGCATGAACCCCGACGCTTCTCGCTGCACGCTGCGAGGAGGTGCGGGAAGATCGCCGGAGATCGTCGGCGAGTCGACGAAGGCCATCCGCAATCGGCGCACCCGACTCAAGCGCTCTCATCATCGTGCGGGCGAGCGACGCGAGCTGGGCTTCGTCCTCGAGGAGTCGCCAAGCGCTGACCGGATCGGCGCCGAGAGAAAGCCGCGCCGACACCGAGTCGAGACGGTCCGCCAGCGATCCGCCGATTGCGCTTGACACCACGCTCAGCGCCAAGCCAACAGGGTGTCCCGCGGAAACACAGGAGGCGAGCAGATCGACCGCGAGCGGCAGGCTGCGGGCGATCTCCTTCCGAGACCGTGTGACCTCTGGAGGTTCCCGCCTGCTGATCCACCACGCGAGAACGGCACCGCCAAGGGCTCCCGAAGCGCCACCCCGCGCTCCTTGCAATGCCCATCCGGCAAAACCGCAGCCGGCGACACACGCTGCCCGCTGTCCTCGAGGGCTCAACACGACGTTATCCAGCCGCAGGGTGCGGCGCGCCCCGGTGGCGTTCCTGCGTGGGATGCCTGCCCGGCCCAGCGGAGGTCGCGCGAAGACGACCCAGACGCTCACAAAGGCCAGCAACCCGGCTGCAGCGGCAGACGACAACCCGATCAGACCTCCGTCGCGGACGCCAGCCGCTCGACCCACCACATTCCGGCCAAGGCCAGCGCGACGCCGACGGTCAGACAGGCCAAACCCGCGCCGGTGCCGAGAAGAAATCCGAGGGGGTCTGCCCCCATCGACATGCCGAGTGCCAACCCGAACAGCGGGAGCATCGCGAGCAGCTTGGCCGTCGCTCGAGGCGGCCCCAGCGAGGCGGTAACCTCCGCCCTCGCTTCCTCGTCGCTGCGCAGACCCGCGCCCACCCGAGCCAGCACTTCGGACAGCGCCGCTCCAGACCGGGCCGCGACATCCCAGCCTGCAGCGACCGCCATCAACCCGTGCGCGCCCTGCAGTTCCCGACCGTATTGTCGCAACGCAGCCGCCACGTCATCGCCGAGTCGTGCGAACGTCGCGAGCTGCTTTACCTCCGGCCAGGCAGCGCAGGCCCGCTCGATCGCAGTCGTCGCGGGCAGACCGGCAGCAAGCTCCGCGGCCAGTGCGTCACACAGCTCCATCACGGCGGCCCTGCGCTGAGCAGCAACTTCACGCCGTCGATAGCTGCTCCACAGCGACCGCGCGGCGTATGCCACGCCTCCTGCGGCGGCCGCCAGAACGGCGATCCGCACGCCGTAGGTTCGCAACAACTCCACGACGAGCGGCCCGACGACCGCAACGCCGATGAGGAGACGGCTTCGAGGCCGAAAGGAGTCTGACTCAACGCTCAAGCTCGGCAGTCGCCATCGCAGCTGAGCCCGAGGCGCCGACAGTAGCCACGCTGAAGCCGACGCCAGTGCACTCGCGCCCAACACAGCTGCCGTCGACGTCATCCCGCGTCTGCTTCCAGGAGGCCGAAGAGCTGTTGGGCCCCGGGACCAGCGTCAATCGAAGAGCCAGGACGCATCCGCAGCGCGATCTCGGCGCCGACGATGCCATCAGATCCCCGATGCAGTACCGCCACCTGGGCCAGCCAGCGGGCACCGCTGCGGCTTCGTCGCAGGTGCAACACGACCTGGAACGCGGATGTGAGTTGCGCGTGCACGGCCTCCCGCGGCAGACCTGCGGCGACCCCCAGGGCCTCGAACCGAGCGGGGACGTCCACGGCCGAGTTGGCGTGGACGGTGCCGCAGCCGCCGTCATGCCCAGTGTTCAACGCCGCGAGCATGTCGACCACTTCCGCGCCTCGCACTTCTCCGACCACGAGCCGGTCTGGTCGCATACGCAGTGCCTGTCGAACCAGGGTGCGAAGCGGTATCTCGCCGGCACCTTCGATGTTCGACTGCCGCGCTTCCATCGACACCACATGCGGATGTGCTGGTCGAAGCTCTGCGGCGTCCTCGACGATGACGATTCGCTCCTGCGGGCTCACGGCCGACAGCAACGCAGCCAACAGCGTCGTCTTGCCGGAGCCGGTGCCGCCGGAGACTAGAAAGGGTCGGCGGGCGGCCACCAGCGAGCGCAGCAACTGGCCCGCTTCGGCGTTCATCGAGCCAGCCGAGACGAGGTCGTCGAGCGTCATTGTCGTGCGCGCTGGCACGCGCAGCGACAAGCACGTACCTGGCCGCGCCAGAGGCGCAAGCACGGCGTGAAAGCGGGTGCCGTCGGCAAGCCGCACGTCGACGTACGGCGAAGCGTCATCGAGACGTCGACCGGCGCTCGCGGCCAGACGTTGAGCCAGCCGCCGCACGGACTCGTCGTCGGGAAAGCTGACGGCCGTGTGCTCCAGTCCGCACCCGCGGTCGACGTACACCTCACCACAGCCGTTGACCAAGATGTCGGTGACTCCGTGAGTGTGAAGCAGCGGGTCCAGGGGGCCCGCGCCAACGGTGTCGCGGCGAAGTGCGTCAACGACATCCAACACCAAGGAGTGGCCGATCAGTCCACCGCTGTCGCGCAGCGCCTCAGCGACTTTGGCCGGCGACAGCTCACCACCCTGTTGAGCCAACCGGTGCCGGACCACGTCGAGCAGCTGGGGTTCCACAGCTGTCACACCCGAACCTCGAGTACGCCGAGGTCCTCGAGCAGAGCGCGACAGGCGTCGGCGTATTGGCCCCGGGAGGGGATGCCGAGCCCCTCGTCGGCCAGCCGCGCCACGCTTGTCTTTGTCGGGAGACTGCCGAGCAGAGCCAGATCCACAAGAGCAGCGAGGTCGCCGCCGTCAACGGCCGGGCCAAGTCCCGAACGGACCACCAGCCTCAGGTCACACCGGAGCTCACGCAGCGGAGCCGCCACAAGGACGGCTCCCGCCGCGGCGCGCACATCAGTGGGGCAGAGCACCAACACGACGTCGCACACGACTGCTGCTTCAGTGGCGGCCGCGTCCATCCGTCGAGGCAGGTCGATCACCACCAGGCGCGAGCCGCGCTGCGCAGCGGCCAGGATCGAGCGAACCATCGAGGCGTCGAGCGTCGAGTTCGCCGCCCGGTCCCACGACAGCACGGCCAGGTCGTCGATGCCGGGCAGCGCCGCCCGCAGCGCTGAGGAGCTCACCCGTCCAGCCGCGGACGCGACCTCCGGCCAACGGAGACCGTCGAGGTCTTCTATGCCCACGACGAGGTCGATGCCGCCGCCGAGAGGGTCAGCGTCGATCAGCAGCGTCGCCGCCTTCCGGCGCGCCGCCGTCATCGCAAGCCCGGCAGCCAGAGTTGATGCGCCGGAACCGCCGCGCGCCCCCACCACGCCCAGAGTGAGGCACGCCGAGTGCGTGCCTTCTAGCAGGTCGCTCAGCCGGCGGACAAGCTCCGGCGCGGCCTCGGGGAGAACAGCGACAGACTCCGCCCGGATCGTTACAGCCTGTTGCCACAACGATGATGCCGGAGAGCCGTTCGAGATCAGCACGACACCGTCCCGCCGAGGGAGCCGGACCTGCGCGATCGCTTCTGCGGCGTCAGCTCCCACCAGCACCGCAGCCGCCGATCGCCACATCCGCGGACGCATCGCCGACTTGCCTGACACGACGTCGGCTGTGGCGCCCGTTGCAGCGCACAGGCGCAGAATGTCGTCGGTCAGCCCGAGCTCGTCGGTCACTACAAGCAGCGGAGGCGTCGAGTTGGCTCCGATCACACGTACACCGTGAAGGCACGCCGCGACAAGCTGGCCCTCAACAGACCATGCTGTGGACGAAGAGACACCTCGAAGAGTGCTGTGGATGCCGGGAAAACTCCGCCTGAAACAGGCGGCGGCCTTCGGTGGGGGGGTACCGAAGGCCGCCGGGGCCAGCACTCTGGGGGGAATGCGGCTCCCTGGTCCAGCGACGAGGGGGATGGCCGCTGGAGCGTGGGCCCATGCTAGCGCGCAGCGTGGCCGCCTCCGCAAGGCCGATCGGGAATCCCCGTATCCTCGTCGTTGGACTCCCCCGGAGGTGACCGACGTGCCGCCGAGCCCTGCACGACCGGCTGCGTTCTTCGACCTCGACAAGACGGTCATCGCCAAGTCGAGCACGCTGGCGTTCAGCCGTTCGTTTTATCAGGGTGGCCTCATCACCCGGCGCTCGGTTCTCCGCAGCGGTTACGCCCAGTTCGTTTACCTCGTCGGCGGTGCAGACCACGCTCAGATGGAGCGCTTGCGGCGGTACCTGTCAGACCTCGCGGCCGGCTGGCATGTGCAGACGGTTCGCGACATCGTGGCGGAGACGCTGCACTCGATCGTCGACCCGTTGGTGTACGACGAGGCGGTAAGCCTGATCGAGGACCACCGCGCTGGAGGGCACGGCGTCGTCATCGTCTCCTCCTCGGGGTCAGAGGTGGTCACCCCGATCGGAGAGATGCTCGGGGCCGACCAGATCATCGCGACCGTGATGGTGCAACAGGAGGGCCGTTACACCGGCGACATCGAGTTCTACGCCTACGCCGAAAACAAGGCCGCCGCGATGCGCGACCTCGCCGACCGAGCGGGCTACGACCTCGCTGCCTCTTACGCCTACAGCGACTCGATCACCGATCTGCCAATGCTGGAGGTCGTTGGCCATCCGCATGCGGTCAACCCCGACAAAGCCCTGCGCAAGATAGCTCTCTCCAGAGGTTGGCCTGTTCTGGACTTCTCCAAACCGGTTCAGCTGCGCAAACGGGTGCCGTTTGAATCCCGGCGCGGAACGGTCGCGGCAGTCGCGCTGGGAGCTGGAGCGGCCGCGGCGGGAGCGGTGGTCCTGGCCACCCGCCGCGCGCGCAAGAGCTGACGCGGTGGCGTAGCGGGGCAGGTACGACGTCGAGCTCGATGATCTTCCCAATCGCCCTCTGAGGGCGTAGAAATGGAGGAGGACAACTTCACGACCTGCACATGGCGCGGTACCCACGCAGCGACCGACCCATCTTCCTTGGGTAGTCGATGCTCCGCGAAGCGGAGCCGACGATGACGCGAGTGCACGCCTGGTCACCGGTAGTCATGTGCTCAGCAGCGGCGCCACTCCGAGCGAGGGCGCCGCTTGCTGGTGGCGGGGATCACGTCACCAGCGGACTGGCTGCCGCGCCAGCGGTGACGGCCCGCGCGGCGTGCAGCAGCCAGGCACGGTGGCCTTCAGTGCCTCCTTCACGATACGAAGCAAGCGCAGCTCCGTAGCTGTCAGACAATGCCGCGTGACCCGCCTCTGGCACCGTCAGCGAGCTGGGATCCATGCCGGTCGACACAAGGAGCAACCGCTCCAACCCGCGCGCCACCACGTCGTTCGCCGTCCGGAACGGCGCGAGCACGACCACCTCGGCATGCGCGACGGCGGCCAGCGCGATCGCCGGCACCTCAACTCGGGCGGTGAATAGTTCCGCCAACGCGTGGATTCGGGCAGATTGGTCGGGATCGATCTGCGGACGACCTTTGGTGTCCGCCGACTCCTCGACCGCCGCGAGCGCATGCATTCTGGCGAGCGCCTGGAGCGGAGATCGACGCACCACAGGCACCAGGCTCAGCAGCTGGCCGTTCATGAGCAGTGCTCCTTCGGCGATGGCGTCCCCTGTCCCCTGACGAGCGGCCGCGACGTCGGCCCGGCTCCCGGCAAGCTGAGCGGACGCGATCGCACCGCGCAGAAGTGACTCGGTCGTGAGTTCCGGCGTGCTCCGCCGCAGTCCACCGTCACGAAGGAGGCTGTCGATGCCGTCGCGCGCCGCGGCCAGGGCGCTCGGAACACCGTCGAGCCGGACATCTGCTGCCAGGACGTCCGCTATGCCGCTCACGCCCCCAACACTAGAAAGCGGCACGTTGACTAGTCTCAGTTCTTGACCGGCGCGACTGGTAGCCAGCCGGAGGAGGCCTGACTCGCTAGAGTTGAGGTAGGTGCGCCGGGAAGTCTGGTCGGTACGTCGTAGCCGCTCGCCCGTCGGAGACCGCCCGTGCTGATGACACCGCCGCCTTCCAAGGCATCGCCCTCATGAGCGACGTCTTGCCGCTGGGTGCCCTCGTGCTCGTTATCGCGGTTGCCGGCCTGCTTGCGGTGCTCTCCAACCGGGTGAGCGAGCGCACTCGCATCCCTGCTCCGGTGTTTTTCTTGCTGGCCGCGGCCGTGGGATCGTCCGCGCGACCAGAGATCTCCAGGCTCTCGGAAACCACGGTCGAGCGAGTCGTCAGTGTCGCGATCGCGGTCATCTTGTTCGACGGTGGCTTGCACATCGGGTGGCCACGCTTGCGCCGGGCACTGACCGCCGTCTTGGCGGTCGGCGTCATCGGTACCTTCGCGACGGCTGCAGCCCTGGCGGTCCTGGCCCACTTTGCGTTCGGCTTCAGCTGGTGGGTCGCCTCCCTGCTCGGCACTGCCCTGGCGCCCACAGATCCGGCTGTCGTTTTCTCCGTCCTTGGGCAGCGCGAGGTGTCGGGCCGTAGCGGCACGATCCTCGAGGGCGAGTCCGGCGCCAACGACCCGGTCGGCATCGCCTTACTTGCAAGCCTGCTGGCGGCTGGCGGGCTCAAGTGGAGTACGGCCGGTGGGGTGGCAGTCGACTTCGCCTTGGAGATGGCCATCGGGGCGGTCGTCGGAGTGATCGGCGGCCGGGCTCTCCTCATGTTCATGCGCCACGTGACGCTTCCGAGTGAGGCGTTGTATCCACTACGCACCCTGGCCGGCGGGATGACGATCTTTGGCCTTGCCACGGTGATGCACGGCTCGGGCTTCCTCGCGATCTTCGTCGCCGGCATCGTTCTTGGAGAGGAGCGGGCACCGTACAAGGGTGAGATCGAAGGCTTCATAGGTGCACTTGCGAGCCTTGGGGAGATCGTTGCGTTCGTGCTGTTGGGTCTGGCCGTCGACCTCGCCACGCTGGCAGACAGTGACGTGTGGATACCGGGATTGGTGCTGGCAGCGGCGCTGGCTTTCGTCGTGCGCCCGATCGTCGTCGGTCTGACGTTGCTGCCGGTCGGGTTGCGGCCCAGCGAGCGTGCGTTCGTATTGTGGGCAGGGCTCAAAGGCGCGGTGCCGATCCTGCTCGGCACGTTCCTCGTGATCGCGCAGGTGCCGGACGCTCAACGGCTCTACGGGATCGTCATCGTGGTAGTGATCTGCTCAGTTCTGGTCCAGGGTGGTTTGCTACCCACGGTGGCGCACCGACTTGGCGTCCCCATGCACCGGGTGGAGCCTGAGCCGTGGGCGCTTGGCGTACGGCTGCGAGACGAACCGGAAGGCTTTCACCGGTTCACCGTCACAACCGCCGCTCCGGCGAACGGCAGCACCATCAAGGATCTGCCGTTGACGTTCGACGACATGTGGGTCAGCTTGGTCATCCGCAGCGGCGCTCTGGTCCCCGTGCGGGGCAACACCACGTTGCGTGTCGGCGACGAGGTGCTCGTGCTCGCTGACCCTCGCCGCCACGACGAGCTTGCGGCAGCGTTTGCGTCTCACGACGACTGATCTCGCCGGTACGCCGAGCAGACCGTAGGGTGTCCACTGCGCGCAAGCGCGCGTGAGCGGACGGCGACCTCAGGAAGGGATCTCCATGGCGACTCGGATGCCCGAGCCACAGTCGGTCGACGAAGAGCCCACCATCGGCAAACTCGTCGCCGATGCCACCAGCGACCTCTCCGCCCTGATCCGCAGCGAGATCGAGCTCGCGAAGTCGGAGCTGCGGTTCAGTGTCAAGGCTGGCGGCATCGGAGCGGTTCTCTTCGCGGTCGCGGCGTTCCTCGGGCTGATCGCGCTGGTCATGGTGTCGATCGCACTGGCGTTTCTGCTCGCGAAGCTGCCGTTCATCGGGCTGTTCCTCGGCTTCTTGATCGTTTTCCTCTTGTACGCGATCGCCGCAGCGATCTGCGCTCTCATCGGGAAGAGGAAGATTGCTCAGGTGCGCGCTCCCGAGCAGACGATCGCTGCCGTCAAGAGCAACGCCGAGGTCCTCAAGCGCGGCTAGCTCGGCGACGAGGCGTTGACGGGACCGGCTGGCGATGAGCCGCTGCAGCATCATCACGTCGCCGCCAACGGTGCGCGCTTCCACGTGGTGGAGCTCGGCACCGGGCCGCTTGTCCTCTTCCTGCATGGCTTCCCCGAGTCCTGGTGGGCTTGGCGGCACGAGATGCCGGCCGTCGCAACCGCGGGTTACCGCGCTGCAGCGATGGACCTTCGCGGCTACGGCGACAGCGACAAGCCGCCCGGAGGCTATGACCCGCTGACCTTGGCCGCGGATGTCGCCGGGGTCGTCCTTACCCTCGGCGCGCGAGACGCCGTGCTGGTCGGGCACGGTTGGGGTGGGTACGTCGCCTGGACAGTGGCCGCCGCTCGAGCGGACTGCGTGCGGGCGCTCTGCGCCGTCGCCGCTCCGCACCCGGCTCGCTTGCTCACCGCTGCCTGGCGGCTCTCAGCGGCCACCGCAGTCGGGCATCTTGCAACCATGCAGATTCCGTGGCTGCCGGAGCGCCGAATCCGGCGTGCTGACTACCTGCGGCGTCATCTCGTCGCATGGTCGGGGTCGGGGTCGGGCTTCCCATCGGAAGAGGACGTCGAGCAGTACCTGGAGGGTCTCAGCCTCTGGCCCTCGCCGCACTGCGCGCTGGAGTATCACCGGTGGCTGGTCCGCTCTCGGCTACGAGCGGACGGACGCAACTTCGCCGCCGTGCTGCGCCGCCCGATCGACCTGCCCGTGCTGGAGATCACTGGGGGGCGCGACCCGGTGCTGCCGCGTGCCGCTGTCAAGTCCTCTGCTCAGGCGGTGAAGGGACACTACCGGCATGTAGAGATCGCGTCCTCCGGGCACTTTCCGCACGAGGAGACACCGACGGAGTTCTCCGCGGCGCTGCTGGAGTGGCTAGGGAGCGCAGCCCCCGGTGGCGACGGTAGCTGAGGACTGCCCCCTCGAGGCGGCGGTCGACACCTGTGCAGCGGTCAGCGCATACCCAGTCTTGGCGTCGGTCACAGAGGCGGCGAACACGACGCCGATCACCCGCCCGCGACTGTCGACCAGCGGGCCACCGGAGTTGCCCTGGCGGACCAGCGCATAGATTGAGTACGTCTGACGTCGCACGCTGCCATGTCCGTAGATGTTGGGGCTCTGCAGCATCTGGCGGTCACGCACGCGGGCCGGTTCGACGTCGTACGGCCCATTGCCCGGATATCCCAAGACGGCGGCGGTCTCTCCCGAATGTGCCGACCGGCCGAAGTGGAGTGCGGGAGCGGGAAGTCCCGGCGCAGACAACACCGCCACGTCGACGTTCGGGTCGTAGTAGACGACGGAGGCATGAAACGAGGACCCGCGGCGCTGGACGACGAGGTGGGTCACACCGGCTACCACGTGGGCGTTGGTCATGACTCTTCCGGGTGCGTACACGAAGCCGCTGCCCTCGAGGTCCCGCCCGCATGACGGCGCCGTGCCAAGCACCTTCACCACGCTCGCTGCTGCAGACCGCACCGCCGGCCGGGAGGCGATGCCTTTGTGAGGCGGCGGCACCGGCTTTATGCGCTCGATCGCGAACGGCTCGAGGTAGCGCGGAAACTTCGAGAAGTCGACGAGTGAGTTGAATTCCGACAGCACGCGGTCGGCACCGCCTGGGAGCACGGAGTCGACCGTGCGCAAGACGGTAGACGTCTGGATCTCCCGGTTGAGCGGGCGGAGCTGAAGGCCGCTGACTGCAACACCGAGCACCCAGGCGATGAAGAGGACCGCGCAGGCGCTCAGCACTGAGCCGCCGAGTGCGTCAAGCAACCGTGCTGGCTGCCAGGTCAACCCGTCGCGGATTCGCCGCCCGAGTAGGCCCCCGAATGTCTGGCCGACGAAGGCCGCGAGCAGCACCACCACCAATGCTGCGAGCGACACGCCGACGCCTGATTTGAACCGATCGAGTACGGCCGGCGCGATTTGGACGCCGATGTATCCGCCCACCAGCAGCCCCACTGTCGACGCGACCCCCACGACGAAGCCCCTTGAGTAGCCCGCGATCGCATAGCCAAGCGCCAGCAGCAGCAAGAGGGCGTCCAAGACGTTCACGTCACAGATCCTTGACCATGGTGGTGTCCCAGGGGATCTCCCATCCGGCGAGCACAAACAGCCGCGACAGTAATCCCGCAGTGAACCCCCAAATGACCAGACCGCCCACCCAGAAGGCAGGACCGACGAACCCAGAAGGATGCCGCACGGACCCGCGGTTCGCCGGGTCGAGCAGATCCCGCACGTGAACGACGTGCACCGATGCGGTCTCCGCCGGATCGACCGGGTGGACGGCACTGAGTGCCCGCCACCAGCCGAGCACAGGAGTGACGGTGAAGTTGGATGGCGGCACCCACAAGGAAGGAAGTTCGCCGAGGACGTCGACGCCAGTGGGGTCGAGCCCAGTCTCCTCCGCCGCTTCACGCAAGGCGGTTGCAACCGCGTCGGAGTCTGCGTCGTCGCACGACCCACCCGGAAAGGCTACTTGTCCGGGATGCGATCGCAGGTCGGCCGCCCGCTGCAGCAGCAGTACCGTCAACCCCTCCCCATCACTGCCGAAAAGCAGAAGCACCGCCGCGGGGCGGGCGACTCTTCCAGCAGGGAGGTGGCGCAGGCTCAGCTCGCTTGCCGAGACCCGCGAACAGACCGACATCAGCTCGGCGGCGTAGGTCACGAGCGGCTCTGGCTCCGCAGCAGCTTTGCGGCGTCCTGCGGGTCGGTCGGGCCCTCGCCATACGCCGGGCACAGCCGCGCCACCGGACAGGCGCCACACGCCGGTCTCCGTGCGTGACAACAGCGCCTGCCGTGCCAGATGACGCGGCGATTAAGCATCGTCCAGTCTTCTCGCGGAAACAGCGACCCGATGTCGCGCTCGGCCTTGACAGGATCCGTCTCCGCTGTCCACCCGAACCGATTCGCCAACCGGCCGACGTGCGTGTCGACCGTGATACCCGGGACACCGAATGCGTCACCGAGCACCACGTTCGCGGTCTTGCGGCCGACGCCGGAAAGCTTGACGAGCTCAGCAAGAGTCCTCGGCACCTCGCCACCATGCTGCTCCACGACAGCGGCCGACAGCGTGAGCAACGTGTCGGTCTTGGCACGGAAGAAGCCGGTCGGCGAAATGATCTGCTCGACGTCATCTCGGGGGGCGGCCGCAAGATCCACCGCCTTCGGATAGGTGCCGAAAAGCTTCGGCGTGACGGAGTTGACCCGCCTGTCGGTGGTCTGCGCGGACAGCACGGTGGCCACCAACAGCTCCCAGGCATTCGTGAAGTCCAGCTCGCAGTGAGCATCGGGATAAGCCTTCGCCAGCACGCGATTGATGCGGCGCGCTCGCCGCACCAGAGCCAACCGAGAAGCGGCACCGTCTGAGGAAGCGACGGCGGACATGCGCTCAGGGTACGGCGTTCGCGAGCAACGTCTCCTCGTCCGGGGACCCGCGATACGCCACACTGTGTGCGGACGAAGGAGGATCGTGAACACGGACGTCTTGCGGCAGGCGCTCCTGTTCAGCGGGCTCGACGACGAAGCCGCGGCAGCCCTCGGGTCGGCGATGGTGGAGCATCGACTTCCGCGTGGCGACGTGCTGTTCCGCGAAGGCGACAAGGGCGACCAGCTATACGTCGTCACCGACGGCAAGGTGAAGCTCGGGCGAACCTCTGCTGACGGGAGGGAGAACCTGCTGGCAATTCTCGGACCTGGCCAGATGTTCGGCGAGCTCTCCCTGTTCGACCCCGGCCCCCGGTCAGCGACCGTGACTGCCGTGACCGACTGCACGATCCAGAGCCTGAACCACCACGAGCTCGGACACTGGCTAGACGGGCGCCCCGAGGTTGCACGCGGATTGCTCGCACAGCTCGCCGGGCGGCTGCGTCGTGCCAACGACGTGGTCGCCGACCTCGTCTTCTCCGACGTTCCCGGCCGCGTCGCCAAGGCGCTGCTTGAACTGTCTTCGCGCTTCGGCCGGAGAGCCGACGACGGCATACACGTCCATCACGACCTGACTCAGGAGGAACTGGCGCAGCTCGTCGGAGCGTCCCGCGAGACGGTCAACAAGGCTCTAGCCGACTTTGCCTCGCGGGGTTGGCTGCGGCTTGAGGGGCGCTCCGTCGTACTGTTCGACGTCGAGCGCCTACGGCGACGAGCCCGCTGACGCCTCAGTGCTCGGTCTCGCGCAAATAGTCCAGCTGGGCACGGACGCTTAGCTCAGCTGCCGGCCACAGCGTCGGATCGACGTCGGCATACACCCGACGTACGACCGCCGACGGCTCGGTGAGACCGGCCGCTCGCGCCTGCCGCACCTGCTCGAGCCGTTCGGCCCGATGCGCCAGGTAGCCGTCGAGCACGGGTAGCACCGAGCGCAGAACGGGTCCGTGACCCGGCCAGACGGCGCTCAGGTCTTGTGCTTCGGCGAGGTCTCGCAGCCGGTGCAGCGACTCCAGATAAGGCCCCAACGCGCCGTCGGGATGCGCCACGACCGTCGTACCCCGCCCGAGCACCGTGTCGCCGGTCAGCACCGCGCCCTCCGCGGGAACTACGAAGCTCAGCGAGTCGTTCGTGTGGCCGGGCGTTGCGACGACGAAGAGCTCCAAGCCATCGGCCTCGATGACGTCCCCGTCGTGCAGCCCCTCCCCCCCGTACCGGAGCATCGGGTCCAGCGCCCACACTCCACAGCCCTCCCGCTCGGCGAACGCGCGAGCTGCCTCGCTGTGATCGGCGTGCCCGTGCGTCAAGAGCACGACCGCCACGTCTTCGGCCACCTCGCTCGTTCGCTGGAGATGGCTCTCGATCAGCGGTCCTGGGTCGATCACGACACTCCGCGCGCCGCCCGGTTCCCGCAGCACCCAGGTGTTCGTGCCGTCCAAAGTCATAGGCGAGGGATTGGGGGCAAGGACGCACCAGGCACGCTCTCCGAAGGAACCGCCTAACCAGCCCACCCTGCTACTCGCCCCAGACCAGTTCACTGCCGCCGTCGGCCAGCCGAACCGAGGGAAGGTTGGCCGAAATGGTACGGCGCTCGGCGGCTGCCATGACCTCCTCGACCGTGCGGTAGTCCGCAAGTTCCCGCAAGGTCACGTACGTCGGCGGCAGCATCTCGATGCGGGCGGCGTCCGCGGCGGCGAGCGCCTCCGCAGGAGACTGCCACGCCACTCGGTCGGCCTCACCGGATACGTCGCGCGCCGTCTGCCCGCCGGGAAGCACGGCAACGAAGAATCGGGTGTCGTAACGCCGCGGCTCGAACTCCGGAGTGACCCAGTGCGCCCAGGGTGCCAACAGGTCGGCCCGCAGCACGAGCGAACGGCGACGCAGAAAACTCCCGAAGCTCAGGTCGCGGTCCACCAACGCTGCGCGGTCACTTTCCCAGGACTCTCCTTCGGTGTCGGGGACCAGCAACGACGATGTCGGCCCCGCAAGGAGCACGCCAGATTCCTCGAACGTCTCCCGTGCGGCGGCGCACACGAGGCCACGGGCCGTTTCCGGCGCACAGCCGAACGCCGTACCGAACCCGTCTGCCGACCGCCCGGCCCAGGCGATCCCGGTGTCGAGGTCGCGCCCGTCGACCGAGCCGCCGGGAAAGACGTACATTCCTGGGGCGAACACCATCTGGGAGTGGCGCCGGAGTAGGTAGACCTCCACCTTGGAACGTGCCTGCCGGAGCAACACGACTGTCGCGGCGTCTTTGGGTGCGGCTGGCTCCCGACCTGAGGCGAGGAACTCTTGGGCGTGGCTCACCATGTCTGAGGAGAGCGCTGGGCCTGGGTCACTCGTCAAGCGACCTCGACGATCAGCTCGACCTCGACCGGCGCGTCGAGCGGAAGCACAGGAACTCCCACCGCCGAGCGTGCGTGGTGCCCGGTGTCGCCGAACACGTCCCCAAGCAGCTCGCTAGCGCCGTTGGCCACGCCCGGCTGGCCGGTGAAGTCGGCAGTGCTCGCGACGAAGGCCACCACCTTCACGATCCGCGTCACGCACCCGAGGTCGCCGCTCAACGAGCGGACCGCGGCCAGGGCGTTGAGCGCGCACTGCTGGGCACACTCCACCGCCTGCTCGACCGAGACGTCACTCCCAACCTTCCCGGTCGTGATCAACTCACCGTTGCGCAGCGGCAACTGGCCGGAGGTGTACACGAGGTTTCCGGTCCGCACGGCGGGCACGTAAGCAGCCACCGGCTTGGCCACGTCCGGCACGGCCAGACCCATCTCGTGCAGCCGCGCCTCGGGGGACGCCATCGTCAGGACTCCTTCGGCCGCTTGAAGTAGGCCACCAGGCTCTCCGGATTGAGACCGGGCACCATTTGCACCAGCTCCCACCCGTCCTCACCCATGTTGTCGAGGATGGCCTTCGTCGCGTGCACGAGCACCGGCACGGTGATGTACTCCCACTTCGTCATGGCGGCGACTCTAGCGTCAGCGACTCGGGATAACGTGCCCAGCGTGACCTCGGCCGATGTGCTCGATCGGCCGGCCGAGCCGCCCGATCTGGTGCTGGTGTACGCCGAGCATCCCGACGGAGTTATCGACGTCTACCTGCCACCTGCGGAGACACCCCTTTCGCGTAGCCAACTGCTGGTGGCCGTGCACGGTGGCTTCTGGCGCCAGGCTTACGACCGCACACACCTGCGTTCGCTGGCCGCAGCGCTCGCCCAACGGGGCTACGTGGTGGCGCTTCCGGAGTACCGCAGAGTCGGTGGACGCGGTGGCTGGCCCACCACGGCGTACGACGTCGAGGCGGCGGTCCAAGCCGCGGCGGCGGGCGTGGCAACGGCCGCACCCAACAGGCTCGACCCGGCTGATCCGTTCCAGCTGGTCGGTCATTCGGCCGGCGGCCATCTGGCTCTGTGGGCCGGCCTGCGGGCGGGCGCGAGGCGGATCAGCGGAATCGTCGCTCTCGCGCCTGTGACCGACCTCCGGTACGGCGCCGAGCACCGGATCGGCAGCGGGGCCGTACAGGCGTTCCTCGGCGGCGGCCCTGACGACGTGCCGGAGAACTACGCAGCAGCAGCCGTGCTCGACACGCTGCCCAGCGACGTACCTGTGACCGTCATCCACGGCACCGACGACGACGCAGTCCCGGTGGAGATGAGCCGCCGTCTAGCCAGGCGGTATGCCGTTGATGAGGACGCGCCGACCGGATTATGTCTGCGTTACCTCGAACTCGACGGGGTCGACCACTTCGCGCTGATCGACCCCCTTTCGGACGCGTTCACGACAGTGGTGCGCTCGTTAGACCTGGCTCGGTCTTGGACCGAACCTCCTCCTCCGTGACGCCTGGTGCGACCTCACGGAGCACCAGCCCGTCGTCGGTGACGTCGAGAACCGCCAGGTCGGTGATGATGCGCTGCACGACTCCGCGCCCGGTGTACGGCAAGGAGCAGTTCTGTACGACCTTGTAGGAGCCGTCGCGAGCCACGTGCTCCATGAGCACGATCACCCGCTTCGCGCCGTGCACGAGATCCATGGCACCCCCCATGCCCTTGACCATCGAGCCGGGGACCATCCAGTTGGCGATGTCACCGCGGGCGGAGACCTGCATCGCGCCGAGGATGGAGAGATCCACCTTCCCCGCCCGGATCATGGAGAACGAGTCGGCACTGGAGAAGAAGGCCGCGCCGGGCAGCACGGTGACCGTCTGCTTCCCGGCATTGATCAGGTCCGCATCGACTTCATCATCGGATGGGAACGGGCCCAGCCCAAGGATGCCGTTCTCAGACTGAAGGATCACCTCGACGCCGTCCGGGATGTTGTTGGCCACCAGCGTGGGCATGCCGATACCGAGGTTGACGTAGAACCCGTCCTGCAACTCGCGGGCTGCTCGCTGGACGATCTGATCACGGGTCAGGGGCATCGATTCTCCAAGGATTGCAGGAAGAGCTGGGATGGAGTGGGCAACATGCGTGAGGTCATCCCGCGGCGCGTTCGGCCTTTCTCACCGTGCGCTGCTCGATGCGTTTCTGTCGCTTCGCCACGACGACCCGGTGCACGAAGATGCCTGGTGTGTGAATGCAGTCGGGCTCCAGCTCGCCCGGCTCGACCAACTCCTCCACTTCCGCGATGCACACGCGTCCCGCCGTCGCTGCCATCGGATTGAAGTTGCGCGCGGTCTTGCGGTAGATCAGATTTCCCAGCCGGTC
>JBBSHN010000047.1:0-18513 GCA_038252945.1 Propionibacteriales bacterium | reverse complement strand
GCTCCACACAGCCTCATGGGAGCGGTACCGATGCTCCCAGAAGTCTTCGTCGAACATGGTCACATCCTTGTCGGAGTCGGAGTCGGAGTCGGAGTCGGAGCCACTTCGTCGCCCGCTCGTTCACTATGTCGCAGGAATCTTGCGCGGCGCGCCGTAGTTGTCGCGCAGGTACGTGCATTCGGCGGCGAGACGAGAGTGACCAGTGAGTGACTACGGCCACGACCTTATGTTCGGAGCTTTTCTGACTCCGGCGGCCGAACGTTCCGCTGAAGTCGTCGCGCTGACACAGTTGTCTGAGCAAATCGGTCTGGATCTGGCCACGTTCCAAGATCATCCGTATCTACCTGCCTTCCTCGACACCTCGACGCTCCTCAGCTTCGTCGCCGCGCGTACCAACACAATTCGGCTGTCCACAAGCGTCACGAATCTGCCGCTGCGCCCACCTGCCGTGTTGGCGCGCAGCCTGGCGAGCCTGGACCTGCTCACCGGCGGGCGGATCGAGCTCGGTCTGGGCGCCGGCGCCTTCTGGGACGGCATCGAGGCGATGGGTGGGCGACGCTTGTCCGCAGGGCAGGCAGTGCAAGCTTTGGAGGAGGCGATCACAATCGTCCGCGCCATCTGGGACGCCGACGGGCGAGGCGGAGTGCGCGTCGACGGCGAGCACTACAGAGTGGTCGGTGCGAAACGCGGTCCCGCGCCGGCCCACGCCATCGAGATCTGGCTCGGAGCGTACAAGCCGCGAATGTTGGCGATGACCGGCCGGGTGGCCGACGGCTGGCTGCCCTCGCAGAGCTATCTGAACGATGGGGACCTCGCCGCCGGTAACGCCGTGATCGACGACGCCGCACAACAGGCGGGTCGTTCCCCAGGAGATATCCGTCGACTTCTGAACATCTCCGGGGAGTTCCTTCAACTGGGTCGCGGTCCCCTGCAGGGACCTGCGGAACAGTGGTCCGAGCAGCTGGCTGACGTCGCGCTGACTGACGGCATCAGTGTCTTCATCCTTGGCAGTGACGACCCGGACGATCTGCGCAGATTCGGCGGCGAGGTCGCCCCCGCGGTACGAGAGAGGGTGACGGCGGAGCGGAGGCCGACGCCGGCGGTCGACTCGGGCACCGCTCGGGTGACGACGGCCGAACGTGGCCCTCTTGCTGTGACCCCGACCGCAGACGATGGCGTTCGGCGCAGCGACGTGCGGGTCTGGGACGAGACGACGCGCCCCGAAGCACCCCCGGCCGACTCAGCGCGCGGATACACCGCGACCGAACAAGCAAACGGCGGATACCTCGTGCAGATCCACGACGGGCTGCGCGCTGAGCTCGCTGAGATCTTTCACCTCCTCGACCAAGTCGCCGACAAGACGATGGACCCCAGTACGGCGCGGGCACACATCAACACCATGACCATGCGCCAAAACAACTGGACCGTCGGCACGTACTGCGAGGCGTATTGCCGGATCGTGACACTTCACCACACGCTCGAAGACCACAGCGTGTTTCCACGCCTGTTGCGAGCCGAACCTCAGCTTGCGCCGGTGGTTGAGCGGCTCCAGCACGAACACGTCGTCATCCACGACGTGCTGGAGCGTGTCGACCGAGCGCTCGTTGCGCTCGTGTCGCAGCCCGACGGGACGGCGCGGTTGCGCGACGCCGTCGACCTTCTCAGCGACACACTGCTCTCGCACCTGGCCTACGAAGAGCGTGAATTGGTCGAACCGCTCGCGCGTCTCGGGCTCCTGTGATTCCAGAAACTTCAGCGAAGAAACGTAAACATCAGCTGCCCGGGCACCAAAGCGCGAGCTGGTCCGTCATAGCGCATCGATCCCACGGCTGGGAGGCTCCCGGCGTTGAGAGCGGCATAGCCAAGCTCAGTGAACCCCGCCTCGGCAAAGCACCTCCGAACCTGTTCGTTCTTGTCGCCCCCCGTGTCGCGGTCGCGTCCCCTCGACCAGATCAGCGTCGCCCCGGGTGAGCACAACCGAGGGCTCATTGCGATGGTGCGATCCAAGTCGTGGTCGCTGATGTTGCCGAAGATGCCGACGAGCAGTACGAGGTCGGCGGGGACCAGTTCGGTGTAGGAGGCGGTGAGTCCGGCGTTGACACTGCGTACCTGTACACGTGGAAGCTGGGCTTCGGTCGCGGCTTGCCGGGCGCGCTCCGCGACGTTCGGGTGGGTCTCGAGGAGCGCCGCATCGACACGTTCAGAGTCTGAGCGCTCAGCGAGAACGCCGATGAGATCGCGTCCGTCCCCGGCGCAGGCGCTGACTGCTCGGATCTGTCCAGGATGGGCTTCCAGCGCAGCCCGGATGTACCCCCGTACAACCTCAAGACGCCAAGACAGGCTTGATGCTGGGTCGTCGTAGCCTGCGTGCCAAGCGTCGTAGTCACGGAGGTTCTGACTCATCTCCCCCGACCCTAGCCAGTACGGCTGGCAGAACATCGCCGTGCGAACTGTGAGCTAGCGAGACATCGCGGCAAGTGAGCGATTCAGGCGGTTGCCTGCCGCCCTAGAGCGGTACATAGCGCCTGGTAGGTGGCTTCGATCTCTCCGTAGACGCTTGGCACGACGATTGCCGCGTGCCTGCAGGCGATGACGTGAAGGATCCGGTCGTGCATCTCCGCGAGCATGGCCGGACCTCCGCCACGGTTCACGACCTCGTCAACCTGCCGATGCCACGGGTCCTCTCCGCCTTCACGGCGCTGGAATCTCGCGATCGAGTTCTCCCTGCTGTCCATCAAGAACACTTCGCAAAATTGAGCACCGCTGGCATCCGCGACCGCCTCGAACCGGTCTATCTGACCGGTCTCGCCGAGATACTGCGGCACGATCACGTCATGGCCTGCACGGAGATGTGTCGCCGCCATGGTCAAGGCCAGATCACGTGCCATTTCACCCGCTTCAGCGAAATGCTGCAACGAGCCGCCGATCATGCTGCGCAGACGGTCGACATCGAGGTTCAGCACGCCATGGTGTCGCTCGGCGTACGAGCGGGCGAGGGTTGATTTGCCGATACCAGGTGGACCATTCAGGTGAATGAGTCGAGGAGCATTTGAAGTGACCCGAGCAACCGCAGCCGTGCGCGCCACGACCTGCGCCCGGTGCACCTCGTCGGGGTAGGGCATCTCTCAACCTTTCAAGCCATGCGTTGCTCGAGGAGCAGCCGACGCAAACAGACGCAAATTCTGGGCTCATCGGGTGAAGAGATACAGCCCTGAGTTAGCTCGGCCATCGCTGATCGGCGGCGATGAACATCTGAAGGTTGTGCCAGGACTCCCAGGTGTCGTCGCTGTCGGTGTGAGGGCCGCTGAAGTAGGCGAGGTATCCGCCGACCTCGCTAAGGTCCCACCACAACGCATACAGGTGCAGCAGGTCCGGTTTGAGCTGATGGCCGGTGCTGTTGACGTATTCCTGCGCGATCACGTCCGGACCGTCAGGCAACAGCATCCATAGATCGCGTTCCGGTGGAGCGACCAAGACGGTGTCCCAGTCGATGAGCCGCAATCCACCCCGAGTCCGCAAGACGTTGGCACTATGCGGCTCCCCGTGCGTCAGCGTCCAGCCGGCCTCATCAACAAGTGCTCCGGCAACTAAACGGTCGTAATCCGAGAGCACGCGCTGCACGCCGCTGCTGTGTTGGCCCAACAGTTCTCGAGCGGGCTCGGAGTAGGGTCCGCCACTCCAACCCTCGTCGATGCTACCCAGCGCCGCCCCCAGACTGCCGCGATTGGGGAGTGCGAACGTCTCTCGCCGAGCGAGGGTCTGAAGTCGCCGGGGGGCTTTGTGTAAGTCAGTCAGCATGGTGATAACGCGGCTGCGCTCGTCGTCTGTGGTGTAGTGCTCTGGCGCATCTCCTAACAGGTGGGGAAACACCGCGATCGAGTAGTTCTCGGCAAGGGGGCGCAGCACTTCACCACTGATATCGACGAGCGGAGCGACCACCCAGGCATGCCCCGCCTCATGAAGAGCGTGCGCGAGTGTGAACGCCGCGCACAGGGACTGGTACGCCGTCTTTCGGTCGGTGCCGAGGAAGTCCTTACGGCGCAGATCGTCCACGGTGACGAACCGTCTGCTGCAATCTGCGACGGTCACGGTCCAGTGATGACTGCCGAAACCCACAGGTGAATGTTTGGCTTCCTTAGCGTCAATGCCCCACCATTGTCGAACCGCGGCCAGAATCGCGTCGTCGGAGATGTCGTCTGGACGGCTGAGCATCCTAGGCGGGTCTCCAGCGAGTCTGCGTCCCATCCGGGCCGCTCAATTCCCCGCTGGCGAGTGCGGAGTCGATGCGGTGCCGGACTTCCTGCTCATCGTGATCCGCACAAGAAAATCTCACCCGCGCTATCAGCGTCCGCTCGCCGTGCACGACGTCCGTCCGATGCGGCCAACGACACGGTGGCGGGTGCTCCCAATGCCCGCATAAAGCAACCGTCACCGCTCCTCCGATTGCAGCCGGGTCCCCTGACCCGACTAGTTCGAAAGGCTTCAGGTGCTCAAACTTGAAGTCCAACTCTGCGCTCCTGAGTCGCTGGGGGGCGCTTCAATACTTGGCGGGCACGTGGAAGCAACAGTGTCATCAAATTCCGTCACCAGTCTGGAATCGCTTCACCATACGGTTGCAGCCGTGCACCCGACTGAACGTGCGCCGCATGACCTCCTCCTGGGATTCCCCCGCGTGGAAGAAGCCGGCACGAGGCATCAGGTCGAGCCTTACAGCGGCTGCAGCTTCCATCTCGTCTGGTGTCATGGCATACACGTGCAGGTACCGAAACTCGCTCGTGAAGCCCTCGGTCCGGTACCACCCCAAAGCCTCGGGATCTTCCCGGGTCCAGGCTTCCACGGCGCGAACCGTCCATTGCCTCAGCGTTGCTTCGACTCCGGCGAGAAGGGCGCGACCGATACCTCTTCTTCTAGAGTCGGGGTGAACGGCGAGAGTTTCGATGGTCGCCGTTGCAGCCTGACGGGAAACGTCGCAGATCCCGACGACCCGGCTGTCACAAACGGCCACCAGTTCCAGGTCGAGGTCGTCGCGTGCTTTCGCTGTTACGACGTCGTCAAAGTAGGAGGTGTCGAGGAAACTCAGCACACGGCACCGCAGCCACTGCTGCTCGTCCCCGGCGGAATAAGTGCGGACGAACCAGTCGTCAGAGGGGCCATGCGGCGGCTTCTTGGTCGGACGTCGTCTCACGAGCTCGGTCGCCAACGGATGCACTCTGCTTCGTGATGAAGTCCCACTCTTGCGGCTCCCCTCTGGCACACCTTGGCGACGAGAGCGTGAGCGTCGTCCAAGAGACGCGCGCGCTCTGCCTCATCCATCATCATCACCGCCGAGTGCGTGCCCAGGTAGCCACGAAACTCCGCCGGTGACACCTGCCAGACCCAAGGGAACCTGGCTACGTCGGTGTCTCGTTCGGGGAAAGCCAAGCCCTCAACGAAGGCTTGGGTGTTCTCGGCTATACCTTTGCGATCGGGAGCCAGTCCCGCCAGCTGCAGTTCCTCCGGCTCCTTAAGTGTGACGATGTTCCAAGACGCGATCTGCGCCCGGAGTATCCCGCGGCCCGCGCCTGCTGGGTGGAGACCCGCCAGCCGGTGGCTTACCGCGGTGGATCCTCTCCGACGAGTCCGTCGACAGACTCCCGGATTAAGTCGGCATGCCCGGTGTGCCGGGCGTACTCCTCAATCATGTCGACCAGCATCCGCCGCAGACTCGGTGACCGGCCGTCCGGCCAGTTGAATTGGGCCAGTTGGTCGAGGCCACCCCGTTCGAGTGCGTCAGCTACCAGCGCCCGAGAGCGGGCGACGGCATCGCTCCACAGGGAATACAGCTCCTCGGGGGCATCATCAACGGCCGAGTGCCACTCCCAGTCGGGGTCCGCGTCCCAGTCCACCGCGTCCCAGGGCGCCGACGGTTCTTTGCCGGACAGCTTCTGGGAGAACCAGTCGTCCTCCACCGCTGCGAGGTGCTTGAGCAGCCCACCCAGAGTCACGGTCGACGCCGCCGTCGTCGCCGTCAGGCCCGCAGCGTCGAGGTTGCCGCACTTCCACGAGAACGTTGCCCGCTGGCGCTCGAGGGAGCCGATCAGCGTGGCCGCCTCGTCTCCTGCGACAGGCGGTCCGGACGAATCCACATCATTGTCACCAGCCATGCACGGGACGATACCGTCGGTTGCGGACGCTCGGGTTCCGGATCGAGACCCCTTGGCGCATGATGTGAGCCCGACCGCGGCAGCATCCGCGAGACAGGTCGACCGGCCGCCGCCGAGGCGCATTAGTCATCCTTCACGACCCGACACCGAAGATGAGTGCGGCGTCCTGCGATGCTCGCCCCGACGCTGCGCTGGCTGTCGGCCAAGACATCACGGCCACGATCGTCGCCGTCGAAAGCCCACTCGTGCAGGATGTGGCCGCCGTCACCCATCGGTGCGTCGGGCCGAACCCCCGTGGTGGTGACGTAGCCGTCGAAGGAGTTGACGTGTTCAGTTCAAGTTCACTTCTGGGAGCGTGTCTCGTCATGAGCCGTTATTAACGCGGCAGACCATTGGGTCGTGCTCATGGTCAAGTTACTTGCGACCTGGACGCTGGCTTCGGCCGACAGCGTTGCTCCTCGGCCGCTGGTTCCGGCATCTGGAAACGCTTGCTCGCTGAGAGCAGCCAACACAACGACCTTCACGACCGCACCGGCTTGAACCGCTCCAACCCGGCGATCGAGATCGCATCCTCATGAGAGCGCTGCCTAGCGAGGTGAAGCACCCAGAACCCACCCTTGCTTGTGGTGCGGTCCTCGGGTGGCTCGGCACCGAGAGCGCGGCAGGTCTCCATCAGCAGAGTCGGCATGGATTTGCCCTGACTGCAGACCGCGGTAGCGCGACCGGTAGCGGCAATTCGAAGAAAAGCCAGTCCCGCGGCCGACGGGTCCGCTGCTGTGCCAGTCTCCGACATCAGTGGTTCGATCTCCACCGAAGTGTGCAGTGAGATGGCGAAAGGGGCGAGAGTTCCCAGGCAACGCAATACGTCCGCCGAGACGAGGCGGTGAATTCGATAGAGCATGAGGATATTGCTGAGGCCCACTGCTTGAGACCGACCCAGGTCGTCGAGTGCGCGAAGCCGGTCGTCAGCTGGCCAGGTCCAGCGTTCCCCAGCGCTGGAGTGCCGCACAAGCACAACGGCCCACGTGGGGCGAGGATCATCGACGAACCGGCGAAGGATCGGCAGATCTCGTTGCGGTTTCAGCAGCTGCTCGGCTTCCTTCGGTGGCAACCAGCGGAGTTCGTCTACCTCTTCGGTCCGGGTGAAGGCGCCGTCCCCGGCCCGCATGGCCCAGTACCGGACCCGCTTGGGTTGACCGTGCTTGGCGTACCGAATCTCCCCGAGCGGTCGACCCAGGACCGCGTCGTAGCCGGTTTCTTCTCGAACTTCGCGGCCAGCGGCGAGGAGCGGGTGCTCGCCTCGATTGAGCTTGCCTTTGGGCAGCGACCAATCGTCGTACTTCGGCCGATGCACGACAGCAACCTCGGGCACGCCTCGCTGCGTGATTCGCCAGACCACTCCCCCTGCGGCTTCTATCTGCTCGCTGACCATGGGCGTGCCAGTCAGGCAGAGCGATCAGTGAGGGCCTGCTGATAGTCCTGCAGCCGTTCGCCGTCCAACGTATCGACTCGCCGCCAGTTGCCGTCCTCCTCGAGTTCCCAGCGGCTGACGTCTGGGGAAAGCGCGAGCTCGAGCATTTCCGATATTCGAGAGCGAACGTGCGGCTCGTGAATGCGAAGAACCGCTTCGACTCTTCGGTCGAGGTTCCGGTACATCAGGTCCGCGCTTCCGATCCAGATCTCGGGCTCGCCTCGATTTGTGAAGCGGAAGACGCGAGAATGTTCGAGGAACCGGCCGAGGATGCTTCGGACTCTGATCGTGTCTGACAAGCCGGGTACTCCAGGTCGAAGCGAGCAGATGCCGCGGACAACAAGATCGATGGGGACACCCACACGGGATGCAGCGTAGAGGCTGTCGATGATCTCCTCATCGACGAGGCTGTTGACTCGCATCGCGATACCGGAGACGGCGCCCGGTGCTCAACGCATCCGAGAAGCGTCACCAACTCGCTCACTGTTCTGCCGCGAAATTGGCGGCCAAGCTGACGAAACGTGCGTTTTGGCGTGGTCTGCTGGCCATTGACAGTCGCATTTCGTGAATGATTGGGTCTACTTCTCACACCTGAGGGGAGCCGTGGCAGCTGTCGCCGATCACGTCGTCTTTTACAACGGGACGATCTTCGACGGCAGGAAATTCCTGCCCGCTGGAACTGCAGTCCGAGTCCGGGATGGGTGGATTGCTGAGGTCGGCGCGTCCCTGACGCTGGACGGTGCGGATGCGGTCGACCTGGCTGGCGGCACTCTGCTGCCCGGCTTCATCGACGCACACGCCCACCCCGTGTTCGCCGGCAACCAACTGAGGCACTGCGATCTGCGCGAAGCCACGACCGCGGACGGCTACGTCGAAATCATCCGCGACTACGCCTGCACTCATCCGGGCGAGCAGTGGATCACTGGCGGCGGCTGGGCGATGGAGGCCTTCCCCAGAGGAATCCCCACGAAGGAGACGCTCGACGCGATCGTCTTGGACCGTCCTGTGATGCTGCCGAACCGGGACGGGCATGGCGCGTGGGTCAACAGCAAGGCGCTGGAGATCGCGGGCATCGATAGGAACACGCCCGACCCGCCGGACGGCCGCATTGAAAGGGACGACGATGGCAATCCGGTCGGGATGCTGCAAGAAGGCGCCGCCGCTTTCGTCGGCAGGCTGCTTCCGGAGGTCACCGCGGACGACTGGTACGACGCACTGCTGACCGCGCAAGATCACCTGCTTACGCTGGGTATCACTGGCTGGCAGGACGCGATCCTCGGCGACTACCAGGACGGCGCTGACCCGCTGCCCGCGTATCTGCGTGCGGCCGAGAACGGGACGTTAGCGGTGACCGTCGTCGGTGCCTTGTGGTGGGACCGCGTCCGCGACCTCGAGCAGGTCGAGAGCCTGCTGCACCGCCGCTCGCTTTCGCAAACTGACCGGTTCCGCGCCACGAGCGTGAAGATGATGCTGGACGGCGTCGCTGAGAACCACACAGCTTCGATGCTCGAGCCCTACCTAGACCATGATGGCTGCACGACCGACGTCAGCGGCCTCGACTTCATCGACCCTCAGCGGCTGCCCGAGTATGTCAGCCGACTGGACCGCGAGGGGTTCCAGGTGCACTTTCACGCCCTCGGTGACCGCGCCGTCCGCAGTGCGCTGAACGCCGTGGAGGCGGCCCGCACGACCAACCCGACGAGCAGCGAGCGGCACCACCTAGCGCACCTGCAGGTCGTGCATCCGGACGACGTTCCCCGTTTCGCAGAACTGAACGCGACCGCGAACATCCAGTCGCTGTGGGCCACGCACGAGCCGCAGATGGACGAGCTCACCATCCCGTATCTCGGCGAGCGGCGCGCCGGCTGGCAGTACCCGTTCAGGTCGCTACAGACCTCGGGGGCATATATGTGCGCCGGCAGCGACTGGCCGGTGACCAGCCCAAACCCGTTCCTGGCCATTCACGTCGCGGTGAACCGCAGCTTGCCCCCATCGGCCGGCGGCACCGGCACCGACCCGTTCCTCCCCGAGCAGGCGATCGACCTGGCCACCTCGCTCGCCGCCTACACGTCCGGCAGCGCCCGCATCAACGGTGTCGAGGAGAGCGCGGGCGTGATCAACCCCCGGTTCGACGCCGACCTCGCCGTCGTCGACGCCGATCTTGCCCACGTCGACCCCGCCGACATCTGCACCACCCAGGTCCGGCAGACCTGGGTGCGCGGACGGCTCGTACACGAACAGCCCTGGTAAGGAGAGCCGATGCTTCGCCGCCGCGGTGTGCGACCGCACCGTGGTCATGTACGCCGGACAGGTCGTCGAGGTCCGCCAGTCCGAGAAGTTGCGCCTCGAGCGCTGTCCGGCGGTCAGCGGCAGCGGGTCGCCATCGCGCGGGCGCTTGCCGCCGAACCGCGCGTCCTGATCCTCGACGAGTCCGCCGCGGCGCTTGACGTGTCGATCCAGGCGCAGGTGCTCAACCTGCTCGCCGACATCCGCGACCAGACCGGCGTCTCGTACCTTCTGATCAGCCACGACCTCGCCGTCGTTCGGCAACTGACCGAGGAGACGACAGTGCAACCGCTGAGGTCCTCGACCTGCCGAACCACGACGACGCCAAGCTGTTGCGCGCGAGCGTGCCGCGGCCCGGCTGGAAACCTATCCGCCGGCGCGTCGTCGATCTGCGAAATGAAGCGAGACAAGCATGAGCGAACTGCTATGAGTCCGCCATCGAGGCCCGCGAGCTGTTTGCGGCGCGGAAACTCACCCCGGTCGAGCTGATGACCGCGGTGATCGAGCGGGCTGAGAGACTCGAGCCGAAACCGCCCTACGGACGGGTGCCCGAAGTCGAGATGTTCAACCTCGACCATTACTGCCACGAAGGTCCGTTGGCAGGCACAGTCGCTGACGGCGCGCTGATGGAGAACGTCATCGCCGGCATGTCTGCGGACGGTCTGCCGATCGGGATGTCGATCATGGCGCGGACCTTTGACGACATCACCGCCTTCCGGATAGCGGCCGCGCATGAGGAGCTGCTCGGCTGGTGGACCGACGGCGGACGGCGGCCGGCGCTGTGAGCGACATGCAGGGCGCACCGCCGTTCGGGGACGGCCTCGTCACGCTGGCGCACTGGCAGGATCCGCCGTACAACCGGTGGGCGTTCCAGCATGTTCGCGAACTGATCCCCACGGTTCGGATACCGTCGGGCTCCTCCGGTTCGGAGCTGCCCGCAACCCCCTGCGATCTCGGAGCGCTGTCCTTCCGCCACGAAGACCGGTCACTGACCGTCGACGAGATGCTCAACGAGACCTACACCGACGGCTTCCTCGTCCTGCACCACGGGCAGGTCCTCATCGAGCGCTATGCGAATCATCTGCGCCCCGACACACCGCACCTGCTGATGTCGGTGTCGAAGTCGGTGGTTGCCACGGTGGCCGGCGTGCTGGCGTCGCGAGGTCTGCTGGACGTCTCTGCGCCGGTCACCTCGGTCGTGGCACAGCTCTCTGGTACGTCCTTTGACGGCGCAACCGTGCAACAGCTGCTGGACATGCGCACCGGTACGCGCTTCAACGAGGACTACGACGATCTGGAAGCCGACGTGCGGACCTACGAGTCGGTCTACCTGTGGCGACCGGGCGACGGCAGCCCCCGGCCGGCCGACATCCTCGCCTACTATCCGACGCTGGTGAACGACGGCGAGCATGGAGGACCGTTCCACTACCGGTCGATCCTCACCGACGTGCTCGGCTGGGTCCTGGAATGCGCAGCAGACCGCCGGCTCCACGAGCTCATTTCCGAACTGGTCTGGCGACCCATGGGCGCGGAGCACGACGCGGAAATCACCGTCGACGGGCACGGCAACGCAATGGCCGACGGCGGCATATGCGCGACCCTTCGCGATCTTGCTCGATTCGGCGTCCTCTACCTGTCCGATGGCGTACTCCCCCACGCGTGGCTGGCGAATACCGCGCGCGGCGCTCCGGACGGTGCAGAGGCATTCGTGTCCGGCGACAACCCGCCCGACTGGCCACCGGGCGCGCACTACCGCAACTGCTGGTGGGTTCGCGATTCCTCCGCGCCGTTCCTCATCGCGGCTGGCATCTACGGGCAGAACATCTTCGTCTTGCCGGCCGACAACCTGGTTATCGCCAAGTTCTCGACCTGGCCCTCGCCGGTGCACCAGCCGTACAGCCTGCTGACCATGTCCGCGGTGCGGTCGATCGCCGAGCACCTGCGCAAAACAGGGTGATCTTGGAGTTGCCAACGCTCGCCCTTACTGCCGTTGGGGTCGCAATCGCGCTTCGCCAGCCCACGAACCGGATCGGCTTGGTATGCCAGTGAAGTCGGCAGCTTCGCTCGGCTGGGTCCGACGAATAGAGGAAGCGCATCGCCGGTTGGCAGGGTGAGCCCAGCATCCGGCCGCTGTCCTCACCAGTCGCGGCGAGATCACATCCGGCGGTCGGCAAGAACTCGTCTGGATCGGAACACCAAGAGTCACCTGGCTACAGTGCCGGCATGGCGGACTTCGTAATGCGTCGCTGGAGTCTCAATCCCGTTCCCTACCCTCAGGCGCCGCTTCACGTTCACTACCGTGGGGATGAAGCCTTTGTCGTGGTTGAAGGTGAGCTTGCCGTGACACGGGGTTCTGACGTCGAACGCCTCAGGGCGGGTGAGTTCGTGATCGTGTCGGCAGGGACGCCGCATACTTTCGCCACGGTCGGCGACGTGCCAGCCACGGTCCTCGTCACCATGACGCCGGAGATCGACGCTCTGGTAAGGGCGCTCCACGAGGTGCCCCTGGAGGAGCGCGACGCCGTGTGGGCCGGATTTCATTCGGCGATGATCTGACCGGCTTGCCTCCTCTGGGCAACGCCGGATGTCGGTGGTGATGGGAACTGCATGCCTAACACCTCCGGCAGCGACGCAGGCGGCGCGGTAGCGGGACGTTCCTCGAGAGTGTCTAGCGCCAGGCGGATCGCAGTGTCCAGCTGCGGGTCTCGGCCGTTGACCCGGTCCTGCGGAGTCATGACCACTTCGACGTCGGGGTCGATGCCGTGGTTCTCGACCGCCCAGCCGTACCCCTCCAACCAGAACGAGTAGCGCGGCTGCGTCACCAAGGTCTGGTCGAGGAGCCGGTACTTCATGTCGATACCTATCACTCCGCCCCACGTCCGTGAGCCGACCACCGGGCCGATGTCCAAGGCCTGAATGGCAGCGTTCACGATGTCACCGTCCGAGCCGGCCCACTCGTCCGCGACGGCGACAACCGGTCCGCGGGGTGCGTCGGTGGGATAGCGGGTCGGTGAGAACCCGCGCGCTTCGACCCACCCGACCACCCGACGGGCGAGCTTTTCGATCACCAGCTCGGAGGTGTGCCCACCCTGGTTCTCCCGCAGGTCAACGACGACACCGTCCCGTGCCATCTCCAAGCGCAGGTCTCGGTGCAGCTGCGCCCAACCGCTGCTCACCATGTCGGGGATGTGGAGATAACCGAGCCGGCCATCCGAACGTTCGTGCACATAGTGTCGGCGCTCCGATACCCAGTCCTGGTAGCGCAACGGGCGCTCGTCGGCCAGCGGTGTGATGGCTACCCGGCGTACCTCGTCGTCGGCTCCACGTACCACCACCTCGACCGGAATGCCCGCCTTGCCGACCAGTAGCGGACCCGGACCTGTGACCGGGTTGATCTCCGTGCCGTCCACGGCCAGCACCACATCGCCGGCACGGACGTCGACGCCGGGCGCCGCCAACGGCGAGCGGGCTGTTGGATCCGATGACTCTCCCGGAATGACCCTGGCGACCCGCCAGATCCCGTCGCTGTCGCGTTCAAGGTCCGCTCCGAGCAGTCCCTGCCGGGTGACCTGGTCCGGCTCGGGGGGCTTGGGAATAACGTACGCGTGGGAGCTCCCAAGCTCACCCTGCACCTCCCAGAGCAGGTCGACGAGTTCATCATGGCTCCCTAACCGTTCGAGCAGCGGCCGGTACCGTGCCAGCACGCCATCCCAGTCGATCCCTCCCATGTCGGCCCGCCAGAAGTGATCACGCATCAGCCGACCGGTCTCTTCAAACATCTGAGCCCACTCCGCCAGCGGGTCGACGCGCACCCGGATGCGAGACAAGTCCACCTCAACGCGATCGCGCTCACCTTCCGGCCCATCCGGCACCCGGCGGTCGCTTGGCAACACGCGCAGCGCCTCGTGGTCCGCGACAAGCACTCGGCCACCGTCACGGCTGGCCCAGGCGTCGTCGACCTCGTCGACCAGCACCTCGACGCGGCCCGTGGCCAGGTCGAATCGCTCGAGCGTCGGTCGGGGACGTTCTGCATCCGGAGCCGGCAGGTCACCGCCGAGCTCGCCCATCGGCGAGGCACGCAGCCACGCGACGCCTCCGTGCACGGGCTGCAGGCGCCGGTACCGCGCGGCCGGTACTGGGAACGGGACCACCCGCTGGTGCATACCCACCGGCTCGACCTCCGTTCGCGGGGTTTCGGCCGCGCCGGGTTCGACAGCTGGCTGCACCGCATCGGCGACGGCAGGCCCGGTGGGGGGCGTGCCAGAAGGCGGCTGGACCGGGCGGCCGCCGACTTCGGGGTCGAACGGGGAGGGCGTCCGAGCCGAGAGCGGCAGCAGGCAGGGCCGGCACCCTCCAGGGAACGACAGGTCGAAGACGTACGCGTCGTAGACAGGGTCCAGGCTGCGTACGGACAAGAAGGCGAGGTGTTTTCCGTCGGTGGTGAACACCGGCTCCGTGTCGGTGAAACGCAGCGGCGTCGCCTCCACCACCGGGGCATCGGGACCGTCGGCGACCCGGGCCAGACACAGCTGGCGCAGTGGATCGGGGCCGGGGTGCGACCACGCCAACCATGCGGAGTCCGGTGACCAGCTAAGACCATTGACTTCACCCTCTGCGCTCCGAGTGAGCTCGCGGACCGCTCCGGCGTCGTCACGCAGGTCCATAAGGAGGAGCCGTCCGTCATGAGCCGACAGCGCCAGGGTCCGCCCGTCCGGCGAAGCCGCCGCCTCGAGGGCTCGGCCGATCGCGCCACCGGCAAGCCGCGGTCGAGCGGCGGTTGGATCGTTCCGATTGACAAGCTCCACTGCGTCCTCGCCGTCAGCGTCGGTGACCAGGGCAACCCACTCGTCGTCGACGACGACCGGCAGCCGCCCGCGAACCCCCGGCTGCGAGAGCAGCGCATGACTTGGTCCCTCACGGTGAGCGAGCCAGTGCACAGTGCCGCGGCACTCCACAGCGCTGGCACGGCCTGTGCGGTCAACTGCGACCGGGCCACGCTGATCGCCGATGGTGATTGTGTAGGGCTGTCGACCGGCCCGGGCGCCCGTCAGCCGCACGTCGACGCGCTGCGGTCGGGTTTCGCCAGCGAGGGCAGCTTCTGCGTCCAGAGCCCACAGGTCCCCGCCGGAGACGTACACGACGGTGTGCCCGTCGGTGCTCGCCTGGCGAACATAGAAGTCGTGGCCGGCCAGCTCTTGAAGACCCGACGACCCGCTGCCGTCGAGCGCGTACAGCCTGCCGACGCCTTCGTGGTCGCTGACAACTAGCAGCCGATCGCCCACCCACATCGGATGGACCAGCGAGGCGGTATGAGTCGGAAGGAGCCGCTCGAAGTTCCCGTTCCCGCGCTGGTCGAGCCACAGTTTTGCTGCCGTACCACCTCGGTAGCGTTTCCACCGGGCGGGGTCGCGGCTGTATCCGGCCGACGTGGCGACCGCGACCTGACCCGCAGGACCGAAGGCGACGTCGTCCACTACGCCGTACGGCAGGCGTTGGCCCGGAGAGCCGTCGACGGGAATGGCGTATGCCCAGGTGCGCGCCATTGCTGGTTGTCCGGCCTCGGTGACCGCTAGCACCTCGCCGCCAGGAGTCCAGCCTCTTGTCATTGTGCGGTTTGTTCCCCAATGGCTCAGTCGGCGCGGCACTCCCGAGACGACATCGCTGACGTATACCTCGGGTATTCCCTGTCGGAAGCTGGTCCAGGTCACCAGCTGGGCGTCCGCTGACAGTCGGGGGCTCGCGACCGGGACCCGGTCGGAGGTGAGACGCCAGGCCCGACCTCCTTCGAGCGGTGCGAGCCATATCTCGTTGTCCGCGACGAACGTAACCAGCTCTCCCACGACGTGCGGGAACCGGATGTAGGCCTCAGGAGCGGTCTGCAGCATGCGATCACCTTAGTAACGACCGGACACGGGGCTGAACTTGCGAATGTGGATGCCGGTCCCCATCCCAGCAGCGGCTTGAGTCAGCCGCCACGAAGACTCCGGCGGCGCCCAGGCGGTCGCTTAAAAAGATGTGACCACCGCGATCCCGGGTCTGGCTCCGACGTTGGCGAGCGCTTCGGCGGCGTCGTCCAGGCCCAGCTCCGCCGTCACCAGCCGACGAGGATCTAGCCGGCCGGCCAAGATCAGGCCGAGCATCAACGGGTACGCCGAGGCGCTCATGCCGTGGCTGCCGTGCAGCGACAGCTCGAACGCAATCACGCGGTCCATCGGGAGCCGCGGGTGACCTTCAGCGGCCGGCATCAGTCCGACCTGGACGTGCCGGCCACGGGGTCGAAGAGAGCGGATCGAGTTCTGACAGGTCGACTCTCGGCCCAGCGCGTCGACTGACACATGAGCTCCTCCGTTGGTGATCTCCAACACCGCGGCTGCCACGTCCAGTGCCTCGGAGTCCACCGTGGCCTCCGCTCCGAGATCGCTAGCCAGTGCCAACGCTGCTGCGCTGACGTCAACGGCAACCACCCGACCGCCGGCAGCTGCCGCGATCTGCACAGTGGACAGCCCCACGCCTCCGCATCCGTGCACGGCGACCCACTCGCCGGGCCGAACACGACCCCGCGCCACTACAGCGCGAAACGCCGTCCCGAACCGGCAACCCAAACTGGCCGCCGTCACGAACTCCATGGACTCCGGAAGCCCCACCAGGTTCAAGTCCGCCGCGTACAGAGCGACTCGCTCGGCGAACGACCCCCAGTGAGTGAACCCCGGTTGCGTCTGGTTGGCGCATACCTCGTACTCCCCTCCCCGACACTGCTGACACCTACCGCACGCGCACACAAAAGGCACAGTCACCCGATCCCCGACCCGCCAACCGCGCACCTCACGGCCGACTTCCACCACGGTCCCCGCGAACTCATGACCCGGGACGTGCGGCAGCACGATGTCGGGGTCGTGACCCTGCCAGCCATGCCAGTCACTCCGGCAGACACCAGTCGCGCCGACCTGGACGACGACACCGTCCTCGGGGAGTACCGGGTCCGCAACCTCACAAACAGTCATTTGGCCCCCGAACCGCTGATAGCGCAGTGCCCTCACAGCGGGACATCCTCACCCATCCCCAGCCCCCTGCGCACAACTGGATAGTGCGCGTCACAAAAGGATCCCGGCAAGGTCTCCGACATTTTGGTAGCCGTGAGGCAGCGGTCCGCGGCAACGCGGCGACGGTGAGCATCGCTGCCGCCGATGAACCGTGGTTTCCCGACGGTCGACATGGTCTCGACGCTGCGGATGCTGGGCTGCATCCTTGAATTCGAGACCACGCACTGCTGGCGATGCGGCGCTTGGCACCTGGCGAGGAGCCGCGTTCTGGCTGCGCACCAGTGCTTTGAATACCTCCCCCAGCGTCTCGCGAGCCGTCAGCCGGTCTCCCAGCCGGTGGTGGAGCCGACTAAGCGCACCAGTGCGTGCGCAAGCTCCAATTGAGAGCCCTCCTCTTGGAGGACTTCACGTGATTCGCCGAGCTGGGGCAGGCCGTCTTGTTGCCGCGCAAAGCCGGCGACCCGGAGAGCGTCCCAAAGCGGATGGGCTCCCCACTCACGGACAGTTCGGACCGTCCTCCTGGGACGGTCGCCCTCAGGGTTCTCGGGACAGTTGTGCGGCTCGCTGTCGTACCAGCGCCACCAACACCTCCGGATCATCGACTGCCGCCGGATCAACAGGTTTGTAGACCCATCTGTTCGCTTCGCGGTACCGAAGCCGGAACGCACCATCCCAGGCGGCCGCCACCAACAACTCACCGAGGTAGAACCCGTAACCACTGAACATATGGCGAACCTCAAGATCAGCGATCTCAACGAGGCTCTCAGCGGCACGATCGCGAATCTGCCGCTCTACTGCTCCCACCAGAGGATTCTCAATGCAGTGGAGGCAAGTTGCGAAACGAACGACTGCGACGCCGGACAGCAGCCAAAGACGCGGGTTGCTTCCACTGCCCCACCCCGACGGTCAGGAGTTCGTCCGTACAGGAAGTCAGACATCATGACCGAGTTCGACCGGCGCCCGATTCGCGGCGACGACGACACCAAAGGCCACATGAGGTACAGCGCCGACGCTCATTCCGCGGAGGGTGACGACACGAAGGCCATCGCCTTCACTTGCAAGCGTCCCTACCGACTTGCCGCCGCCGCAGCGTCGTGCGTCCGTCCATGCCGATCCGCGTTTTCGCAGGTAGTGAGGCGACTGGGTGAAGGCTAGTCGGCGTCGTTGAAGCTTCTGCCACTGGCGCTCTTCGCGCTGGTGTCGTTGCCGCAGCCGGCAGCGGTGAGCTCTGCCACCAGGACAAGCGCAATGAAACTGAGTGCTCTTTTCACGGGCATTTCTCCTGAATGATCTGTCCGCCACGGAGGAATCGGAGCAGCGCGATCAGCGCGACAGCGAGGGATTGCCATACACATCCCGGTCGCCGTGGTCATCACCCGCTCGTCTGCCCGACGCAGTGCTCGGATCGCGGCTGCTTGTTGTATTGCTCCTAGGTCCGGACCTGGCGAGGCTCGGACCAGGCGCCGGGTTCGTCGCTCTCATCGCGGCTGCCCACGCTGGTCGTGTGGCTCTCATTTGGCCTGTGCGGAGCCGGCGTCGCACCTGGGCTAGGAGAGGCTCAAGAAGGGTTTGT
>JBBSHN010000046.1:0-18571 GCA_038252945.1 Propionibacteriales bacterium | reverse complement strand
TGGATTCCCAGTGCTAAGGAGCGTTGGCGTGGGAAAGGCTCGGTCCGCACCGCAAATTTGCCATGTTGACGGTGATAGTGCCACGTCAGCGTGGCAGAGCGGGGCGGCCGGTGCGAGCTCGGCGGCCGCGGTTAAGTACGCGGGGCGGCCGGTCAGTGCTCGGCGGCGGGATAAGTACGCGGGGGCAACTACCTGCGCTGGCCAACCGACCGAGGCGGCGGCGGAAGCGCCAAAATCCTGCCCATCATGCGCGCCCAATGCCGGTCCTTGAGATCGCGAACGGCTCCAACGGCGCCTGCAGAGACGAACACCGCGAGCTGAACGAGCGCCACGACGTACCAAAGGGAGGAGAAGCCATCTCGGATGCCAGCGTGATGCAAAGTGCCGATCGCAGTGTCGGCGATGTACAAGACCTGCAGCCCGGCGATTAGTACGACGACCAGGCCGACGCGCCAGCTTCGGCGGGCCACTAGGTAGATCGGCAGCGCCAGTAGAGCCGCTGCGATCAGCCACTCGGGATGGAACAGATCCCGCGCGGACAGCGGGCCGGTTGGATACTGCGGCGGACTTGGCAGCGCTAGCGTCGCAGCAGCAAACAGGCCCACCAGCACGACAAGGGTGCACGTCAGCGGAATCCAGGCGGCGAACTCGGCTAGATCGCCTTGCTGCTCCTCTTGCTTGCGCACGCCTCACATTCTGGCGCTGACCACCGACAAACGAGCGGCCTGAGACACAGTCGTGACCGAATCGCTATCTACGGTCGCGCTCGACGATCACCCGCAACGCTCCGCGCAGCGTTTCGACGGTCTTGGCCCACCCAGCCGCCTCTGCGTCGGAGGCCGCCGCCTCGTCGCGGTCGCCCTTCATCGTGGCCTCGTCGTACGACTGTCGCCAGGCGATCTCCTCCTGGCTGGAGATCTTGAGCAACCTCAAAACGACGTCACGGTCGTAGTTGCACACACTGGCCGCCAGGTCCGGCTCCACGGCGGAGTCGCCGCTGGGGTCCAGGTGCAGCAGAGTGAGGAGCTCGGGCGGCAGGTCATTGCTCTCGTCGTCGTCTTCGCTGGCCGGCTCGGTGGCGGACTCTTCTTCGAACGCCCGTCGGCCACCCAGCCGGGTGACCAGACCGTCGTCAACGCCATCTGCCACCCGGGACATGTAATCGAGTACTCCTCGCAGCTGCAGCGGCGCGAACGGCAGCGCAGCGACGTGAGCGACCGCGATGATCACATCGTCGATGAGCACGAACTTGATCATGCGGATGCCGTTGTTGAGGTCGGTGACCACGGCGGCGGCCGCGTCGAGATCGGTGATGCCGCGGACGATCGTGCTGAAGATCTCAACGGCCGGTGCGTCATCGAGCACCCGAATGAACAACAGCGCACTGCCCGCGACCACAGGAATGTCGCCGTCGGAGTCATGTTTGGGCCCATGCCCGAACACCGGGGTGAGCGCGGCGTCGACAAGTGCGCGAAGGTGGTCGACGCTCTCCGGCAAGACGGCCAGCGGCTCGTCGACCTCGACCGCAGACTCGACGACGGGCGATGGAATGCCAAGGTCTGGTGCCTCGCCGTCGCCGGAGCTCTTCGCTGACAGGAACGCCGGATGCGCTACCCCGAATACGTCGCGCAGCGCCTTTACGGTCATTACGGCGAGCCGGTCGGCAGAGCCGCGATCCAGTTCGAGACAAAAGTTCGCCGAGCCGGAGTCACCCTCCTCGACGTCGCGTTTGCCGGTCGGTGGGGACCATCCCAGCTCGGTGAGCACGTCGCGTGCACCTGCGTCGAGCGCGTACCGGTTGTCGAGGTACTCGTTGCTCGACACCTCCGATCGCACCATGTCGCCGTCGATTGCACAGAACTGCACGTATGGCGCGGCGCCGTCTTCGTCGTCAGACATCGTGGAGTCGACCGCGAGGACGAGGATGTCGTCGTTTTGCATCGCCGAGAGGTGGTCACCGAGGCGCGCTTGAAACTCGCTCCAAGCCCGAGCGGTGCTGCGGTCGAGGTCGAACTCGCCGAAATCCACGGGAAGAACTGCTCCTGCCATCGGTGCCGATCTGGGTCTCCATTATCGCGCGCGACACCCACACTCCGCGACGCCGAAAGCAGTGAACAACGCTCGCACCAGGCGACGCCAGGCTTCGTCAGCTGAAACCCTGACCAGTCCGCCTCCGCATCGAGCGCTAGTTTGGCTCCCCAATGTCCTCGTTCCACAGTTCGGGCGACGCCTCGATGAACTCACGCATCAGCTGCACACAGCGCTCGTCGTCGAGAACCACGACGTCGACGCCACGCGCCCGCAGCAAGTCCTCGCCGCCGTAGAACGTCCGGTTCTCGCCGACGACCACCCGCGGGATCTTGTACAGCAAGATCGCCCCCGTGCACATGTCGCACGGGGAGAGCGTCGTCACCATCGTGCAGCTGGCGTAGACCGGAGCCCGAAGGCGCCCGGCGTTCTCCAGAGCGTCGGTCTCACCGTGACGGATCGCGCTGCCGAGCTGCACCCGCTTGTTGTAACCGGTGCCGAGGATCTCACCGCTTGCGGAGACCAGCGCGGCGCCGATCGGGATGCCTCCCTCGGCGTACCCCTGCCGCGCCGCAGCCAGTGCCGATGCGAGGAACCCACGATCGGTCTCGTCACTCATGCGGGAGTCACCTTTCAGGTACGTCGATAGGGCTGCAGGTAGGCGCCGGGGTAACGCAGGTTGCGTCCCGAGACCGCGAGAGCGGCGATGACGACCAGGTACGGGAGAGCGATCATGACCTCACGGGGGACGGACGCGAACTGCGGGGTGATCACCAGCTGGAGCTGCAGCGCGTCGACGAACGCGAACAACAACGCACCGAGCACCGCCGGAAGCACCCGCCAGCGCGCAAAGATCACCAGGGCGATGCACACCCAGCCCCGGCCGTTGGTGATGTTGAGCGTGAAGGAGCCGAGGATCGCCAGCGACAAGAACGCGCCGGCCACCGCCATAAGCACGCCTCCGCCCGCCAGGGCGGAGTACCGGGTACGAGCGACGGAGATGCCGGCCGCATCGGCCGCCTCCGGGTTCTCACCCACGGCACGCAGGCGCAGACCGAAGCCGGTGGATCGCATCAGGTAGTAGAAGGCTGGTACGACGATGAGGAAGGTGACGTAGGTCAGCAGATACTGGCCCAGCACCGGCACGTTGGCGAACAGGACGGGAAACTTCGCGACGTTGGGCACCGTGCCGGCGCCGAACAGCAGCCGGTTTGTGAAGTCGCACGAAGCGATGAGCAGCAACGTCGTCCCGATGCCAGCGACGTGCTGGTTGACGCCGAGGGTGACGGCGAGCAGCCCCACCAGAAGGCCGGCGAGCAGTCCGACGGCCATGGCGGAGGCCAGCCCGATCCAGGCCGAGCCGGCCCGTCCGGCCACATAGAAGCCTACGAACGCCCCGGCGTACATCGTGCCTTCGATGCCGAGATTGAGGACGCCGGACCGCTCGCACAGCAGCTCCCCAAGCGTGCCGAGGAGCAGGGGCGTCGCGGTGGTGAGCATGGCGCCCAACAGGGCGAGGTAGGCGATGTTCATGACGTCACCCGCTCCGCGGTCGCACGATCTTGTACCGACGCAGCACCAAGAGCCCGACCACCGCGATGAGCAGGGCCGCACTGATGATCTGGCCCATCTGCGGAGGCAGCTCCAGCACGAGTGAGGCGTTCTGCGCGCCCACCGTAATGTCACCGAGCAGCAGCGCAACGAGCGCCACTCCTAAAGCGCTGAGACCGCCGAGAGTCGCCACGACGATCCCCGTGTAGCCATAGCCGCCTGACACCTGGTCGGTCAGCTGTTGTCCGACGCCGAGAACCTGCGTCGCGCCGCCGAGTCCGGCGATTGCACCGGAGACCAGCGCTGCACGGAACTGCACCCTCCGAACGTTGATGCCCGAGAAGCTGGCGGCGGCTGGGGAAAGGCCAACCGCGCGCACCCGCAGACCGGTTGCTGTGCGAGCCATCACCAGCCAGGTCAGCGCAGCCAGCACAACGGCGAGAATCAGGCCGACGTGCAGCTGGTACCCGGAGATCAGCGACGGCAGCCGGTAGCCCGGCCCGAACGTGTTCGACACCGGGAAGCCGCTCGTGCTGTTGGCCCAAGGTCCGTTCAGCAGCCCTTGCACGAGCAGCAGTGCCACCGGGTTGAGCAGCAGTGTGGTGACGACCTCGTCGATGCCGTAGTGCACTCGAAGCAGCGCCGGTACGACGGACCAGGCCACTCCGCCGACGCACCCGAGCAGCAGCGCTAGGGGCACCGCCAGCACCCCCGGCACATGAGGGAGATAGAGACCGGCGGTAGACGCGGCGATGGCGCCGGCCAGAAACTGGCCTTCGGCGCCGATGTTGTAGTAGCCGGCGCGAAAGGCGATCGCGACCGCCAGCCCGGTGAAGAGGATCGGGGTGGCGGCGAGCAGCACCTCCGTGAACGGCCCGAGACCGGTCAGTGGCGTGAACACATAGCGCTGGTACGCCGCCTGCGGGTTGGCACCGGCTGCACGAATCGGTCCGGCGGTGACGGCGTACACGATTCCGACGGCGACCAGCACGAGCAGCGGGGCCAACCACCGCGGCTCCCGCCCGCGGAGCGCCAGCCTCGGCGCCTGCACGTCAGGCCGCCTGACCTGACATCAGCAGGCCGAGCTCCTCCGGCGTCGCTTTCTCGGCGGGCACCTGGCCCACCAGCCGGCCCTCGTAGATGACCACGATGCGGTCAGCGAGCGCGAGCAGCTCCTCGAGGTCCTCGGAGATGAGGAGCACGCCACCTCCAGCCGCCCGTCTGGCCAGCAGTTGGGTGTGGACGAACTCTGCCGCGCCGACATCGAGTCCACGGGTCGGCTGTGACGCGACCAATGCGACGGGGTCACGCGCCAACGCCCTGGCCAGCAGGACCTTTTGCATGTTGCCGCCCGACAGGGAGCTGACCGGGTCTGTCGGCTGCGCCTTAATGGAGAACCGGTCGATGAGCTCCTCGGCGTGCCGCCGGATCGCCGCCTGGTCGAGCAGTCCGCTTCGGCGGAAGCGCGGCAGGTCCTCGAGCACGAGGTTCTGCTCCACCGACAGCTGCGGCACCACCGAGGCGTGACGGTTTTCGGTCAGACGGCCGAGCCCGGCGGCCAGCACCTCCGCGGGGGTAGCACCGGTCACATCGGTGCCGTTCACGTCGACGTGGCCGGCGGTGGGCGCCAGAAGTCCGCTGAGCACCTCGACCAACTCGGTCTGTCCGTTGCCGGAGACGCCGGCGATGCCCACGATCTCACCCGCCAATACGCTCAAGTCGATGCGTGCGAGCAGGTCTCGGGCCCGGCCGGCCAGCCGCAGCCCACTGATCTCCAGCACGGCAGACGTGGGACCTACGGCGCCGTCCGGAATTGCCGCAGTGGTGAACGCCGAGTCGTCGAGAGCCCGCGCTGCCGCCAGGTCGGCGTCCTCGGCCAAGGCGGCAGTGCCGCGGTCGGCGCGTCGTACACCCACCGTGGGGCGTCCGACCATCATCTGCGCGAGGTCTGCCGGGCTCGCTCCCGCGGTGGCGACGGTGTCAATGATCTGACCGCGGCGCAGCACGGAAACGCGGCCACTGATCGCACTGACTTCGCGCATCTTGTGCGAGATGAACAACACTCCGAGCCCTGACTCGGTGAGCCGGCGGATCGAGGCGAAAAGCGCCTCGACGTCCTGGGGGACGAGAACCGCTGTCGGCTCGTCGAGAATCAAGACACGGCAGTCGCGCACGAGTGCCTTGAGGATCTCGACCCGCTGCTGCTCCCCCACACTCAGCTGCTCAACCCGAGCGTCTGGGTCGACGCGTACGCCGATCCGCTCAGCGGCCGCGAGCACCTGCTGTTTGGCCTGACCACGGTTGACACGGCCGAGGCCAGCGTCGGACAGCATCACGTTCTCCGTCGCGCTCATTGGGCCGACGAGTGAGAAGTGCTGCGTGACCATGCCGATGCCGAGCTTGATGGCATCCGCGGGTGACGCGATTACGACCGGCTGGCCGTCGATCAAGATTGAGCCGGCGTCGGGCCGCCCCAGGCCGAACAGGATGCGCATCAGCGTGGTCTTGCCGGCCCCGTTTTCGCCAAGCAGGGCGTGCACCTCACCGGCGTACAGGGTGAGGTCGACACCGTCGTTGACGAGCAGGTCGCCGTACGACTTGCGGATGCCGGCGAGCTCGACCAGCGGCGGCTCAGTGCCCAACGGTGGTTGAACCGGCTGGAGCAGACTCGTCGATCGGCGTGGTGAACTTACCGGTCATGATGGCCTTCTTCTTAGCCATCACCTGGTTGATGAGACTCTGCGGCACGCCACCCGGAACGTTGCGGTTGATCGGCGCCAGGGAAGAACCACCGTTCTTCATGAAGGAGTACTTGCCGAGGTTGTTGCCCTGGTCGGTGAGCGTGCCGTTCTTGTACTGAGCGATAACGTGCTCGACCGTCGGTTGCATGTTCCACACCAGGCTGGTCAAGACGTTGTGCGGCGCCTCTGACTTTTGATTCACCATCATCCCGATGACCGGCAGGTTCTTCTCCTTGGCCGCCTCGATGACGCCTGCGCGTTCGGCGAACAGTACGTCGGCGCCTTGAGCGACCTGTGCCAAAGCCGCCTGTTTAGCCGTGGTGGGGTCGAAGAAGGAGTTGATGAACGTCACTTTCACTGTGGCGTCGGTGTTGGTCGCTTTCACCCCGTCGATGAAGGCGTTGACGATGCGGTCGACCTCCGGAATCGGCAAGGCGGCTACCACGCCAATGGTGTTCGTCTTCGTGATGCCGCCTGCAAGCATCCCGGCGAGGTAAGCGGGATCTTGCAGCCAGTTGTCGAATACGTCGAAGTTCGGAGTGACCGGCTTCAGGCCGGAACCAAAGACGAACCCAGTCTTCGGATTGGTCTTCGCGATGGCCCGGGTCGCCTGCTCAGCGGCAAAGGCGTCTCCGACGATGATGGCGGGCTTCTCGTTGGTGAGCAGATCGTTGAGCGTGCGGGTCATCTTGTCGACCGAGCTGTTGTTGTCGGTGTGCCGGTAAATGATCTCGCCGTTGTTCGCGGCGGCCTCGAGCGCTTGGTTCACCGCGCCGTCCCAAGGCTCCTCCAGTGGTGTGGCAAACACGCCGTACACCAAAGGTTTCTTGGAGTTGCTCGCCGTGTTGCCGGTACTGCCGCCACATGCGGCCAGCACCAGCGCAACGATCGCGATGATGGCGAGTGCGCCGAGACGCCGCCGCCGCCTGGCGAGCGATAAGGGTGCGGATGAGGTGGCGAGTGACATGTGGGACCCCTTGTCGCAACGGAGCAGCGTTGCGTCAACGTAGCACCGGCGACCCTCTTCGCACCTCCCCCTCGATGGCTCCGCACCTTACGAATCGACCCCGCCGTTTTGGCGGCTCATCGCGGCTCCTGAGGAAAGCCTAAGAAGTCTCGATCGCTATGGTCACGGTGCGTGATCTGTCACATACTCCTCACTCGGTTTGCCCTAGTTAGGGGCCATACCCCCGGAGGTTCTACCGTATGGGCCGTCGCCCAGTTCTCTCTCTGCTGGCCGGAGCTGCGGTTCTGCCGCTGATCTTCTCCGCCACTGCAGCAAACGCTGGTTCCAGCGCTGGTGCTACCCACCGCAACGTGCACGTATGCGCCAAGCCGAACAAGGGATATGCCAGCTGCACGGCGATCCGGCACGAGAAAGTCAATGCCAACGGCAAGCCGGCTCCCAACGCCTCAACGCCATCTGGCTACGGTCCGGCCGACATCCGCTCGGCGTACAAACTGACGACGAGCAGCACGGCTACCGTCGCGATCGTCGACGCGTACAACGACCCAACCGCTGAGCAGGACCTCGCGACTTACCGCAGCTACTACGGCCTCACCCCCTGCACAACAGCTAACGGTTGCTTCCGGAAGGTCAGCCAGACCGGCGGTACGGCCTATCCCCGCAAGGACGGCGGCTGGGCGCAGGAGATCTCGCTCGACCTCGACATGGTCTCGGCGGCCTGCCCCTCGTGCCACATCCTGCTCGTTGAGGCGAAGACTGCGTCGTTTGCCAACCTGGGTACTGCGGTCAACTACGCGGCGAGCCAGCCCGGTGTGACTGCGATCAGCAACAGCTACGGTGGCGGCGACTCGGCCGAGATGAGCGCCTACAACCACCCCGGCATCGCTATCACCGCCTCTACCGGTGACAACGGGTACGGCATCGAAGCGCCTGCGTCGTTCCAGCATGTGGTGGCCGTTGGCGGCACCTCGCTCAACAAGGCGAGAAACACGCGCGGATGGACCGAGTCCGCCTGGAGCGGTGCCGGGTCGGGATGCTCGACCCTCAATCCCAAGCCGTCGTGGCAGACCTCGGTGACCCAGTGCAGGGGCAAGGCAAACGCCGACGTTTCAGCTGTCGCTGACCCGAACACCGGTGTCGCTGTCTACGACTCGACGGCGTACCAGGGTTACGTCGGCTGGATGACGTTCGGCGGCACGAGCGTCTCCTCGCCGATCATCGCCAGCGTGTACGCCCTCTCGGGTAACACCGCCGGCTATCCGGCCTTGTACACCTGGGGTCACGCCTCCGGCCTGAACGACGTCACGTCCGGCAGCAACGGCACCTGCTCCACCGCGGTGTGGTGCACGGCTGGCACCGGCTGGGACGGCCCGACGGGTCTTGGTACTCCGAACGGCACCAGCGCGTTCTGACGCCCTAGTGCGACAGGCCCCGGCGAGCTCTCTTTACGAGGGCCGCCGGGGCTTTGTCGTGTCTTGCGCTGGGAACTGAGGCTACGCCAGCTCAGCCGTTAGATTGAGTCACACCGATCAGGTGTCCCTCCGGATCCACGAACTGCCCGAGGATCGGGCCGCCAGGGACCTCATCAGGTCCCATCCGACGGGTGCCGCCGAGGCTTTCAGCTTTGGCCAGCGCCGCTTCAACATTGGGTACCTCGACGTAGAACGTGACATGTCCGGGGTAGTCGTCCATTCCTGGCATGGCACCCATCACGCCTCCCCCGATGCCGATGCCGTCTGGGTTGACATTGCCCTCGCGCGAGACCATCCCGTACCCGACAGGATTGTCGCTGTCGATGGCCCAGTCGAAAAGCCCTGAATAGAAGCTCCTCAGGGCGTCCCCGTCTTTGCCGACAACCTCGAAGTGCACCACCGGTGCGCCCATAATTGCCTCCTCTAGGAGTGAGTGTCTTGGCATCACACAACCTAGAGGAAGGCTCCGACGGTTTTGCTGGTGCGGTCACGAACCGCCAACTCAGGCGGTGGACAGGCCGGCGCGCGCTGCTTCTGCGCTCCTATGCGGCGTTCACATTGCGTGTGGCCGGATTAGCCTGTGGATGATGGCCACAAGCTGACGGCATTGCGGCAAGGTCGTCGGCATGAACGATGACATCCCATCGCCGTCGGCATCCCAGATGCCGATCCGTACACAGCATCACCTCTACCAGTATTGGCGTCGGCTGCTAGGTGAGCCCGGCTTCGGCGAGCGGCTGCTGTGGTGCTCCTTTCTCGACTCCGGCTGCCTCCCCACCCCGGTGCTGAGCCAGATCAGCGACCTGCCGACCTACCCGGACGACCTGTTCCTTCGCAATCTGATGAGCGTCGTCGGCACGGTCCTGAGCGAAGAGGTTCCCGGCGGCTCGGTCGCCCTCCTGCTGTCGCGGCCCGGACCGGGGTACATCACGGACTCTGACCGCGCGTGGGGCCGCGGCTTGATGGAGTCGGCCGATAGGGCGAAGTTGCCCATCCGACCCCTGCATCTGGCCACCAACGACGAGCTGCGGCTGTTGACGTACGATGACCTGCTGCCGAGGACAGCGAGCTGATGCTCGCTTGTCTGAGTGGCTGCTTCTGGGCCGTAACGCGCCGAACGACGCGACCAAGACTTCACCCGCTGCCGGCGTTGCCAGAGTCCGGCGGAGCCATTTCAGCGCGGACACCGAGCAGCCGGACCGCCCGACGGGAGTCGAACCGGCTGAGCAGGTCGACAGCCAAGTCAGCGATCGCGGCCGTGTCGGAGGAGGGAGCCGGTAGCGGTGCGCTCGCAGTGTGCGTCTCGAACGGCGCGTAGCGGACCTTCAGCCCGACGCGGACCGCCAGGCGCCCCTCCCGGCGAACGTCGTCGGTCACCCGGGCCGCAAGTCGCCGCACCTCAGCCTCCACCAACTTCCAGTCTGTGAGGTTCTTCTGGTACGTCGTCTCCCGGCCACGGCCGCTCGGAACGTACGGGGTCGCATCCACTGGCGACGTGTCGACCCCTCTAGCGAGCCGGCGATACCACGGCCCCATGGTCGGACCCAGCTCGGCGGCCAGCCGGCGGGGATCCGCCTCGGCCAGTTCGCGCACCGTGGAGATCCCTAGCCCCGATAGGCGGTTGGCCGTCTTGCGGCCGATGCCCCACAGCGCCGACGTCGGCCGCTCAGCCATGACGGCGTACCAATTCTCGTCAGTGAGCCGGAAGACGCCGCGAGGCTTGCCGAAGTCAGTCGCGATCTTGGCGCGCAGCTTGTTGTCTCCGACGCCGACGGAGCAATGCAGGCCGGTGGCGTTGAGCACTGCCGTCTGGATGTCGTGTGCGAGCGCTTCCGGATCGTCGGTCTGCGCCGCGACGAACGCCTCGTCCCAGCCGAGCACCTCAACGACGAGTGCCGGAGAGCGCAAGGTCTCCATGACTGTGGCGGACATCGCCTCATAGGCCGGCCCGTCCACCGGCAGGAAGACCGCGTCGGGACACTTGTGGGCGGCGGTGCGGAGCGGCATACCCGAGCGGACGCCGTACTCGCGAGCTTCGTACGACGCGGTCGAGACGACGCCGCGCTCGGTGGGATCCCCGCGACCACCGACGACGACCGGCTTTCCGGCCAGATCCGGACGACGCAGCACCTCCACTGCGGCGACGAACTGGTCGAGATCGACGTGTAGAACCCACGGTGCGGTCACATCCGCAAGTCTGCCCAAGGTGGCGCCGCCGGAGCGCCCTCCGTGTCAGATCAGCGGAGTCCCTCCTGGTCGGCGACAAAAATCGCCTCCACGGAGATGTGGAAGTTTCTGGCGATGGCGAGGGCCAACGGCAGGGACGGTAGGTACCGCCCGTTCTCGATCGAGTTGAAGCCTTGTCACAGTCGAACGCGTGAGCGTCTCCGCTTACACCAGGCAACGGCGCGCGGTATTAACTGGGCTGGGTCAGGCGGATGCGGCGGATGATTGTCGCGACGTCGATGTCGTTGTCTCTGCGCCATTGAGCGAGCCGCTGCACGTCCGCCCGCCGCTCCTCGGTCGAGGCTCCGGTACGGCGGTGGTGCCAGGCGAGCGCGTCCTCGGCGTACCCGATGGCCGCGATCGGTCGAGCGCTCCGGATGGCATCGAGCGCCTCGACGGGATCCCATCCTTGAGCGAGCAATACGGCGTACCCGAGCGACGGCCCGCGGTTGATGCCCATGTGGCAGTGGGCGAAAACGACGGCGTTGACATCCCGCGTGGCCTCGAGCACGAAGTTCGCTCCAACGTCGAACCAGCGACCCGGGACTTGCTGGCCCACGTCGTCCATGCCGTGATGCAGGTAGGAGATGGTGGGGGCCAGGGCGGCAACGAGGTGTTCGTCGCTCGCCTCGAACCGGGTGTCGACGATGTGTGTGACACCGGCTTCGACGAGCTCGGCCAGTTGGTCGCGCGCATGCCCGTGATCCCAGTAGTCGAGGTCGCCTCCGATCGCGAGCTGTGGCGTGACGAAATCGGCGTTGGCCACCGCCAACTGCGCCAAGCTCAGAAGCGCCAACGCCGTCCCCTTTCGCTCGCTCAACGCCTGCATGTGAAGCGTCACCTCTCTCACCTCACCCGAATAGGACTGCGCTCGTCAACTGCCGGATCGAAAACCGGCTGAGACCTCCACCCACCGTCACCGAGGAAGCGCGAACAGTAAGGATTCGCGGCTTTGGGCCGCTTCAAAAACTCGCCGATGAACTCACGCGTCCACATGTAGGCACTGTCGTATAGAGCGCCGACAGTTTCGGAAGCCTCGGGTGTGCAGGTCGATTCCGAGTTACCGGGGTCGGGTTTCCTCATGCTCGACGGCTCGGTCGAGTATGTCCTTGACCACCCCCGTCTTGGCGTCCGCGTAGTCCTGCACATGCATCCACTGTTGAGCGGCAAGTTGCCGTTTAACGGACTCGTACAGTGATCGGTCCTCCGCATGCATCCGCAGCCAGTCGCGGAACAGCAGCATGCGACTCGGCTCGGCAGAGTCGGAGCCGAAGACGTGGAGGTTGACGGCCGGCTCTACATGCTTCAGCAACCGGTGCTCGTGCCATCCGGGTTCGCGAAGATGAAGGGTGTAGTCGACTTGCTCCAACGCCGGTACGTAGTCCCTCTCACGAGTGGGATCTGCGACAAGCAGAAGCATGTCCAGGATCGGCTTGGCGGCCAGCCCGGGCACCGACGTGGATCCGACGTGCTCGACCTGCAGGACCCCGTCGCCCAACGCCACGCGGATCCGCGCTTCCTGCGCGGCGTAGTCGTCCGCCCAACCCGGATCGGGCTCGGCCATAAGTATCGGTCGGTTGTGGACGACGGGCGGTTGTACGTAGTCGGCGCCCGGCTCGTCGCTCACGTGTGGATGCTCCCACAGCGGGGCCGCTGCACGGCGTGGCGCTAGGAGCGCGTTAGGCAGAACGGGTGACCCGCGGGGTCGGCGTACACCCGGAAGCCCCGTGGCCCCTCTGCAGGTGGCGGCTCGAGCGGATCGAGCGGTGTCGCGCCGAGTGCCACAACGCGTTTGTGTGCCGTCGTGAGGTCGGCCACCTCGAGGTCGAGATGAGCCTGCTGCGGAGCGCCGTTCGGCCAGGCCGGTGGTCGGTGGTGGGCAATGCGCTGAAACGCCAGCGCCGGCGACTCACCGGCCAGCTGTACCCACGAATCATCACTGCCCGGCTCCAGGTCGCGGCCAAGCAGCTCGGCGTAGAACCGCCCGAGGTCCCAGGCGTCGGCGCAGTCGAGGACGATCGCGTCGAGCCTGGCGACCGGGGACGTCATGCCGCGCATCCGACCGGTTTGCGCGGCGCCGCGACTGCGTGACCAAGAGGTCGGCGACGCGGCGAGCGTGTCCACCAGTGGGTCGTCCGCCGCTGGGCTAGGGCCGGTGCGGGTTGCCGTCGAGCGAGATCGTGCTGTTGCTCGAGCTGTTGGATGAACAACCAGTACACGAAACCGGGATTCATTGTGCCCTCCTTGTTGAGTAACCTGCAATATCACTATGCCAGTTACGCTGCAGCCACGCAACCCCCAATCAAGCTATGCTGGTTACATGAGTTTGCAGCCCGACCCGACCCGCCGGGACCCGGTGCGCCTGATACTCGACTTCTTGAACACGGTGGACGTCGAAGAAGACACCGACGCCTACGAGGAACTGTCCGGGTTCCAGGCGTGGGTGCAGCAGCATCTTGGGCTGGCCGCCGAGAACGCGACGAAGCAGGCCTGGCATGCGGCGCGCGGGTTCCGTGACGCGGTGCGGACTGCAGTGGGCGCCACACCAGCCGCCGAACTCCCAGCATCAGCCGTGCCGGTACAGCTGCAGGTGTCGACCGATGGGACGGTGTCCCTGTCGGGACACACGCCGACCGAGATGGTCGCGGCTGCTATCGCTGAACTAGCGGTAAGCGGTGACTGGACAAGGGTGAAGATCTGCCCGGCGGACGACTGCCAATGGGCCTTCTACGACCGATCTCGAAATCAGTCGCGACAGTGGTGCTCCATGGCCGTGTGCGGCAACCGCGCCAAGGCGCGCGCCCACCGCCAACGCGTCGGTTAGACCCAACGCGGGGGTTAGGCCTGGGCCCCGCTAGGGCAGTGGCTTACCTCACGTGGTCAAGGCGCCAGACCTGCCCGCTCGAGTCCGGAGCTCCGAAGGCGCCCTTGGACGGCGCGATGCTCCAGGCGCTGACGTACAGGTGACCTTTGTGGACAGCTAGTCCGGCGGGGAAAGGTACGCGGACGGTGGTACGGGTCCCATCAGCAGCGACCTTGGTCAGGCGTCCGGGGAGGCAGGTCTGGTCATTAGGTGCGCAGCCGGCGAACAGCTGGCTCACATAGAGCTTGCCGTGATTGACGGCCACACCGGTCACAGACGTGAAGTTTCCCCAAGCCTTCAGCAGCTTTCCGTGCTTGCTGTACTTGAGTACGCGCGCCTTGTGCGGCTTGAGGCTGTACAGCGTGCCGACGTAGATGCTGCCATGGCGACCCTTGGCCAAACTGGTGGGAACCGGATCGACCTTCGAAGTGTCTCCGGGGAGCTTGGCCCACACCGACAGCTTCCCGTTCATGACCCTGAGGATGTCGTCACCAGCCGCATCGGCGACGAGTTGGCGCCCTTTCAGGGCTAACACGGCGTAAGGATCCGAGTCCTTGCTTTCGCCATCGGGATTGTGCTTGAACTCATAGGCGCTGATGTTGGCGACAATGCGCTTCGTCGACGTCATGAGCTTGCCGGACTGCCGCCCACCCAAGCCCTGCGGGATTACATCCGGCGGCGCGAACGTCTCTTGTACGAAGACGCCACCACCAGGACCCTGATCAACTCCATCCGAGCCGACAGCGAAGGTGCCATCCGGGCTGGCTCCGGACAGGAAACCCTTCGCTATGCGGTGCGGCGAGTGGTTCACAGCCTTGCCCGGGTGAACCACCCGACTGATCTTTCCCGAGCGGCCTATACAGGTGTTGCCCTCGGGACCGCCGGAGGAGCAGTTCGCTGAGTTGTAGGAGCCATGTCCTGCTTCGGCGATCAGCAGGCCACCGCTGTTTCCCCACGCCAGCTGGCGCGGGTTGTCCAAGCCACTCACCACGACGGTATGCGGAGCGAGGCCCTGCATGGCTGACCGGGTGTAGTGATCTGCGACCAGGTGCCTTGGATCGCTCCGACCGCCGTTGTGATGAGACGCTGCTGCCGCTGGTGAAGCCGCGGCAACTGCAGCGGCCGCGGTCAACGCGGCGAGGCTCGTGGTGACCTTGTTTCCGTTCAGCTTCATGCAACCTCCAGGCACTACCCCGTATCCGGCACGAGGCAACATACTGCTCTATCTGTAGCGTCGGCTAGAGGGATCTCTTGGAATGAACTCCGCAGCGTACTTTTTCCGCTCCGTATGGCGGGTTCCCGGGACGATTGATGAGGTCAAGGACGCCCTCGGAGACGCACCTTCCTTGCCGCGGTGGTGGCCAACCGTGTACCTCAGCGTGGCGGAGGTGAACGATGAGCAGTTGGGCTCTGGCGGCCCTGCCTTCCGGTTGCACACGAAGGGTTGGCTGCCCTACACGCTCCGCTGGACGCTGCGGGTCAGTGAACCGATCACCGACGACGGGTTTGCCCTCAGTGCCGACGGAGATCTAGAAGGCGACGGCCGCTGGTACTTCCGTCAGGACGGCCCGGAGGTCGAGATCACTTACGACTGGCGGGTGAGCGCCACCAAGCCGCTGATACGACGGCTCAGCTGGCTGCTGAAGCCGGTGTTCGCGGCCAACCACCGCTGGGCGATGGCGCGTGGTGAGGAAAGCCTGAGGTTGGAGCTAAGGCGCCGTCGCGCTCGCACGGCCGCTCAGCGGAACTCGGTGCCACCACCGCCAGGGCCGACGTTTCGGCGGCTGACCGGACGCAATGCTGCTCAGGACCGCGCTCAGTCTCGGCGATCGACTCCGTCGCAGTGAAGCCAGTGCCGACTCATAAGCGTTCTCGCCTACTGCTGGGTCTCGTCGCCCTCAGACCGAAGTACATGGGCAGGCATTCGCCGGTGATCCGCCACCGGTAGCAGCCGTCGCCGTCTTGAGTGAGCAAGTTTCGATCGTCCACTTCGCTCTCGAGATACTCAGTGACGCGATCAATGCGCAGCCCGGCGTTCGCGGCGGCGGTAACGATCTCGCCAAGTGAGTGCCCGTACTCCTTCGTGTCGTTGTGGACGGTGTCGGCGTCCGGCTGCGCGTAAGAGCCCGACGCGGTAAATGTGCGTGCACCGTCGTAGCCGTAGGGGAAGTCCAGGACGAGCGGCTCTAACGAGGCCGGCATCGTGTACAGCGGGTGCATGTCGATGACGGCGAGGCGTCCACCGGGCCGCAGCACCGCACATGCAGCGCGCATCCAGGCGTCAAGGTCAGCGATCCAGCCGAAGACGCCCCGGCTCGCGTAGCAGACGTCGTACTGAGCACCCGACACAGCCGCCGGCGCAGCGCGAATTTCAGCGCACACGAAGGCAGTTCGGTCTGACAAGCCGGCGGTCGTGGCCGTTGCCCGTGCCTTGTTCACTGCCACCGGCGAGAAGTCCACCCCGGTGACGGTGCCAGCCCCGGCCCGCAGCCAGGACAGTGTGTCAAGACCCGTGTGGCACTGGAAGTGGACCAGGTCAACCCCCTCGACCGCGCCGACCAGCTCGTGATCCACCGCCAACAACGATGACGCGCCCTCGAGAAATGCCGCCGTGTCGTAGTAGGAGTCCTGGCCGTGCAGAGCGGCGCGTTCGTTCCACCAGTGCTGATTGAGCTCCATGCGGCTCCCTTCTCGCCGACTGGCTCGCCTGCCGGACGTCGGTCCTGAAGAATAGGCCCGTGCCCGGCCTGCAGATCTCTCCTTACGCCGCGGAGCACCTCGGCGACGCCGCGTGCCTGCTTGCCGACCGCCATCGTGGTCACCGGAGGGCCGAGCCTCGACTTTCGGCCCGCTTCGAGGACCCCGACGTCACGGAGGCCGAGGTTGAGACAGCGGCACCTGCGGCTCAAGCATCCGGGGCAGTCGCGATTCGCGACGGTCAGCTTGTGGCCAGCACACGCATGCCATTCGGGATCCGCTGAGGCAGCGCGGACAACTGCCTCACGGCCTCACCGTACGCCGAGCCTGCCGCGAGGACATCCACGCGCTGAGCCGGCTCGAGCTCGTTCTCCCACAGCACCAGGGCGAGGCGCCCTGCTTCTCCGCAGGCGGTGTCCCCACGATCGAGGAGTCGATCGCCGAGTGGGAGGAGGACATTGACAGTCCGGACTTCACGACTTTCGTCGCCGAGGTTGACGGATCAGTGGTCGGGTCCGCGGTCGGCTGCGAACTCACCAAGTCCAACTCCAACAACGGCCTCATCCGGCCCGACGACGCGGCGTTTCTTGCCTTCGCCGCCGTGACACCTCACGCTCGAGGTCTCGGCGCCGGGCGAGCTCTCGCGGAGGCGGTGCTGGCCTGGGCTGCCGAGGCCAGGCATCCAGTGGTTGCTACCGATTGGCGACAGACCAACCTGCTCTCCTCCCGAGCCTGGTCCGCTCTCGGTTTCGTTCCCACCTTCTTGCGACTGCACCGAACGATTGGTTACTGAGCTAATTGCCACGACGCTCACACATGTTCGGCGCGCTCACGCAAGCCCTCGCGCGAGCTCATGACGGGTCGCGTCGACGGTCTGTTTCGCTGAGCACAGTGGCCTTCCTTACGCTCCTAACTGTTAGCCGATTTCTTGCGTCCGCGGGAATACCGAGCAGCACCCACCGGTTAACACCTGAATGGTTGAAGAATCAATCATAGGGTCTGCTCAACGAAAGGATCGGTCCATGACCGTAGAGACTCCGGACACCAGCACACTGACCGGTGACTACACCATCGACATCGCTCACAGCCGTATCGGTTTCGTCGCGCGGCACGCGATGGTCACCAAGGTGCGCGGACAGTTCAACGAGTTCGAAGGCAAGGCGCACCTCGACTTCGAAGACCCGGAGAAGTCCTCCGTTGAGGTCACGATCGAGGCCAACAGCATCGACACGCGCAACGAGCAGCGTGACGGCCACCTTCGCACCAACGACTTCTTCGACGTACCCAACCACCCGAAGATCACTTTCAGCTCGACGACGGTCGAGAAGGTCGACGACGAGCACTACCGGGTGACCGGCGACCTGACCATCAAGGGCGTCGCTAAGCCAGTGACGATCGACTTCGAGTACGCCGGCACAGCGAAGGACCCGTTCGGCAACATCCGCGTCGGCCTCGAGGGCTCCACGACGATCAACCGCCGCGACTGGGGTGTCGAGTGGAACGCTCCGCTCGAAACCGGCGGCGTCCTCGTCTCGGACAAGGTGACCCTCGAGTTTGAGGTGTCCGGCGTGCAGGTGCAGCCCGAAGCCTGACCTATTTCAGCAGCCTCGACCGCTTGCTCGATTCGATTCGCTGCTCACGCACAGTCGGTGGCGCGGCAACAAGAAGCGCCACCGCTGTGCGTTGACCTCGGCCTCTCACAGGCAACGCCGACAGACTGACTGGCGACCCCAGGTGAGGAGCCAGCCGGGTTCGAGCTCCTGCTTCTCACGAGCGAAGTGCGGTTCGACCACGCTGTGGGTGCCGGCCACACTTTGTCCGGCAGCGGCCGCATCAGCGGCTGATCCACTTGCGGCGAAGCTGATCCACCACTAGACAGGAGCCGGATCTCGGTCGGGCAGCAGCGCCAGCTGCTCGATATAGCGACCCAGGGTTGCGCGGTGGTCGGCTATAGGCTCGCTGTTCGGTGAGAAGAACCGCCATCGGCCGGGACCTTTGAGGACTCCCCCGCCTCCAGGATCGAGCC